>CAMHIS010000024.1 GCA_946185285.1 uncultured Prevotellaceae bacterium
CAAAGGTAGTCAAACTTGAAATTGTGTGCAAGATGTAAAAGCGGATACGCTTACCACCAGTACGTGAGCACCCGCTGCATACAGCCGATGTTCACAGCCGGTGAATGTTTGTTCACGGGCGGTGAATCACTGCGGACAGTAAAGATAATCGGCCAGTTCGTCACCGCTCATTTCCTCCATCCGTCATCCGTCACCTCAATCCGTCACCTCGTAACCTTCTGATTACGAATGTGATAGGACGAAAGTGACGGATTGACGGATTCTTTATTTAAAAATTCATTTGGCTTTTTCGTATTCCAAATGTGTGTACTTCCTGTATCTGTTACCGTTGCTGGACAAAATAAGGAATCAAGGTAGCTAAAAACAAAGCGTCAGCGACGCATTTCCAAAATGTAGTGCTCCTCCCCTTCTACACCGCTCCGCTTACTTGTAGATTACGGCATGGCCTGGGGGTAAAAGCGACCGCAAAGGTAGTTATAATAATTGAAATGTGCAAGCAAAGAAAGAAAAAGAAAACTATTTTCCAAACAATTCGTGGTGTGTGCCAAGGCGTAACAGTTTAATGGTATTGGACATCTCATCAATCCAGATCAGCAGGAAATCATCCTCAATGTGGCATTCCATACAGCCTTTATACTGACCGTGAAGCATATGAGGTTCGTTCTCTGGAGGCAACTGCTTGTCTTGCCGTAGCATTTCTACTATCTTAAACAGCTTCTTTAGTTTTTCATCCTTATGCTTATATCGCTTAACGTCTTTCTTGAATCTTCCAGACAGCCTGACGTTCTTCATAGTCCAAGGGATTTCTTGAAATTCTCGAAACTGCTCATGTCAACCTCTTCCATATCCACGCCGCTACGAGCCTCCTCAATGGCAGCTTTCGTCTCTTCGTTAGGCTCATGGTACATCGCATCAAGGATATATTCTCCTGCAAGTGCGCTCAGGCTCCATCCCGTAAGTTCAGCCTCTTTCCTGAGGTCGTTCATCGCATATTCAGGAATACTGACCGTTAGTCTTTTTCTTGGTGTTGCCTCCATACTCTTTTGTTCTAAGGGTTTCAATTTCAATGCAAAGATACGAATAATAATTGGAAAGCCCAAAAAACGAATGAAAAATTTGGGAGATTGGGGGAAATTGCCTATTTTTGCACCGTTATGAAGCGAGCAATTGTTGTGGGTGCCTCGTCGGGCATCGGACTTGAGGTGGCCCGGCTGCTGCGGCAGAAGGGGTGGACGGTGGGCGTGGCTGCCCGCAGGGTGGAACGGCTGGCGGAGTTTGAGGTCGCGGAACAGATTGACGTGAACGACGCTGAGGCCGGGCAGAGGCTGGTGGAGCTGGCCGAGAGGCTGGGCGGCATGGACCTGTACTTCCACGCCTCGGGCATCGGCCACCAGAACCGCGAACTGCAGGAGGACATCGAGCTGCAGACCGTCGAGACCAACGGCCTGGGCTTCGCCCGCATGGTGGGCGCCGCCTACCGCTACATGGCCAGCCACGGCGGCGGGCACATCGCCGTCATCTCGTCGATTGCGGGCACGAAGGGCTTGGGGCCTGCCCCGGCCTATTCCGCCACGAAGGCACTGTAGAATACCTATATCCAGTCATTAGAGCAGCTGGCCAACAGCCGGCGGCTGAACATCCGCTTCACCGACATCCGCCCGGGCTTTGTGGCCACCGACCTGCTGGGCGACGACCCCTACCCTATGCTGCTTGACAAGACCGACGTGGCCCGCGACATCGTCAGCTCCATCGAGAAGCGGCGCCACGTGCGCGTCATCGACTGGCGCTGGCGCATCGTCACGTGGCTGTGGCGGCGCATTCCCCGCTTCGTCTGGCGGCGGCTGAAGCTGGTTTCGCCTACATAGGCGCTGTTGCCCTTGCCGAACTTCCTACCTGAACAGTTCGCGTAGTTCAGCGTTGCTGAGACGCCCGATCCAGCTTTCGCCGGTGGCCACGGTCATGTCGGCGAGGTGGCGCTTGTCCTGTATCATCTGGTCGATGCGCTCCTCGAAGGTGTTCTGCGTGATGAAGCGGTGGACGACGACGTTCTGGTGCTGGCCTATGCGGTAGGCGCGGTCGGTTGCCTGTGCCTCGACGGCCGGGTTCCACCAGAGGTCGTAGTGAACAACATGACTGGCGGCGGTGAGGTTCAGACCCGTGCCGGCAGCCTTCAGCGAGAGCAGGAAGACGTGATCGCTGCGTGGGTTCTGCTGGAAGCGGTCCACCATGGCCTGGCGCTCCTTGATGCCACAGCCGCCGTGGAGGAAAAGGGGCTTCACGCCCAGCCGCCGTTCAATCATCTGCTGCAGCATCTGGCCCATCTCGCGGAACTGGGTGAAGACGAGCACCTTCTGCCCACTCTCGACGATTGACTCCAGGAGCGAGAGCAGCATCTCCGTCTTGCCGGACAGTTCGGGGTTGAAATCGCCGTTTTTGAGGAAGAGTGCCGGGTGGTTGCATATCTGCTTGAGGGCGAGAATCATCTGCAGCACCAGTCCCTGGCGCTCGAAGAGCGACTTGTGGTCGGTGGCTTCAATGCCCTCTATGGCCTTCATGGCGTGGTCGAGTGTCTCTTGATAGAGTGCTGCCTGCGGCTCGGTGAGCAGTGCCAGCTCGTTCTGCTCAATCTTGTCGGGCAGGTCGTTGATGATGCTTTTGTCGCTCTTCAGCCGGCGCAGCAGGAAGGGTGCCGTGATGCGGCGGAAGCGGTTGGCCGCGAGGCTGTCGCCCTGTCTCTGTATAGGATTGGCAAACTCCTCCTTGAACGACTTGGCACTGCCGAGATAGCCCTGGTTGGCGAAGTCCATGATGCTCCAGAACTCCGAGAGTCGGTTCTCGACCGGTGTGCCGCTCATGGCGATGTGCAGTTTGGCGGGTATGGAGCGTACGGCCTTGCTCTGTGCGGTGTCGGCGTTCTTGATGTTCTGCGCCTCGTCGATGACGACGGCCAGCCAAGCGTGCTTCTTCAGCTTGGCGGCGTCGGAGCGTAGCACGCCGTATGTGGTGAGCAGGATGTCGGCACACTTGAACTCCTTGAGATTGCGCTGCGGTCCGTGGTAGGTGAAAACGGTCAGCCCGGGTGCGAAGCGCTGCAGCTCTGCCTGCCAGTTGGTGACGAGTCCAGTAGGCACCACCGTCAGCACGGGCTGTCCGGGCGTCAGCGCTCCCTCGTCCTTCATCTTTTGCAAGAGCGTGATGACCTGCAGTGTCTTTCCGAGACCCATATCGTCGGCGATGATGCTTCCGAAGCCGATGCAGCTGTTGCGGTACATCCACGAGTAGCCGCGCTCCTGATAGGGTCGCAAGGTGGCGTTGACGCCGGCGGGCACGGGGATGTCGGCCTGCTCGGTGAGCTGGCGTATGAGCTGGCGCACGTCGTCGTCGAGAATGATTGGTGCGCGGTCGTAGCTCTCGGTAAGAGCGGCCTGTAGCATTTCTGCCGGCGACATCGGGCGGTTGCCCTCAAAGGCTTTCGTCAGCCTTGCTATGTCTGTCTCGTCCACGTAGATGTAGCGCTGCTTGAAGCGTATGAGTCCCTGAGCGCGTTGCGTCAGCTTCTGGAACTCAGCTGGTGAGACGAGCGTGTCGCCGAGGGCCACCTGCCAGTCAAATTGCAGCATCTCGTCGAGTCGCAGGTAGCTCTTGCCGTCGGCCTGCTTCTTCGTCAGCTTCATGCTGACTCGTGGCCGTATGAGCTGCTGTAGCGACTTGGGCAGCAGCACGCGCACGCCAAGCAGACGGATGGCGGGTATTGTGTCGAAGAGGAATGGCACGAACTCGCCGGTGCTGAACGTGATGGGCGTTGCTCCGTTGCGGTTGATGTATGGTTCCAGGCCGTTGATGAGCGAGGCGAGCAGCGAGAGTTCCTTCAGTATGGCAAACTGCTTTGCGGCCATCTTCCGGTCGGTCAGGACATCCTTCAGCATGACAGCCTCACCGTCGCAGTCGATGGCCATGTCGAGAGCGAACTCTCCTGAAGCTTTCTCGCTGATTAGCAGCGAGGGGTGGAACTGCCGCTGAGAGAGGAAGAGTCGGTCGAGCCAGGAGCGTATGGCACCGGGCATGGCTTTCTCGCCGATGCCGTCGAAGGGGTAGCTGTACTGCTTGAAAAAGACGATGAACGTAGGACTCTCCTCGGCGTAGTTGCTCAGGGCGTGTATGAGGCACCCTATGAGGTAGCTTAGCAGGCATTCCGTCTGGTTCTCCAGTTCGGTGGTTGTATGCCCGCGCCCCTTTTTGGCTATCAGTGTGAACAGACCCGGCGGCAGTGTCCGGTCGAGCTCGGCCACCACCTGTGCCACCTCGGCGGCAATCATGGCCGGCAGCCAGCGTATGTCGTATTTGTCAGCCACCTTCACGATTTGTGGCACCACGGCACCGTTAGCCAGCAGGTGCAGCGCACAGAAGAGTGCCTGGTGCAAGGCCTGCACCGAGGGGTCGTAGTCGGGCAGGTAGTCGGCGGGCAGCACAGTGAGTGCGTCGAGGAACTCGCCGCCCCACAGGCCGTCCATGATGTCGGGCTTGCCGGGCTTGCCATCCGTTGGGAACACAAGTCCGAACTTGTTGACTTGGTAGGCAATGCGCATGTCGCGCCTGATGTCAAATTCCCTTCCTTGGGCAGAGAATCCCGGCAGCAGCTTGCCTTGCAGTATGCGGCGTGCCTTTCGTGAGATGAGTCCCATCTGGCTGGCATACACCTGCTGGAAGTCCTTGTTCTGCGAGAACGACGGGTTCTTTGGCAGCAGGTTGGCCAGTGGCTCGGTGATGTCGTGCAGGCCGGTGAAGTCCACGCGGCGGCAGTCTGCCGTGTCTGTCTGTGGCTCACGTAGTTTTTTGGCGGGTATGAGCAGTGTGCTGATTTCCGGCACGTCCATGATCTGTTCCCTTTCAATCTTCACGTCCCGTTTCTTCAGTTCGTCGAGCAGGTCTACGCCGTGCATTGCGAACACCAGGAACGGGTCGTTGTCAATCTCCCGGCTCATCATGTAGATGACGGCGGCCAAGTGCTTGCAGGGCACAGCCCAGTCGGGGCATGAGCAGTGCATGTCGAGGTCGTTCCACCGCTGTGGAAAGAGATTCAGGCCGATGCGCTTCGCTACCAGAAACACCTCTGGGTCGAGTTCGCGGTTCAGCAGCTTGGAGATCAGTGCCGGCTGCTTCAGGAGCTCCTTTATCAGCCGCTCCGTCTGTTCCTTTTTGAACAGTGGCACGCTGATGGTCACCTTGTAGGGAGTGGGCCGTCTGCCGCTCACCTTTGCCGTGATGACGTTCCCAGCCACGTTGATGCTCTTTACTGCTCCGTTCCTGGCGTAGGCCGACCCGCGCGGAATGCGGTTCGCATAGTCAATGTGGGTCAGCGACTTCAACCACTCGCTGCCCCACCAAGTCTTTCCGAATGTCTGTGCTGCCATTCTTGTGATGGTCCTTTTGGGGTTTAGCTAATGTGTGTCCACAATCTGCCACTCACTGAGCGTGCGCTCCTCGGTGCTGAACGAGATGCCCACCTTGTGCAGGCGCAGGCCGCTCTGCCCGAAGGGTAGCAGGTAGCCCTTTTGGTCAATCTGCTGCAGGGCCTCGCTGGCCGGACGGTCAATCTTCAGCTCCATGACGTAGAGGTCGGTGGCGGTCTGGAACACCATGTCGATGCGGCCCTTAGCCGTGCGCACCTCCATCTGGACGTAGCGGCCAAGGAGTGAGAACACCACGTAGAGCATCGTCTGGTAGTGGCCTTCCGAGGTGGCGTTCTCGGCGTAGGGGACACCAGCTAAATAGACCTTCAGCATCTCGAGTGCCTCGTCGAGGTTGTCGCTAAGGATGGCCTCGTAGACATCGGCCACTACCGAATTGGTGTTGATGGTGTTGCTCTCCACGTAATAGGGTATGAGGGCGAAGAGCATCCCGTTGCGCACCTCGCGGTTGGGGTATTTCAGTATGTAGCGCCCTGTGGCGGGGCTGTAATCCTTAATAGTCAGGTAGCCGCTCTGGTAGAAGAAAGGTATGGGGTTCACCATCTTCTCCGTTGGGGCGTCGAATTCCTTTTCTTCGCATTTGGTGCCGTCGTCAAACTCCGTGACGCGGGTGCCGAACGTCTCGAGCATGTTCAGCAGCGACGAGGGCGTTCCTGTGTCGAACCAGTAGTCCTTAGTCTCGCTCCATAGGAATGCCTGTAGCAGGCTGTAGGGGTTATAGATGTCCTTCAGATCCTTGGCAAAGTGGTACCCGTCGTAGTTGCGCTTCAGTCGTCGCAGCGTCTCTTCTACGTTCAGGTTGAGGTCTTGGGCCAGATGCTCCACCCAGGGCATCATCTGCGTCTCCAGCTCTTCCTGCGTAATGCCGCAGAGGGTGGAGTACTGTGGTGTCATCGTTATCTTGTCGAGGTTGTTCAGTTCGCTGAAGATGCTTACCTGCGAGAACTTCGATATGCCCGTGATGAAGGTGAAGCGCAGGTAGGGGTCGCAGTCCTTCAGGCAGCTGAGGAACGAGCGCACCGTCTGCCGCATCTCCTTCAGCCGTTCCGGCTCGTGCAGTACCGTCAGCAGCGGCGCGTCGTACTCGTCGATGATGACAACGGCTTTCTCGCCTGTCAGCGCGGGCGTCTGCTCTATCAGGTTGCGCAGGCGGGAGCCTGGCAGGTCAGAATTCCGTTCCACGCCGTACTGCTTTTCGTAGCGTGTGAGCTGAATGTTCGTCTGCTCGTAGAACTCCTCATACGTTCCGCTTTTGATGCTGGCCAGACTGATGAGCATTACCGGGTGCTTCCGCCACTCCGTCTCCAGCTGCTCCATAGCCAGTCCGGCAAAGAGGTCGTGGCGACCCTCGAAGTAGCTTTTCAGTGTGGAGCAGAGCACGCTCTTGCCGAAGCGTCGCGGGCGGCTCAGGAACACGTACTTGTGGTTATGTGTCAGCTGGTAGATGAGTGCCGTCTTATCTACGTAGAGACAGCCGTTTTCTATGATTTCCGAGAATGTCTGTATGCCCGTGGGCAGTCGCTTCAGTTGTTTTTCCATCGTTATGTTATATGTTTGAAACGTTTCGCTTGCAAAGATAATCATATTATCCTTATGTTCCAAACGTTTAGGAAGTTTTCTTTTTTGATAGAGCGCAAAAAACCGCGAATAATTTGTGAGTTTGGAATAAATTCCCTATTTTTGCACCGTTATGAGTAAAACAGTTGCTTTTCTATTGACAGTCCTGCTGCCGTTGACGGCTGGGGCGAAGGACTACGTCATTACCGACTTCGGGGCCGTCAGCGATACGGCGGTGCTCAGCACCGAGGCCATACAGCGGGCCGTCGACCGTTGCTCGGAGGCTGGCGGCGGGCGCGTCGTCGTGCCGGCGGGAATGTATAAGACGGGAACGCTCGTGCTGCGCAGCCACGTCAACCTCTATTTGGAGCAGGGGGCCACGCTCTACGGCAGCACCCGCTTGGAGGACTACCGTCCGATGAAGACCGACTACGTCTCGCTGCGCACGCAGACGGCCACTGTACAGCTGATCTTCGCCGACGGCGTGGAGGACGTGACCATCAGCGGACAGGGCACCATCGACGGGCGCGGACGGGCGTTTAAGAAGCAGACGTGGAACGACGAGGGCATCACGCGGCCCCACCTGCTGCGCTTCGTCCAGAGCCGCGACATCCGAATCGAGGACGTCACGCTGCGCAATTCGGGCTGCTGGATGCAGCACTACCTGGCCTGCGACCGACTGCAGATACGCGGCATCAAGGTCATCAACCGCAACAACTACAACAACGACGCCCTCGACCTGGACGGCTGTCACGACGTGGTGGTCACGGGCATGATAGCCGACAGTGACGACGACGCCATCACGCTGAAGTCGACGTCGCCCCGGCTCTGCGAGAACATCCGCATCAGCGACTGCGTGGTGTCGAGCCACTGCAATGGCGTGAAGCTGGGTACCGAGACCAACGGCGGCTTCCGCAACATCAGCATCAGCGGCATCGTCGTCAAGCCCAGCAACGACCAGCGCGAGAAGTTCTTCGGACAGTGGCGCGGCACGTCGGCCATCTCGCTCGAGATCGTCGATGGCGGCACGATGGAGAACGTCAGCCTGAGCGACTTCACCGTCGAGGGCACCGAGTCGCCCTTCTTCATCCGCCTGGCCAACCGTGGGCGCGGCTACAAGCTACGCGGTGGTGGCGGCACACTGAGCGGCACGGGCAACGATGACACGATCAGCGAACTCATTCCCATCGACCACGTCGGAACGATGCGCGGCCTGCACCTGAGCCGTATCAGCGTGCGCAATGCCGGGCCCGTGGGCTGCAGCATAACGGGTCTGCCGGGCCACCCTGTTGAGGACGTCACGCTGACGGACATCACCATCCACCACAAGGGAGGCATTACCCAGGCCGACCTCCCGAAGATTGACGAGGCCCTCAAGGACGAGAAGGAGCGGGAGTACCCCGAGGCCACGATGTGGGGCAACCTGCCTGCCAAGGGCTTTTATGTTCGCCACGCCCGCCACGTCAGTTTCCAGAACGTCGGGGTGGCGACCGACAATCCCGACGCCCGTCCGGCGTTTGTGCGGGTTGACGCAGAATGAACAAAAGACGATAGACGCCCGATTCCGTGACAAACAGGAATCGGGCGTCTTTTTGGCTGCCGTTTCTTTGCTTCGTCCAAAAAAGCGGGGGCTTCGTCCAAAACCGGGGCTTGGTATTTGGATGTTTGCCCAATTTTTTATATTTTTGCGGCAAAGTATTATACCTAAAGCTTATGAAAGATATTGCTATTCTATTGCTATTGAGTCTGACCCTGCCAGTATGGGCACAGACGACGGACTACGGCAACATGGATCCGAGCCAGTTGCCAGCCGGGACGAAGATTATTCCTGCCAATGCGTTTCAGAACCGAAGTGACCTTGTAGAGGTTGTTATTCCGGAGGGTGTGGAGGTGATAGAGGAATCCGCCTTCAGGGGTTGCAGGAACCTTAGGCGGGTGACGCTTCCCTCCACGCTGATCCGTGCGAACGGCGCCTTCGACCACTGTGACAGCTTGAAGGACGTCACCTGTCTGGGCATTGTGCCGCCCTCGCTCGTGGCTCCTCCGTCTTATTATTGGAAGAACCAGTACTACTATGGCACGGATCAGCCGAGGTATGTCTATTATGGCGACCTCTACAACCGCAAGGTGCCCTATAGGTATTACGGTCTCTACAACTACGATGACAGCAAAGACCTTACGGTCAGGGAGAAGACCTATCCCTACGACGACGTGGTCTATCTGAACTACATGATGCGTGGCCACCGGCTCTCGCACCCGGCCTGCACGCCATACGAACTGGAGGCGGGCTGGAACCATTTCCCCGAGTTCAGTCCGCTCGACATCAGCTGGCCCGGCGACCTGCGCGTGTGCAAGGAGTTCACGCTCAGCCGCAGTCTGCCCAAGGGGAAGCCGAATCTGACTCTTGCCGTCAGCACGGACAACGAAAACAGTCTCTACTATGCCGGCCACCTCACCCACGAGGCTGAGGGAACGTTGTCTGTCGGCACGTTCAACATTGAGCAGGACGCCTACGAGAACGCCATCCGCATCCTGAAGAAGAACACGATGACAACCACGACGCTCGACAATTGCTGGCCGACGCTCTATGCGAAATCACCGATGCGAGCCGATGAGGTGAAAACCACCCTGCGGTTGAATGAGTCAACCTTCTGGAGCGGCAGCTGGCTGTTTATGTCGCTGCCCTTTGACTGCCGTCTGGGCGATTTGCACGTCTTAGAGACTGGTAACAACTTCCAGTGGGCCGTCAGGAAGTACTCCGGACAGATGCGCGCCGATGCCAAGTTCGACGAGGTGTGGGTGAGGCAGACAGCCGACAGCATCCTCCATGCGGGCGAGGGCTTTATCTTCACCTGCGGATGGAACGAGGTGGTAACTCCGTCTGTCACCATCGAGCTGCCCGCCATCAACAATGCCAACAAGAACAACCTCTTCACCACCGAGGACGTTGCCATCCCACTTCAACAATTCACCGCCTCGGCTGCTTCTGACCGCTCGTGGAACTTCATCGGCAACCCCTACCCCTGCTTCTACAGCACCAAATACTTCGAGCCGTCCATGCCGTTCGTGGTCTATGGCAGGAAGGAGCCGTTCTCCTATCCCTTGCCTTGGGGAGCGAGCGTGACGACCTGGCCCGAGGGCTACGTCACTTACAGTCCTGTTGACGACAACTATGTGCTGCACCCCTTCCAAGGCTTCTTCGTGCAGCGGCCGTTGGGCTGCGAGGCCCTGAACTTCCCGGAATACGGACGTTTCGCCACCGTCAGCGACTACGAGGACTTCTATGCCGAACTGACCTCCGACGTCAGTCCCGCTCGGGCAAGACAGCGGCGTGCTGCCGCTCCCCGTCCGCCTGTGGGTACGATGGAGAACCGTCGTGTCATCAACTTGCACATGCGGAATGCCGAAGGCATGGAGCTTGACCGTACCCGACTGGTAGGCAATCCCGATGCCAGCGCTGACTACGAAGCTGCCTGCGATGCCACCAAGTTCCCCGACCTGACCGGCACCTCCACCTTACTATATGTAATTGGTGCCGACAACACCCACTATGCCATCAGCGAACAGCCTTTTGCCGAGGGTGATGAGGTGAGAGTGGGTGCCAGGTTCCCCGAAGCCGGCGAATATACGTTATCAGCCGACTTCAAGACACCTTATCCCGACCTGGAGGGCAGACTGATGCTCATCGACCACGAGACAGGCAACGTGCAGCCAGCCACCGAGCCTTACACCTTCACCGCCCAGGCGGGCGAAACGACCACCCGCTTCACCCTTGCCTACGGCACACCCACGGGTGTCAAGTGTGTTGCGTATTCGCAACAGCAGCCTTCCCTTCTCTACGACCTCCAGGGCCGCCCCGTCACTGGCATCCTGCGTCCTGGCATCTATATCAAGAACGGAAAGAAAATCATCATCAAATAACGACATACTATGAAAAAGATACAGAGCTATTTCGTCATGCTGCTGTTGATGCTCACAGCAGTTTCGGCACAGGCATACAAGCTGACCGTCGTCTCCACCGCCGGGCGTAGCTTGAGCATCTACGTATATAATCACCACAGCGATGGTATCTGGGATTTTTTACACCATCTGAAAAACAACACGGCTGACAACAATGTCAGTTGCGAGTTGGCGGCTGGTGACAGTGTGAAGATCGAGGTCATAGGATTAAATGGTTGGGCATATACCCACATGGAATGTGAAGGTAAGAAGATTTTTGAGAGAAGAGAGGTCATGCACATTTCTGACAATTGGCCAGTCTTCATCATGCCTGACCACGATGCAACCATCAGCGTCTACGCAGAGTTCGACCCTGAAAATCCAAGCCCAGGTTATAACGACTGGTTGGAGAATCCCAAAAGTCCCAACACCAACAGTTGGAATGCCACTACGGGCGAGTTCTTCGTCAACTACTTCCATTTCAATCTATGGGAATATATGAGGCAGAACGGCTTTAAATCTACCGATGTGAAAACCATCACTATTGCGGGTGAGGCAGACTGCACAGGCTCCTACGCTTTCAATAACCCCCTGAGTCTGGGCAGTTACAATCAATTTCCGAACGCAGAGAAATTAGACCTTCGCCATACTTACGGCTATGTCGTTCCATCGAGTTTATCTCATTTTGATGGAAAGATGTTGATATACGAAAACGTGCTGGATATTCACCTCGACGGAATGCCTAATCTGAAACAACTGATTCTGCCGTCAAACATAGAACATATCGGATGGTGGAGTTTGCCTCAAGGGAAGGGGTTGGAGTCCATCACGCTTTATGCCCCAGTGCCACCGGACAGAACTCAGTCCGACTACGAATTTAACCGTCAGTGGCGTGCTGGATTCGGAAGAATCCCTGCATCGTGCGTCCTCTATGTGCCCCAACAGTCCATTGCCGCCTACAAGGCTGACACGCTCTGGAACAACCGTTTTGCCGACATTCTCCCCATCCCTGAAGGTGAGGCTGAGGACATCACCGTCGACCTGCCCGACAACTTCACCGACGGGCGGTATCTGGGCATGTCGCTCTCACTCTTCAACACACAGACGGGTGAGGAGACGAAGTACATCGTCGACGAGCGCCCATCCTATATTTTCTATGCCCAGACCTGCGGCGAACCTTACACCGCGCACCTGCGGAATGCTCAGGGCGTGCTGATGGCAACTACCGATACGGTGACACTCAGCAACCAGCCTATGGAGATGACCTTCAAGAACGTGAAGGCTATGTACACCGTGCGGCTGACCGTCCAGACTCCTGCCGAAGAGGAGGGGGGCAGCCCCACCGACGTAACCGACCAGACCACCATCGTCTGGACGGATGCCATGGGCAACCGCATCGACACGGGCAACACGCTCGACCGACAGATAGAAGGTTCACGTCTGCTCTATGGCATCACCCTGCCTTCTGAACTGGCTGCCCACTATGGTGTGCCGCCACGCTCGGAGCTGGTCGTGACAGAAGCGACGGCACAAACCACCATCACCCTCTCAGCTCCTGACTCCTGTCGGCTGTGTGGCAAGGTG
Organism: uncultured Prevotellaceae bacterium; assembly: GCA_946185285.1. Lineage (GTDB taxonomy): Bacteria > Bacteroidota > Bacteroidia > Bacteroidales > Bacteroidaceae > Prevotella. The sequence continues at coordinate 12,549 of CAMHIS010000024.1, forward strand.
ACCGACACCGCAGGGCAGCCCATTGCAATGGCGACCGTCACCGCGTCGCTGATGATGAACGGCACCGTGGGCAAGGTGTTCACGGCCACCACCGATATGCTGGGACGCTACGAACTGGCCGCGCTGACGGGCGACCTGACCCTGAGCGCCAGTGCAACGGGATATGTGGCAGCGCGAACTGCTGTCAGTGTGGTCGGTGGTTCACCCACCGACATCGCCCCCGTCCAGCTCGCGCCGCTCAGCGGCCCCACCATAGCCTACGACTTCACCTACACAGAGAGCGCAGCCAACGATGAGCAGGCCACGACGCTTCCCGGCTACAGCGACTATGCCAATGTGGTCATCGCCGCCTACAACGAGACGACAGGCAGGTCACTGGACAGCATTGTGGTGCAGTATCCTGAGGTGCAGCTCTTGGATGGAGCCAACGTGGGCGACCGCGTCCGCCTGACGGCAACGAGCCTGAACGATGCCTTTATGCCAGTGGAGGCGACGCTGACCCTTGGTGTAGAAGGAAACGACTCCGTCACCTTCGCTCTGAAGGAGCTGGGCGGTATTGAGGTGTCGTTCCTGCGGTCGGACAACCAGGAGGTGACGGCAGCCCTCTACGATGCTGACGGACTGCTGTGCCGGCAGGAAACCTTCAATGAGGCGACCCTGACCCTTGACGGACTGAAGGACGGCAACTACACCATCGTCACGATGGGCAGCGACCCGCTGCTCAGCAAGATGCTCTACCTGAGCGACTATGCCGCCGTGGGCATGGAAGCCGGCAAGGACTACGTGAGCAATAAGGTGACGGTGGAGAGCGGCATCATTACTGAATTGACCATCGACCGCATCCCCACGCTCTATGCCGAACCGTTCTATTACACGGATGGGACGAAGACCCTCTTCATGTCGAACAAGACGGAGGTCAGCACCAGCTGCAACGTCACCCTGCGGGCAGAAATCGGGTTCAAGGAGAGCATCCGCGACCGCGTGAGCAACGTGCGCCTGCTGGTCAACTATCCGGCTGACAAGGCTGAATACGTGGAAGGCTCGTCGATGACGGGCACGAAGATGGTGCGAGCCACCGTCGAGGACGGCAGACTGACCATCCCTGTAGAGAACGACTACTTGGACGAGCCGACCCGCTTCATCCTTACCGCCATCGACCAAGGCACGCTGATAGCGTCGGCACAGCTGCAGTTCGACATCGACGGCCGCACTGTGACACAGCCCATCGGCTTCGCTACCTGCGACGTGAAGTACATGACGATTGTGGTACCGAAGAAGATTCACAAGCTTTCATTCCCCGTCCGGGGCACGGCTCCTGCCCTTTCCGCAATCCGGGTGTATGCTGGTAGCAACCTGCTCGTAGGCGAAACGCAGTCGTTAGCAGACGGCAGCTGGCAACTGCACGTCGAACTGCCAGACTGTCCCAACCTGGCAACAATTCCCGTGTATGCAGTCATCACGACCAAGCAGGGACGGGAGGCAAAGACCGAAATGGTGAACGTCACTTACACAAAGGATATGGTTCACCCGCTGCATGTCTATATGTTCCCGCCACTATCAGACGAATGGCTTAAAGAGGGGCGTGGCACTTCTACACCAGGGAACGCATTCGTCGACTTTGACTTCGACCATCCCGAAACGCTTAATAATCAGTGGTACGTGGCATACTTCCATACCGGCAAGTCCGTCTATACCTTTGAAATCGTTTTCAACACCACCGACTCGACCAAGGTAAAGGATGTCACTCTTATTTACGAAACAAAGATGGGCGTGACCGACTATCTGAAAGCTGACTACGACAGCAACACAGGACACTGGTTCTGTAGCGTCGACCTGCCATGGGATGCGGTCACCACTGTCGATGTGGACTACCTGGATGAATCTGACTTGCAGATGGATGCTGACCTACAGTTTGCTCAAACTCATTTTATGGAATACTACAAGGAGCTGATGACTGCTTTGAACGATGAGGTAGAACGTATCGTTACAGCACTTGCTAACGAGACCAACAACGACAAGCGCAGGCAGCTGATGGACGAACTGGCTGGGTTGATTGGCCTCGATGTGACAAGAATAGCCACTGGAGCAGCTCCCGACATAACGCCCGAAAAGCTCTTTGACGACATTGAAGAAGCGTTAAGTGAAAATCCTTTCGATATCGGCGAGTTCATCAATGGGTTTGACCAGTACACCCTGGATATGGGTAAGAACATGAGCTTCGGCCACACAGCAGGGCTCAGTCCGCAGCAGCTGATTGACGAAGGCTATAACGCTATCTTGATGACCGACGGAAACACCATCTACGAACTGGTGGAGGATGGGCACTACGTGATGGTAGATTTCCAGAACGACTTTCGCTTAGAGACCACCGGAAAGGCCGCTGATGCACTCGCACGCTACAACCGCGCTTCCTATGAGGAGGACTTCTATACAAAGGTCAACCGGAAACTGGGCGAAATCATGTCTTGGTATGACCAGCTCAGCACAGCTTATAATGTTATCAAGCAAGGTGCCTTCGATGCCTGTCTCAAATTGCAGCCAATGATAACCAATATGGCTAATAAGATAGAACTCTTTTATCGCGTCTATTATGCTCCTGGCTCACCTGCCATATCCCCAAGGAATCAGAAGAGCCTTATAAACATGTGTACGAAGAAGGCGATATTGGAAAACCTCAATGATGCTATGTCACAAATGGCTGTTGACGGACTCGACATAGCCAAGGAAACCCAGAAATATCAGCAGCTCGCTCCAAAAACATTCCTGGGGAAAGCCATGTCCGGCGCATTGAAGGTCTTCAATGGAATCGGTCAGGTCTTTTCCTATGTCGCCATCCTCAGCGATCTCAAGGAAGGCTACGACAGGGTGAAACAGTTAAACAGCATCTGGATCGACGTTCCCGATCCCTGCAGGGAAGACCAGTTCCACGCTACGAGCCTGAGGAAGGATATCGAGGACTTCACCATGTACCAGGGCTGGTACTTCATCGCATTGGCCACGGCCGACCTGCTGGCCACTGAGGCAATAAAAGATGGCGTTGCCAGCGTCGTACCCTCGATGGGTGTCTCTATGTCCTCCGTGTTTGGAGGTATTTCGGCCACGCTCATCAAAATGGGCGCAAACTATCTCAACGACAGAACTTTTGAAGAGAAAGTAGGCCATTATGAGGGAGAAATTCGTCTGTTGCAGTGTGATAAGGAATACAGGAAGAAGCAAGACGCATACTTCAGGGCACGACTCAAGGTTGACAACCGTGAACAGCGGCCCAAAGTCCGTGCAGTCATCGACCCCTCCGGCTACGTCTATGAGGCAGTGGCCGACAACCGCGTGGAGAACGCCACTGCCACCATCTATTTCAAGCAGACGGGCGAGGACGAGTATGGCGACCTGCACGACGAGGTGGTGAAGTGGCGCGCCGAGGAGTTCCGTCAGGAGAACCCGCTGCTGACCGATGCCGAGGGCAAGTATGCCTGGGATGTGCCGCAGGGACTCTGGCAGGTGAAGATTGAGAAGGCTGGCTACGAGACGGCCTACTCCGACTGGCTGCCCGTGCCACCGCCGCAGCTGGACATCAACATCCCGCTGGTGCGCAATGCCCTGCCCCTGGTGCAGGCTGCCCGTGCCTACGAGGATGGCGTCGAGGTGACCTTCAGCGAGTATATGCGTCCGCAGTCGCTGACGGCTGAGCGGCTGACACTCGTTCAGGACGGACAGCTGCTGCCATGCCGCATCGAGCAGCAGAACCTGAGCCTGTCGTACGACAAGAAGGATGCATACGTCTCGCGTGTGAAAGTGCGGACGGATAGTCCGCTCGCCAGCGGCAGCAAGGTGCAGCTGACCGTGCGCCGGCAGGTGGAGGCCTACAACGGCCTGCAGATGCAGAAGGACTACCAGCAGGAGTTCACCGTCGTGCGCGAGGTCTATGCCATCGGCACCGACTCCATCGTCGAGGTGGCTCGCGGCGGCGAGCGTACCATCATCGTACACGCCTTCCCGGCGCAGGCTGCGGCAGGCATGAAGCTGACGGCCAAGAGCATGATAAGCACCATCGCTACGGTAACGGAGGAGGCGACATTCGATGCCAACGGCGAGGCCCGCCTGACCGTGACCGGCAAGGTGGGCGGACAGACGGCCCTGCTGCTGACCTTGGAGAACGCGAAGGTAAAGGCGCAGTCGGTGATTCAGGTCGACGACCCGTCGACGCTGCCTGTGTATGCCCCGACGGCATCGCACATCAGCGGCACCTTTGTCGCCAAGGGAGAGGCGGTGACGCTACACACCGACACGGAGGGTGCCACCATCTGGTACACCACCGACGGCTCCTGCCCGTGCGACGAGAACGGTTCGCGGAAGCAGTACACAGCGCCGTTGCCGGTCAACGGAGCCGTCACCATCAGGGCCTACGCCGTCAAGGACGGTGAGGCAAGCCGAGTCGTGACGTTCACATACGGTGTCTACGACCCCGTTGCCGTCGAGTCTGCAGAACTTCAGCCCGCAGCCGCGCAATCCTATTATTCGACGGGCGGTGTAAAGCAGAACCGTCTCAGGAAGGGCGTGAACATTGTGAAGCGCACAGACGGCAGCACAGTGAAGGTGCTTCGCTAATGAAAGAAGTGGTGACACGGCTACGCGCGCGTATATAATTGCCGTTCACTACAAACATCCCACACTTCCGACACTTCCGACACCTGTTGAACTTTTTTTAGGTGTCAGAAGTGTCGGAAGTGTAAGATAAAAAGTGCAAATGACAACTATATATAACGGAGCGGTGGCGGGGATGCAGGGCGAAAAGCGGGCTCGTCAGCCCGACCGGGGCCGCGAACCAACACCTGAACCAACACCCGAACCTACACCATGAGATTGGCCAGATGAGTTTTGTTCACCGCCAGTGAATTTTCAAAAGGCGCCGCCTTTTTTCCATAAACCGCCGGGTTTTGGGCAAAAGGCGCCGCCTTTTGGGAACTAATGTAAGAAAAAGTTGATGATAGTTGCTTGTATTTCAGAAAATTTCGTATCTTTGCAGCATCATGAAAAGAGGAACAATGTTAATCGTGGCGTTGCTGATGGCAATGACCATCATGGCGCAAAAGACGGCAGTCAGTGGCACCGTCGTAGATGCTTCTACAGGCGAGCCGGTGATGGGAGCCAGCGTGTCGGCCGGCGGCCTGTCGGTAGTGACCAATGCCGACGGCTTCTTCACGCTGAAGAGCGAGCAGGTGCCGGAGGCTGTGGTGGTGACGCACGTGGGCTACCACACGCGTCGGGTGGCCGTGACGGACGGGCAGCTGACCGTCAGCATAGAGCCGACGGCAATACAGCTGAGCGAGGTCTTGGTGATGGCCGACAACCCGCGCGTACTGGTGCAGGCGGCTATCGCGAAGATACCGCAGAACTACAGCCGCAATCCTGAACTCTACAACTGCTTCTACCGCGAGACGGCGATGAAGCGGCAGCACTACATCAGCGTGGCTGAGGGCGTGGTGACGATGTACAAGAGCGGTGCCGGGACAGGACTGGGGCGCGACCGCGTGGCCATCAGCAAGGGCCGCCGGCTGCTCAGTCCGAAGCAGAGCGACACCCTCGGCGTGAAGGTGCTGGGCGGTCCCGTGGCGGCCGTGCAGCTTGACATCGTGAAGAACCGCGACTTCCTGCTCGACGACGACCTGGCCTGCTACGAGCTGAAGATGGAGACGCCGACCACCATTGCCGACCGTTCGCAGTATGTGGTCAGCCTCACGCCGAGCGTGACGATGCCCTACGCCCTCTACAATGGCAAGCTGTATATCGACCAGGAGACGCTGGCCTTCACCCGCGTGGAGCTGTCGCTCGACATGAACGACCGCCAGAAGGCGACCGAGGCAATGCTCGTCAGGAAGCCCCTCGGCGTGCGCTTCCGTCCCCGCGAGCTGTCGCTGCTGGTGGACTATCGTCAGGGCAGTGACGGCGTGATGCGGCTGAGCTATATGCGCACGACGTTCCGCTTCAACTGCGACTGGAAGCGGCGGCTCTTTGCCACGTCGTTTACGGCTACCTGCGAGCTGGCCGTCACCAGCACTACCGACCGCGACGTGCAGCCCATCCGTGGCCGCGACTCCTTCGACCAGCGCGACGCCTTCTTCGACAAGGTCGACTATTTCCGCGACCCCGCCTTCTGGCAGGACTACAACATCATCGAGCCGACGGAGTCGCTCGACAAGGCCGTGCTGCGCCTGCTGAAGAGCCGTCGGCGGTAGTTTTCAGGCACGGAAAAACACCGATGGACACTGCCGAGGCCAAGCAGCAGTGTTTCTCAGTGTTCAGAATAGAACTCGTGCACCAGGCTGCGGTAGCCCAGCTCGCGAAGCCGGGCGTAGCTCGTGCGGTAGTTAGCCTTGCAGTGGCGACCGGTAGACAGGAAGCGCAGGTAGTCCTGCAGGTAACGGTCAATCTCGTGCAGACCCTCCGTGCGGTTGATAATCGGGAAGAACCACCTCGACCAGGTCAGCGCCGTGGGGTCGTCTCCCTCGAAGAACTTACGGTTGAAGTGGCTGATGAGCACCCTCATCGCCTTCTCGGGCGCCACGTCGTGCCTGCTGCGCCATCGGTCGAGGGCGCGGGCCTTGCGCCTTATCTTGTCCTTCATCTTACGGCGCGCCGCCTCGGCAATGTCGATTTCCCTGCCGCAGCACCTGAAGCCTAAGAAGTCGAACGGCTCGCCCGGCTCGTAGATGTTCACCTTGTCGGGGTTTATCACGAGGCGGTATTTGTTGAGCATCTGGGCCAGTGTGCCGATGTGGCGGTCCAGCTCCTGGCGGCTGTCGGCGAAGACGATGATGTCGTCAGAGTAGCGAGCGTAGAGCACACCGGCCTCGTGGAAGTGGCGGTCCACCTCGCTCAGGTAGACGTTGGCCAGGAATGGCGAGGTGGGCGTGCCGGCCATCACGCCGTGCTCCTCGCTGACGATGTTGCCATCGGCCGAGGCCCGGCGGTCGGTGAGCATCCGTTCGAAGAAGTCGTACAGGCGCGGGTCGTCGGCGAGCACGTCGCGGAGCATGGGCAGCAGCAGCGGGACTGAGATGGTGTTGAAGTAGTCGTGTATGTCGGTCTTGTAGGCCCACACCCGTCGGTCGCCGATGGTGCTCACCAGTCGGCGTATGGCGTTGTGGGCTGTCAGTCCGCGGCGGAAGGAGTAGAGGTTTGGCGACAGCAGCGGGTCGTAGCGGTAGAGTAGGAAGGCCATCGCCTTGAGCATGGCCATCTCGTCGGGCGTGTAGCTGTAGACGACGCGCTTCCGTCCGTTGCCCATCTTGTTGACCAGATGGCGAACCGGCACCGACAGCGGCTCTCCCTGCTGCAGGCGGCTGGCCAGGCGGCGGAACTGCTGGCTGGCGACGTAGGTGTCGGCCTGGTCGAACTCGTCCCAGCTGAAGCGCCCTTTCATCAGGCGGTAGCTGAGGAACTGCTCCCAGGCTTGCTGTTCGGCGAGGCGGTCGATGATGCTCATGGGAAATTAGAGGTGAGAGATGAGAGGTAAGAGATGAGAAGGGAGGGGGGAACAGGTTTGAATGGCAAACGTTTGCCTTCACGAGACGGTACGGTGCCAGGCCGCCTGCAAGACCAATTGCATCTGTAGGCACCGCTGCGTCCTCCGCAGGCGCTGGGTGTAGCATCCCCCCTCCCTCGAGTGTGGCTGTCAGGCGTTCATAAACTTCCGGATGCGGCTGACGACGTAGTCGCGCTCGTTGGGGTACTGCGTGTAGAAGTTAATGTAGGGCAGGCCCAGTTTCTTGGCGTACATCCGGGCAATGAGGTACTTCACGTTCTTGTTGTGGCTCGTGCCCGAGCCGAGCATGACCACGGCGGCGGGCGTGCCGCCCTGGCTGAGCACAAACGTGTAGGGCTGGCCCCACTCGGCCTTGTACGACTGCTGTGGGCGCGTGGCGTAGAGCTTGAACTCGTCGGTGGCAAAGCCGGCAAGCTCCGTCACGGGCACATTCTGCCTGACGCTGTACTGCGGGAAGTCGGTGGCGAGAATCTCGGCGAAGTAGTCGGGGCCGATGTTGGGCGCTGGACGGTTGGCGCTGGGCGATGGTGACGTCGCGCGCGGGCTGGCGGGCTGTTCCGCCCTCTGTTCGATGCTCTCGACGGCCGTCTTGAGCACCATGTTCAGGATAGATTTCAAAAGACTCATAGTTGTTTCGCGTTTGTTTGGGGCAAATATACAAATAATAGCCGTCACCCGCAAGTTTTTGAACGAAAAAGTGACGATAGTCGCGGAAATTCAGTAACTTTGCAGCAAAAATCAGAAGCAAATGGCAAAGAAAGACGGGGAGCTGACCCCGATGATGAAGCAGTTCTTCGACCTCAAGGCGAAGCACCCCGACGCGGTGCTGCTGTTCCGCTGCGGCGACTTCTACGAGACGTACTGCGAGGACGCGGTGACGGCGGCGAAGATACTGGGTATTACCCTGACCCACCGCAACAACGGCTACAACAAGGGCGACGAGATGGCGGGCTTCCCCCATCACGCCCTCGACACGTATCTGCCCAAGCTCATCCGGGCTGGCAAACGCGTGGCCATCTGCGATCAGCTCGAAGACCCGAAGCTGACGAAGAAGCTCGTCAAGCGCGGCATCACGGAGCTGGTGACGCCGGGCGTGGCCCTCAGCGACAATGTGCTGAACTACAAGGAAAACAATTTCCTCTGCGCCGTTCATTTCGGCAAAGCGGCCTGCGGCGTCTCGTTCCTCGACATCTCGACGGGCGAGTTCCTCACCGGTGAGGGCACCTACGACTACGTGGAGAAGCTGCTCGGCAACCTGCAGCCGAAGGAGGTGCTCCTGGACCGCCAGCGCAAGAAGGACTTTGAGCAGCAATTCGGCACGAAGCTCTTCACGTTTGAACTCGACGACTGGGTGTTCACGGAGCAGAGTGCCATGCAGAAGCTGCTGAAGCACTTCCACGTGAAGTCGATGAAGGGCTTCGGTGTTGACCACTTGAAAAACGGTATGATTGCCGCCGGAGCAATTCTCCAGTATCTGGAGTTGACCCAGCACACCCAGATAGCCCATATCACCTCGCTACAGCGCATCGAGGAGGAGAAGTACGTCCGGCTCGACAAGTTCACCATCCGCTCCTTAGAGTTGCTTCAGCCCATGCAGGAAGACGGCAAGTCGCTGCTCGACGTGGTCGACAAGACGGTCTCGCCGATGGGCGGCCGACTGCTGCGCCGCTGGCTCGTGTTCCCGCTGAAGGACGAGCGGCCCATCAACGAGCGCCTGGACATTGTGGAGTATTACTACCGCGAGCCGGAGTTCCGCCAGTGTATCGACGAGCAGCTGCACCGCGTCGGCGACCTCGAGCGCATCATCTCGAAGGTGGCCGTGGGGCGCGTTTCGCCGCGCGAGGTCGTTCAGCTCAAGACAGCCCTGCAGGCCATCCACCCCATCAAGACGGCGTGCCTCTACGCCCAGAACGACGCCCTGAAGCGCGTCGGCGAGCGGCTGAACCTCTGCGAATCGCTCCGCGACCGTATTGAGCGCGAGATACAGCCCGACCCGCCACAGCTGGTGCAGAAGGGCGGCGTCATCCGCGACGGCGTCAACCAGGAGCTCGACGAGCTGCGCCACATTGCCTACAGCGGTAAGGACTACCTGCTGCAGATTCAGCAGCGCGAAGCCGAGCTGACGGGCATCCAGAGCCTGAAGATAGGCTACAACAACGTCTTCGGCTACTACCTCGAGGTACGTAATACATACAAGGACCTGGTGCCGCAGGAATGGGTGCGCAAGCAGACACTGGCGCAGGCCGAGCGCTACATCACCCAGGAGTTGAAGGAGTACGAGGAGAAGATTCTCGGTGCCGAGGACAAGATTCTGTCGCTCGAAACCAAGTTGTTCAACGAGCTGGTGCTGGCCATGCAGGAGTTTATTCCGCAGATACAGATCAACGCCAATCTGCTGGCCCACCTCGACTGTCTGCTCTCGTTTGCCAAGACCGCCGAGGAGAACCACTACGTGCGTCCGATGGTTTCCCCATCGGATATCCTCGACATCCGCCAGGGCCGTCATCCCGTCATCGAACAGGAGCTGCCCCTCGGCGAGCAGTACATACCGAACGACATCATGCTGGACAACGAGCGCCAGCAGATTATCATTATCACCGGTCCGAACATGGCCGGTAAGTCGGCCCTGCTGCGCCAGACGGCCCTCATTGTGCTGTTGGCCCAGGTGGGCTGCTTCGTGCCCGCAGAGAGCGCGAAAATAGGCTTGGTGGACAAAATCTTCACCCGTGTGGGCGCCTCGGACAATATCTCGCTCGGCGAATCGACGTTCATGGTCGAGATGACTGAGGCCTCGAACATCCTGAACAACGTCAGCAGCCGCTCGTTGGTGCTCTTCGACGAGCTGGGCCGAGGCACGTCGACCTACGACGGCATCTCGATAGCCTGGGCCATCGTGGAGTATCTGCACGAGAACCAGAAGGCGGGCCACCCGCGCACGCTCTTCGCCACCCACTACCACGAGCTGAACGAGATGGAGAAAAATTTTTCCCGCATAAAGAACTACAACGTCTCGGTGAAGGAGGTCGACGGCAAGGTCATCTTCCTGCGCAAGCTGGAGCGTGGCGGTTCGGAGCACTCCTTCGGTATCCACGTGGCCGAGATAGCGGGAATGCCTCGCTCAATCGTGAAGCGCGCCAATGTCATCCTGAAGCAGTTGGAAGCCCACGAAGCCCACGAAGCCCCCCCTTCCGCCCCCGAGGGGGCCACAAATGCAGGCAAGTCTGTCCGCATAGGACATGAAGCCCCCTCGGGGGCCGTAGGGGGGGCCGGCGTCCAGCTCTCGTTCTTCCAGCTCGACGACCCCGTGCTCTGTCAGGTGCGCGACGAGATTCTGGGTCTCGACGTGAACAACCTGACGCCCCTCGAGGCGCTCAACAAGCTCAACGACATCAAAAAGATTGTCAGCGGGAAATAAACTGACGACTGTAGATTATGCAGAGACTTTCTTCTTTGCCCTCACCATGCACCACACACCGACGATGATGAACGGGATGCTGAGAATCTGGCCCATGTCTAACGGCAGCGAGGCCTCGAAGGCTTCCTGAATCTCCTTGGTGTACTCGATGAGGAAGCGGAAGGTGAAGATGTAGGTCAGGCAGAAGCCGAAGTACCAGCCGGTGCCGATTTTCTCAGGCCACTTCTTATGCAAGGCCCATAAAATGACAAAGAGCAGAGCGTAGGCAATGGCCTCGTAGAGCTGGCTCGGGTGGCGGGGCAGCGCATCGACCTTCTCGAAGATAAAAGCCCAGGGCACGTCGGTGGCCTTGCCTATAATCTCGCTGTTCATGAGGTTGCCCAAGCGTATGAAGCAGGCTGTGGTGCCGGTGGCTATGGCGATGTTGTCGAGCACCGTCCACAGGCTCAGTTTGGTGCGCTTACAGTAGAGCCAGAGGGCGAGCATCAAGCCCGCCGTGCCACCGTGGGAGGCCAGTCCCGCGTAGCCCGTCATCTTCCAGCCGCCGTCGGGCAGGAAGTGGATGGGCAGCAGCATCTCTACGAAGCCCTTGAACGACGTCAGGAAGTAGTCAGGCTGGTAGAAGATGCAGTGGCCCAGTCGGGCGCCGATGAGGATTCCGAAGAAGCAGTAGAAGAAGAGCGGGTCGAACAGCTCGTCCTTGATTTTCTGCTCCTTGTAGAGCCGTTTCACCACGAGGTAGGCAATAGCCAGACCGAAGAGCCAGCACAGGGAGTACCAGCGGAAGGAATAAGACCCGACGCTGAATGCCTCTATCGACGGGTTCCATTGGAAGTATAGCAGAAGATCTTTCATAATCGTTTGATTCAGCGGGCAAAGGTACAAAAAAATATTGGAAAGGCTTTTTCTTTTCCTAAAAAAGTTTGGAAAGTTCTTTTTCGTCTTGCCGAAGACGGTTAGTAGACACAGGGGAAATCTCTCCTGTGGTGCTTTTTTGGGAAGTTTCACCAAGCTTCACCAGGTAAAACAAGTTATAGGGTATTTCGTGGCCATTCGTTTGTAGAAGTCCTGCTGCTCAGTGTCGGTAGTGGGTTGGGTATCGGCGACCTGTGCGAGCAGGGACTGGAGTTCACGGCCCGTGGCGAGACCCTGGGCGCGGCGGGCGGCGACAACCTTCTGCAGTTCGTGGGCAGCACGGGCGTTGTCTCGGCCAATGAGGAGCCGGGCGAGGGCGAGACGGTAGCCGGTGCGGAACTGCTCCTGACGCTGGTTTTGGATGGCCTGACAGAGCAGGGCAGCCTTCTGGCCAGTGTCGGCGGTCAGTTCAGACAGTTCGGCATAGAGGTAGCTGTCGTGGTGGCGCGTGAGCAGTTGGCGGTAGATGGCTGCAGCCTTGTCGTGCTCGCCCATGATGCGGTAGATGACGGCCATATAGCGCTGGCAGTTCTTGTTGCGTGGTGTGCGGCGCATGGCTTCCTCGAGCAGTGGCATGATGCGGAGGGCATTGTCGGCAGTGGGCTGCTGCTGGATTTCGTGGAAGGCCTGCGTCAGCAACTGGTGTGCAACCGACGGTACGGGGTGTTGGGACCCTGGTGTCGGTTGCTGGGTGGTGATGCCCTGCCAGTCGGCCTCGGCAAGATTTCCTACGCCGTAGCGTTCCAGGAAGCTGAGCATGCTGAACTCAGCTGTCTCCTTGCTCAGCATGACGGCATCGTAGAGCACGCTGCTGTGAGCGCGGTGGTCGCGGTCCTCGACGGTGGGCAGCATACGCAGCAGGGCCTCGAAAATCTTCAGTGCCTCCCCTACCCTTTTCTCCTGTGCCCGCTTCTTCAGTATGTCGCTGGCAGTCCAGAACATGCAGAGCGTGGTGTAGTGCCCTTTATGGACGGCGTACATCGGCCTGATAGCCTCGTAGGCCTCCTCTATGCGCCCTTGTTTGCGCAGCTCGAATATATCCTTGACAGTCATAGGTCTCCATGCATTGTTGATAGTGTGCAAAGATACGAAAAAGCAGGCGAACAGCCAAACAATCCGCCTGCTTTTTCACAAATCAGCAAAAGATTTAGAAGCAATATCCTAAGGTGACGTCGAAGGAGTGGAACTTGGTGGTAACGTCGGTGCCAAGCATCGAATATTTGCTGATGTTCGTCAAGTCCATCGAGTAGCCCACGCCAATGAGGAACTGTTTGTTGATGCGGGCACGTACACCGAACTGCATGCCGAGCTGGATGCGCTTGCAGGCTGCGTCGCCCATATCGTCCTTCGAGAAAATGTCTAAGCTTTCATTGCCATCGTCGGAAGAAGCTAAAGCTCTCGATTCACTCCAGCTGTCCCAGTCGTCGACCATATCATCGTCATCCCAGTAGTCATCGTCATCATCGATGTCATAGCTGTAACCGCCATCGCTTTGGCCGTCATACTTGATTTTTCCGAAGATGTTGCCGCGCAGGTAGAGACCGGCGTATGGCTCGATGGAGAAGCTCTCGTTGACAGGATAGGAGAAAAGAAGGTTGACAGGGACTTTCGCTGAAAGCATATTGAACTTCCGGACGGTTTCGTTCTGCCATACGTATTTTGCTGCAATGCCAGCCTCGACATAGAGGGGCAGGGTGCCACTGATGGGGAAGGCGTAGTTGTAGCCAGCGGAAACAGAGTTGCCGCTTTCGCTGTCGCTGTGACTGCCCGATTTGACCTTCTGAGACTCGAAGTTGTACTGCAGGTAGACGGTGCTGAAGCCGACGGGAGCCATCAGGCCGGCAGCTGCAGCGCTTGACTTCGGCTGCTTCTGGGCTTTCTCCTTCGGCTGTTTCTGGGTCTGCTGCTTGGTCTCGGGTTTAGCCTTCTGTTCTTGCTTCTGCGGTGTCTGAGCCTGCTTCTGCTCCTGGTTCTTCTTCAGAAGCTGGTCAAGTGTCACCACCTTTTCCTGTGCGTTGACGGTCACTGAGCCGGCAGCCATCATCATGGCCGACAAGGCGAGAATCATTGTCTTCTTCATACTGATTGATTTTTAGATTGTTAATTATTGGTAGTTTTATTTTGTCTGTACAACGAGATAGCGCGTCTGGCTCCAGAAGGTGGCGGGGTCTGTGATGGTCAGCACCGACACGTCTTTGCCTGTCTTCTCTATCTTGTAGCTCTTCTTGGGCATGTTGGATATAATCTTGGGCTTGGCCGACGGTATCTCCAGTTGGGTGAAGTTGCGCATATCCTTCTTGGTGAAGTACTCGGTAGACATATCCTTGCTGACCTTCTTCTTCGAGAGGAAGCCGCCGCCGCTGGTGATGCCAGCCTGCTTCAGGATGTCGCTCGAGCCGACGACCACATAGACGGCGTTGTCGCGCTCGGTCTTCTCCTGCTCGGCCTTCATCTGGCCTTCCACGTACTCGGCAAACTCCTGGTTGGCCTTGGTCAGCTGTCCCACATGATCCTTCAGTTTGGCTATGTCAACATCCTTGTTGTTGAGCTGTGTGCGCAGGTCACTGATCATCTTGTCCTTCTCGTCTATCTGCTGGTTGAGAAGTGTTACCAGGCTTTGCAGCTTGCCGATTTTTGCGCCGCGAGCCTGTAAAGAGTCGGTGAGGTTCTTGATACGGTTGCGCTGGCTTGACAGTGTCTGCGAGAACGTCTCCAACCGCTTCAGCATCTCTTCACGCGAGTTTGCTTTCTTCTCTAAGCTGCCGTCGAAAAGCTGCTGCTCCTGCACGCTGATGGCATCAAGACCTTCGGTCAGTGCGTCGACAAAGGAGACCATGTCGTTGAGTTCACTCTTGTGCTGCTCGTCGGCTTGTCGAAGCGAGTCCACCTGGCTCTGCAGGCTTGCCGTGTCACCACTGCCGCCGCTGCAGGCTCCCATCATGAGGGCGGCAACCGCGAACAGGGCCACCCATTTCATTGAATTCTTTTTCATAACCGTTACGTATTTAATTTGTTATTTCTTTTCGGTTGTATAATTGTACCTCAATTTCAAATAGATGATGTTATCACGATGATTAATCAATGTGTAATTATGTTCTCTTGGTGGTTTTCCCCAGTCTTTTGTTGTCTCTTTGTAGCTGAATGCATCCAGAGTCCAATAATTAAGGCTTCCCCAATTAACATTTTCACAAATAAAGTGATAATAGCCAAGATTCCCTTCTTCATTGGGGATGTGATACATGGTTTGAAGTCCCCACTGTGCTTCTATGATTTTTTGCTCAATCCCAAATCCGTCTGGGTAGTCATCCTTTGTGTAGTTGAGGTAAGTCAAGTTCTCTATCTTACTGGTTGCGGGACCGTTTGATCCGGGGCCATATTTGTCTATATTGTAAGCTTCTTTTGAGAAATCAACAATGTCGAACGCGAGTTCCCTTTCAACAATGCTCGAGCCGCCGTTACTGCTGTATGGCCCTTCCTTCGACTTGGTGAATTCCAGGTGTACGGTTGTGCCTTTCTGTGTTATCTTGTAGTCGTCGAAGGAAGAGAGCCAAACGCTTGAGCCGGCTCTGCTTTCATTTCCATTGTACGAGTCCAGGGCCTTGACACTGACTCTGAACTCAAGCTCGGTCACGTCAGTCATCTTGAGTTCTTCCTTGACATCGCAGAATTCCACTTTGATGTCCGAAGGCAGCGAACTGTAATCGTCTTTGTTTTCAAGCCGTGTTGTAGCCATGCATAAAGATACTTTTCCTGTGTTTGCGTTCAAATCAAGTCCGCACTTATCACAGATTTCCTGAACGCCAATGCTTACTTTCCCTTTCTTACACAGCCCTATTTCCGTCAATTTATTACCAATTTTGTAATAAACGCGCGTTAATACGTCCTCGTTGTTTTGGGTAACGGTTATGGCCGAATCCTTGTACTGCTTTAATGTAGATGAGGGGAAATGCAGTTGATGAATCAAGACGCCATAGTTGTAAACATTATCCTTGAAGGAATATTCCTTTTCTTTCATGATATTTGTAGTACCCTCTTCACCGTCTTTTTGTGTGACGACATCGTCGATAGAGATTTGGGGATCTAATTCGTTGTTCATCACGCTGAACGCAAAATTATAGTAGTTCTCAGTGTCAAAGAACTTGATATTGTTGTCGCTCAAAAATGTATTAAGCACATCCTTGAATTTGGTTTTGCCTTCCTTGTCTTTTTTGAAGTCCTCGTAAAGTTTCACAATGCTTTGGTCACTGGTCTTTCTGGCCAGATGCTCAATAAACGTGGCCATTCCATAACCACAGTTCTTGCAGGCATCTTGATTCCGCTCATGAGGGTAAAACTCGTGGATAAAATTGCGTTGCCACTTTACCGTATTTTCGCTAAGAACTTTTGCACCAATGACTTTCTCTACCCAGCAGCCAAGTCCCTCATCAAACTGGGCCCAGTCATCTCCTTTCTCGCCAGCCTTACAAATACTCCATCCCGAACGCGGGTCATAGTCTAATGTCGTTACGGCGTGCAATGTCTCATGTATCAAGGTCGCCTTGAGGTCGTTCAGCTTTTTCGTAGTCGGTTTTTCAATATAATCAAAGAAAAAGTCCTTATTAAGAGAAATCATGCTCCACTCTTTACCGTACCAGGCAGGCTTGAATACGCCCCAACAATCTTTGACGTCTTTATTGTCTTTGGGAGAGACAAGTCTATAGATGAACACAGTTTTGCTGTTATAATTGAACCCCAGCGATTTCAGAAGACTGAAAACCTCTGGGAGGTTCTCGATAACAAGGATGCGTATGGCATTGTACTTCTCCCTGTTATTGTCAAATTCTGAGTAGGGAACGCCAACTCTATACTGATATATAAAATCATTGGCTCGCGTCAATGCGCCATCATCGTCCGGTGGACATTGGGCAAGACCAATCGTAAAATAGGGCTTCTCATTGCCATCAGACGTTAAGGCCGGAATCTTGGCTTCGAACACACCGTTCGACTCTGTTGACTCAATATCGAACACGACAGGAGTTGTCTCGCCTGTATGTTTGTTATATGCAATTGTTTTTACAACAGGGCGGACGTTGTCTGTAGAGCCATTGCATTTCAACTTGATGGAAAACGGCTTCGTAGCGCCCATTTCCGGCAATGTTACCTGATAGAATTTTGAGCGGGCATCCTCGCCAGCAATATTACTTGCGTTTGCCTCACTGACAGCCACCTTTGCTTCTGCAGAAAATGTTCCGCTGGGGAAGTTGATGGCGATGTCACCCCTCTTGAGGATTCCGCCGTCAGGGGATACTGTCCTGTAGTCTCCTTCACTGACGGGCGTGTCGGGTTTGACGGTCTTATCCTGTTCCCCGCTGTCACTACTTTCGCTGCAGGCCACAAGGGAAGCGAACAGTATGGTCATCAGCATCATTCCGTAAAAGTTCAATTTCTTCATCATTAAATCAGTTCAGTTAGTATGTAATTTGGTGCAAAGATACATCTTTTTTGCAAAACACCAAAGGAATAGAGAGAAAACGTTCGCCAAGCATACCTTTTTTATGGTATTAGCGACCGTTTTCGTGCATTTGACATTTATCTTTCAGTCCGCGGGTGGTGGTGTTGTCGAAGATGCCGTCGTCGGCCAGCTTTCGTCACTGTACTCGCCCGGCCCCGACAAGAGGTCACAGGCGAACCGCCAAACGATTCGCCCGCTTTTTTGGTTGACACCAAGCACCTGTTGCTTTCAACGATTAGTCCCAGCGGAGCTTGATCATGAGGTTGATTCCGTAGGTTTCAGTGGTTTCCTTGTCGGTTTTACTCTCTTCCGGCTCGTAGTTGATGATGACGCTATGTCCTTCCTCGTCTTTTCCGTAAATGGGGCTGACCCATTTTGCAGTAGCAGTATACTTGACATAGAAGGGGTAATTGCCGCCTACCCGTTCACCTTTGTCGTAGTCGTAGAACTCGCCGTCCTGGTTGTCGGTGTCCATGATGGCCTGTTTGTAGTTGCTGTCTTCATACCCCATAGGATCCTGTATGCCCAGTCCGGAGTAGTAGCAGTTGAACTCCAGGTAGTCGTCGCGCCCTGTAACATCAATGTACTTGCAGTATCCCTTCACGCTGAGGTCGGTGAGACGGAAGTTGTTCTTGTCGAACATAATGGTGGGACTTGCAGCCTCGATGGTGAACTTGAGGTCGTAGTAGTCGCCGTAGGGACGGTCGGGATAGACGTAGCAGTTGGGGTTGGGCTCTGGCTGTTCTTCACTTAGGTAGATGTGCTGGTTGTCGGCTCTGCGTGCGCTGACCTTGTAGACGGTTTCGCTGACGCGGGTGATGGTGAGCTCGTCGTTGTCAAACTGCGTGTTGCCCTGCCAGATGTGGTTCATCGTGCCGGTGAGTCCCGAGCCTGTGATTTTCTCTATGCGCAGCTTGCTGAAGTTCATGAAGCCGAGTCCGTCGTTCTTGTCGTCGTAGGGCAGTTGGGTCACTTCGTAGGTGGCGGTCTTCAGGACGTTCTTGCCGTCGTCCGAGGCATAAATGTAGATGGTGCCCTTGCGCTCCTTGGCGGTGGTGTTCTCCTTGATGTCAAGATGTACGTTGTAGCCGTTCACCTCGACGTCTATCCAGTCGGCACCCGTCGAGGCCTTGATGTTCTTGTACATGGTGATGACGGTGACGACACGCTGGTCGCCCTCGGCCTCGACGACAAGTTCCTCGGGGTCGAACTCAATGTCCCAGTCGTACTTGTCGTCTTGAGGCGTCAACTCCAGTTCCATCTCCTGTACGCCGGGCTTCACGTCGGCAGGCTGCTTCGCCGTCTTGCCGCCCTTGGTCACGGTGGTCACGGTAGCCTTTTGGGGCTTCATGGGGATGGTGGCGTTGCCGTTCTTGTCGGTGGGGGCCACGGTGAGACCGCCGTCTTCTTTATAGACGATGACCACAGCGGGCTTGTTCGCATCCTCGGTTTCGGTGTTCTTGGCTTTCACGATGGCCTCGTTGTTGGCCTTGGCCGTGGCGTCGTCCGTATTCTCCTCCATAGCTTTGTCAATGAGCCAGTCCTCGGTCTCGCCCACCATGGCGTCCACCACGCCGTTCTCTACTCCGAGGTCTTCGCCAATGAACTCGCCAAGCTTCTGCTTCGTCCACACACCGCCCAGTCCGGCAACGAAGCGGCGGTAGTCTTTGGCTGTGGCTGTGCCCTTGCGAATCTTCTCGCGCAGACGCTTGGTCTCCTCGATGATGGTGTTGACATCCTGCCACTTGCCCACAACACCGCCCGTGGCAGCGTCCCACACGGCGACGTTGAAGTTGGCGGCCTTCAGGGCCTGCTCCACACCCACGCGGTAGGCATCCTGGTGGATGGGGTTGCCGTTGCCCTCGTTGTGCTTGTCCACGTAGTCATAGAAGGTCTGCACGCCGGGTCCGTTGGTGTATATCGACACGCCCCCGCCGTCTTCGTACCATTCCTGATAGATTTGCGGGCAGGCGTTGGTGTACTTATGGTTAATGAGGTTGGTGAACCATTTCTTGTAGTCGGTCTCGCCTTTCTTGTAGCTCGATTTATTGAACAGGTCCCTCATCTGTTCCTCGTTGCCCATGATCTTCGAGTTGTTGAGCACGTCGAGGATGTCCTGCTCGCGGTTGTGGGCGGTGACTCCCCAGCCGTAGTAGATCATGTCCCATCCGACCGACCACACACCGCGCGTGGTCGCGTGGTCGAAGAGCCCCTGCTGGTCGAGCCGCTTCACGGCCTTGAGGTATTTCTCCTTGTTGTCGAGCATTTCCTCTAAGAGCTTGTACATCTCCGTCGGGTCGCTCTTGTCGCCAGCACCTGCCAGCAGGTCGCCCTCGTAGTTGTTACTGCAGAAGCGTGTGAAGAGCAGTCGCATCTTCTCCATCTTCAGGCTCATCTCGATGAAGTTTTCCATGTCGCTCGTCTCCATCGACGCGTTGTTGTTCTGCTGCTTGTTGGAGTTTTCGCTCTGGTTTTCCTCATCGTCTTTCTTGTCGCAGGCAGTCGACAACCCGCCGATGCACAGCACCATAAGTGCCATAAACATCCAATTTCTCAGTTTGTCTGTCATAGTTCCTTTTCTTAATATTGATGATAATCTGCCTGCAAATATACGAAAAGAGGCTGTATGAGGACTTACAAAACATAAAAATCGACTGACAATTCACGTTTTGTCAGTCGATTTTGGCGCGCCACTCGCTGGGAGTCATGCCCGTCAGGGCCCTGAAGGTGCGGAAGAACGAGGTTTCGTTGGCAAAGCCTGAGCCTGCCCAGACCTCGGAAATTTTCTTGTCGGGATGCTTTCGCAGTAATTGTTTGGCGTAGTCAATACGGTAGCCGTTGACGAACTGTATGAACGAACAGCCTTTCTGGCTGTTGATGCAGTTGGAGATGTATGTGACGTTGGTTCCCAGCGAGGTGGCCAGGTCAGCAATCTTCAGTTCGCTGTTCAGGAAGGGGCGCTCTTCGTCCATCAGTTGGCAGATGCGCTGCAGAAGTGCCTCGTCGGCGGAGGAGCCTTCCTGTGGCGGAAGGGGTGGCTGGGCTTTATGGGCTTTAAGGACTTTATGGGCAATATAGGCAACGGCCGCTGCAATGATGACCAGGGCGGCTAACCATAGCCACAACCAGCGCAGCCTTGCGGTGCCTGCTGTCGCTTCGTCTATTGAACCGAAGGATAGCAGCAGCGTGGTGGCCACGGGTGCGAAATTATCCACGGTGCCGTCAGCGTTGACCTTTGCGCCCCCGGCAATCAGGAGGTTGCCGTCGGGTGTCAGCACGGGGTGAGTCCAGACGCGGGGCTCCATCGGGTCGGTGTAGTACAGCGTCAGGGAGGCCGGCGTGGTGTCGTAGCCGACGGCGAGCACAAACAGCCGACCGTCCTCGCTGCCGTAGCCGAAGAGATAGGCTCGGCGCGCCTGGCGGTCTGTGTAGAAGCTATGGTAATAGTTGATGGCGCTGCCCTGATACGTCATGGGGACTGGACCGCCAGTAGGCAGCAGCGAGAAGCCTGTGGAATCGACGCGGCAGACAGCCACCTGTCCGTCGCTGTTGATAACGGGAATCAGATAAACTCGGTTGCCGATGTGACAGTCTTCGGCGTGCGTCTCTGCCAGGTATCTCAACGGCTTCCACTCGTCGAACAGCGGCACACGCAGCGGCTCACCCTTCAGTCGGTCGACGATGATGGTGTCGAAAGCATCGGCGTGATAGTCCATATTGCCGAAGATGAAGGCGTCGTCATCGGCAATAGGGAAGACAAAGGGACAAGCCCGCGGCTGCGACACATCCTTCACATGCGTGAAGTACTTCTGCCCGTCGAATTGCTCTATGCCGTCGCCGTTGAACCAGTTGCCAGTGATGACGACCCGTCCGCTGTCCTGTTCTAAGCCCGTGGCGAAGCATCGCTTGCGGTCTAAGCAGCCGAAGCCCCGGAAGGTATGGCTGGCGGGGTCGTACATTTCGACAGAGAAGATGTGGCCGATGCCAAGCGGTTCGCTGTGGCCGCCACCAATGAGCACCTGTCCTGAGCGGAGCGGCACACTGAAGCCGTGGTCGTGCGGATAGACAGTCTCCAACAGATGCCACTCGCCGTTGCTGTAGTATTCGGCCGTGGCCGTGGGTACAAAGCCGTCGGTATGACCTCCCACCACCGTCAGCTCACCACCCCGACCACAAAACACGGAGGGGTCGGCGCGGGGGATCTGCAGGTCGGGCAG
>CAMHIS010000025.1 GCA_946185285.1 uncultured Prevotellaceae bacterium
TGTTATAGCCCTTGTCTTCCACTACATCGAACACCATCTTGTGTTTCTCCCTTACAACAAAGAAAGCTTCCCGCTTATGGATAAGATACAGCATCTTCGTGTCCATATAGGCTCTGTCGAACACATAGAAGCTGTCTTTCTCATAAGGAATAAGTCCCATTACCTGAGAATCATGAAGTGCAGCGTCAGTGATAACTACGAAAGCCGGTATATCGGTCTTCACATCATACAGCGTGTGCAGTTTTACGCCACCTTTGCCATGATGCATCTTTGCCCACCAGTATATGGAGAGACACAAGGATATAGTAGACGAGTCGAACGCATATACCTTGTTTGCGAGAAAGAAATCCTTTACCCCGTCAACTTTGCTACGCGCAATGGACACCATGCGGTCTGCAAACTCCTGGAAAATCCTCACGTCGCGTATCTCGTTGGCCTTGCCAAGATTGCTGCGGCTGACACTCTTTCCAAAGCCCAGATGGTGGAATGCAAACTGAAATGGGCTTATCGTGGTTATCAAATCACGCAGTCCTTCCCGATTACTCAGTTGACCGAATATCAATACCAGCAGATGATTCCAGCATGTAAAACTTTTGACATACTTATTGCCATCGTATTTCTTTACCAACCACTCAAAGTAGTCTCGGGGAAGAAACCCCACAACTTGACGAAAAATATAGCTCCCTTGGTTCATACTTACACTTTGTCACCTTATACATTACATTTTGTAAGGAGGCGCAAAGGTAAGCATTTCAAAACCTCCGAGTGCCTAAACTGTGGTTAAACTGTTGAGAATATGGAGGTTTCCCAAAATGTTAACGGATTTTCGTGGACAGTAGTGAATTGTTTATTATTTTTAGCGGAAAACATGATTTCCTGGTGGGAGATGTCTATTCATCAAGAAATACTTAAATCGCGGGGACGGTTCTTCGATCATTTTCGGAAGACCACCGCCACGACGATGTTTGTGTACTAACCTTGTTCTACCCATATCATTCGTCTTTAAAAGTGATCAAGGAACCGTCCCCGCGATTCGCTCACCACGGTTCTGGCTCATGTTCTTTCTCTGTCTTATTCCAGATGTCTTGAAATGTCTCTGACGATATCAGTTCAAACGAGTCGGAGTACTCTAACTGGTCGTAGTCGCCCGTCACGATATCCCACATCGCCATGTCGAACTTCGACTCGTCGGAGAAGTCATAGCGTTCATAGCCGTCCTCACCCATAATAACAGCACGACTTGGATACCACCACATATTACCTTCAAAGTAGCACACATCATCATTGTATTCAGACTTGAACCAGACAAGGCTTTCGTTCGGAACCTGCTCGCTGTGCATCTGAAAGATGACGTCCTTCAATCGTTTCAATTGCTCGTCAGTAACATTTGCCACAGGAATTGTCAGTTTTATCTGCATAGATCCTAATCTGCTTGGTTCGTATGCCTCAATTGTAGCAATACGCTTTAAAAAGTCCAGCCTTGACAATCGCTTTCTGTAAACCGACGTCACATCCTGAGTATAAGGATTGACGAACGTGTTTATCCGAAACTGTATGACTTTGTTCTCTGTGTCATAGTCTCCTGAGAAGCCATATTCCTCACTAAACTGATCAAAATCACCCGCCGGAGCAAATATGGATGTTATTCTTTGAACCACCGTCGTGACATCGTCAGTGGCTGCCAATTCCATATTATCTGCTTTGGTGACTGCTTTCTCTGTCTTTTTTGTTTCAGAGGTTTTACGATTCCATTCTTCTTGATAGGGATATATTAAGGTTCCTTTATCCCATTCTTTCAATATTGTCATAGCATCAGAGCCGTGAATGTTACTAAACTTATTTGAGATATCTAACAATACAGCTTTACATAAATCTTCGTATATCGGCAATAGAGCGTAAGCAGCAAAAGACCTCACTCCAACATCTTCATGATTAAGAAATATTTTTAGGTCAGAGAGATGGCCTTGTTGGTAAAGATAGGTCAACGCCTTCATCTCTTTGTCAAAATACTTATTTCCTAGTTTATAATCACCAGTTTCTGTTGCCTTTGACTGAGCAGCAGCACTTTCCTCGAAAATAGCGAGAGCTTGTTCTATACTTTTCATAATTTACCAAATCCATCCTGCTTGATATGGGAAAATAATCTCATTATTATTCCATCGTAATAATGTTCTCTCAGCGTTTAAACTGTTTATTCCGTAATCGTTATCAGCAATCTCTTGTAGAACGGCTTTGCTCTTTTCTTCGATTATAGGCAATAACGCAAAAGCGGCAGTTGACCTAACGCCAACATTTTGATGATGAAGAAACGGTTCTAAATCTATCAAATGTTTTTGTTCATATAGAAACACGATGCATTTCATCAGTTTATTAAAGTATCTATTCCCTTTTCTGTAATCGCCTGTCTCAAATGTCTGTGCTTGAATTGTAGCGCATTTTTCAAATGTAGCAAGAGCTTCTTCTATACTTTTCATAACTTCATATTTGTCAATTTTTGCAAAGATACAAATATATCACATAATATTATTCCCACCCATACTTTTTTAACATTTTTATACCATACTCGTATTGTTCTTCAAAACTTTTGGTACTTAACCATTGTCTAACTGTCAAACCGTGTAAGTCTTGAGGCTTGGAAAAGTAGTGACCAGAGATTTTAGCATGAAGAGAGCCCTTCCCACCTGGGATACGGATAATGTTATGAGTATTCTGCAACATCTCTTGTCCAAATTTCTTTATGTTCGCAGGATTCTGTTCGGAAGAGTAAAAGGAAAATGGCTTTCCTTTTGCTCTTCGCTCACTTATTCGTACCTTTGCAGTCGATTTCATTATCTAAGATAGAAAGTCATGCCAGAATACGATATAGCACTGGAACTTGCACGGCTACACATATTGAGCGGTGCCGATTTCGTCCGTCAACTGAAAATGCTGACAGGGCTGTATATCTTCAAACCAGTTGAAAACGAAAAGGATATCTTTGTAGCCGAAAGTAGCCACAAAGAAGATATGCCCTCTCTGTTAGATGCTGCCCGAAAGGCGGTCGCTCACGGTAACAAGGTGTATATCCTGCCCAATCCCAAAGGCATCCGTACCGCCGACTTTATCTTCGAGAACAAAGGTGTGTATAAGATGTACGACTTGAAGACTATTCAGGGAAAAGCCTCTGTCATGAATCGCCTGTATGAATCCGTAGGCCAAACAACGCATGTTCTGTTAAATATGGCAACCGATTATCGTGCTATTTCGTTGGCAGGTAGCATCAAAAAATATTTCGAAATCAACCCAAATGCCATGGAAGTCCTTGTATTCAAAGGCAACAAGTCGATACTTCTGAAACGAACTTCTGTCGAGAGCCGCGACTTCTTCAAGACCTTTGTAAAACGGTATAATAAATAAAGAGTCGCCGAAGCAACTCCTTAAAACGGGACGGTGGCGATATGGTCCTGCCCCAACTCGGGATTCTACCCGGATAGCCAATCTTAGATTGACGTTGCAAAGATAGATATAATTCCCGAAACTTCCAAACTTTTTGGCACTTTTTTCATCTTACAGCCCGTTTCCCTCTAAAATTTCCTTAAATCGCGGGGACGGTTCTTCGATCATTTTCGGAAGACCACCGCCACGACGATGTTTGTGTACTAACCTTGTTCTACCCATATCATTCGTCTTTAAAAGTGATTAAGGAACCGTCCCCGCGATTCGGGCATAAAAGGTACATAGGGGCTGGAGCAAATGACCGTTTTCGTCATACCGCTCTGTCAAGTAACGGAGACAAGTTACCATCTGCCTATAGTCCTCGTCATCCTCAAAGATGTCCTGGCGGTTTATACCTCTGAGCATAACGTGATAGACTCCCGTACCGCTAAGCTTTCTTGCTTGTCGTGGCATCTTGCATCGTTTTCTTGTTAGACTATGCGAAGGTAATAACATATTCTTAAACTGCCAAATTTTCAGGACGGAAAATGATCACAGGAACCGTCCCCTGATCATCGGTGGGGCGTCATCAGTGTTCCTAATCGTTATCTGCAATCGCGTGCAAAGATAACTTTCTGTACGTCACAATCTGGTTGTCGCCGTAACGCTGTTGGTGGGCGACTGTAGCGTTGGCTGGGAGGTGAGGCGCACGGGTGCCGCCGCCGACGGTCAGCGTCAGGTTGGTCTCCACGCGGATTTCGTCCCATAGGTTCTGTACGAGGAACGACTGGAGCGTCTTGGCACCGCCCTCGACGATGAGCGACTGGATGTTGTGGGCGTGCAGACTGTCGAGGTTCAGCGGGTGGGTGCGGTCGACGACCAAGCGCTTGGGGTTGTTGCCGTGCCAGTGGCGGACGGTCAGCTGCGGATGCTCGCGCTCGTTGGTGACGCGGCCCACGAGGATGGCATCCTCCTCGGCGCGCAGCTTGTGGGAGAGCATCTGCGTCAGCGGCGACGAGATTTGCAGGGCTTGTCCCTCGTCGTCGATGAAGCCGTTGGCCGTCTGTGCCCATTTCAATATAATGTACGGGCGATGTTCGCGGTGGAAGGTGAAGAAGCGGCGGTTCAGCTCGCGGCACTCCTCCTCAAGCACGCCGACGGTGACGTCGATGCCCGCTTCGCGCAGCTTCTGTATGCCGCGACCCTTCACTTCGGCAAACTCGTCCTCGCAGCCCACCACCACGCGACGGATGCCCTTCTTGATGATGAGGTCGGCACAGGGCGGCGTCTTGCCATAGTGCGAGCACGGCTCCAGTGATACGTACACGGTCGCCTCCTTCAGCAGCGGCTCGTCTTCGGCACTCACCGAGGCGAAGGCATTCACCTCGGCGTGGCCTTCGCCACAGCGCACATGGTAGCCCTCGCCGATGATTCGCCCGTCGGCCACTATCACGGCCCCCACCATCGGGTTGGGCTTGGCGTTCTGCCGTCCGTTCCTTGCCAGCTGTAAGCAGCGGCGCATCATTCTCTCGTCTTCTGTTGCGTAGTCCATACGATGGCAAAATTACAAAATAAAAAGGATAGCGCGGCTATTTCAAATGTTAATTATCCCTAACAGTTGCTACCGTCCTTTTAACTTCTTTTGAATAGCACCGTCAAAGGGTATAGATTTATATTATCAACCAAATGTATTCATCATTTATGAAAAAAATTATTCTTTCATTGATGGCACTCTCAAGTTTGACAGTGTCAGCCCAGTTTGGTGCTCCCAGACAGAACCCGACTGTTCCTTCAGTAACCGAAAACGTGGTTGAGGACTTCAAGCCTGCGACCAGCAATCAGGACAGCAAGCAGTACCCGATGGTCAACTCGCAGCGCATGGTCCGTGCACAGATTTCGGCTCCCAACGCCACTTCAGTAGGACTTGACATCGCGGGTAAGATCTATTCGATGACCAAGGACGAGAAAGGTGTCTGGACCGGCACTTCTGAGCCTCAGGACGAGGGTTTCCACTACTATCAGCTGAACATCGACGGTGCCTCAGTGCCCGATCCGGGCAGCCTATACTACTATGGTGCCAGCCGTTGGGGCAGCGGCATCGAGATTCCTTCTACCGACCAGGACTTCTGGCAGGTGAAGAACGTACCTCAAGGCTCCATGAGCGAGGTCTTCTATTGGTCGACCTACACTGAGAAGATGCGCCGCTGCCATGTCTATCTGCCCAATGAGTACTATACCAACCCCACCAAGAAGTTCCCCGTTCTGTATCTGCAGCACGGCATGGGCGAGAACGAGTACGGATGGGCCGAGCAGGGTCATACCGCCCAGATTCTCGACAACCTGATTGCCGAGGGCAAGGCCGTTCCTTGCATCATTGTGATGGACAACGGTCTGAACACAAGTCGTCCTGGTGAGGCCGGTGGCTTTGGCGGCTTCGGCGGCCCTCGCCCGCAGGGTCAGCGTCCGCAGGGTGCTCCCGGTCAGGGTGGTCCCCGTCGTGGCGGTTTCGGCGGTTTCTCCGAAGGTTTCAAGAATGTGCTCTTCAACGATATCATCCCGATGGTCGAGAAGAACTATCGCGTGATTGCCGACCCCCAGCACCGTGCTTACGCCGGACTGTCGATGGGTGGTATGCAGGCCCGCGAGATTACGCTGGCCAACCCTGAGAAGTTTGCCTACGTTGGTTCGTTCAGCAGCGGTGCGTGGAGTGTTGACCAGGTGAAGGCCTCGGAAGGCTTTGCCAAGAACGTCAGGCTGCTCTTCATGAGCGGTGGCGGCAAGGAGAACATGGGTTGCGTTGAGGCAGCCAGGAACATCAAGGAGCAGCTCGGCATGAACGCTGTCGGCTACGAATCGCCCGGTACCGCCCACGAGTGGCACACGTGGCGTCGCAGCCTCTACCAGTTTGCACAGCTTATCTTCAAGTAAGTCTTGACGCCTCTTTTTCCGTGCCTAATGAATCATAACCCGGTGCCTTTTCCCTAAAACCCGGCGCTTTTTTCCAAAAACCCGGTGCCTTTTTCCAAAAACCCGGCACCTTTTGCCGGGGTGTCATTTCTGGTGTCGTTTCCCGCTTCCGAAGGTTGGCACAGCGCACTTTTTTGCCGATGAATCCGGCCATTTTGCTATTATAATTGTCATTCGCACTTTTAACCCACACTTCCCTCACTTCTCGCACCTAAGAAATTTCAGCGGGTGTGAGAAGTGCGGGAAGTGCTGGTTGTTTCCTGCGATAGACAACTATATGTATTTTCAGGCTCGGATTAACACGTATCAACGCTCTAAGGGGGTCTGTCAGACCTGTTAATCTGTGCCAAAGAACTAGAAACTTTCAGGCTTTTCTTGCATAATTCCTTTTTTCTTCGTATTTTTGCGGTCAATATGACTTACGCAGATCTATGGCGGCCGCTGACGGCGGTTTACGACGAGCGGGAGGCGCAGGCCGTGGCGAGGCTGGTACTCGAAGAGCACTTCGGTCTGTCGATGGCCGACGTGCTGACGGGACGCATGCCTGACGAGGCAGAGCTGGCCGGCATTCAGCGGCGGCTGCTGACGGGTGAGCCCGTGCAGTATGTGCTGGGTTGGACGGAGTTTGGCGGACGGCGGTTTGCGGTCAGGCCGGGCGTGCTGATACCGCGTCCTGAAACCTACGAGCTCTGCCAGTGGATACACCTCACGGGGCCTTGCGATGTGCTCGACATCGGCACGGGCAGCGGTTGTATCGCCTGCACGCTGGCGGTTGAACAGCCTGAGGCGCGGGTGACGGGATGGGATGTCTCGGCGCTGGCCTTGGAAATAGCCCGCGAGAATGCCAAACGTACCAATGTTCACGTGTCGTTTCAGCAGGTTGATGTGCTGCGACAGTGTCGCAGCATAGGTGACAAGTGGGACTTCATCGTGAGTAATCCGCCTTACGTCTGCGAGCGCGAGAAGGGGTCGATGGAGCGCAACGTGCTTGACTATGAACCGCACCAGGCCTTGTTCGTGCCCGATGACGACCCGCTGCTGTTCTACCGCGCCATTGCCTCCTACGGACAGGAGGCACTGAAGCCTGGCGGCCGGCTCTACTTCGAGCTGAATCCCCTCTACGCCGACCTGGTGCAGCACCTGTTAAGTATGATGTTGTATCACAACATCGAAATCAAGGAAGACCAATACGGCAAGCAACGAATGATAAGAGCACAACGATGAAGGAAGTAACCGAGCAGGGAGCCTACCTGCAGTTGGCCCAGCTCTGTGCCCGCAGTGAGCACTGCCAGCACGACATGCAGGAGAAAATGAGACGGTGGGGCATGAGCGACGAGGCTCAGGCCCGCGTCATGCAGCGGCTCGTCGGCGAGCGCTATGTCGACGACGAACGCTACGCGCGCGCCTTCGTGCGCGACAAAATACGGTACAACAAATGGGGCCGCCGCAAGGTAGAGCAGGCCCTGTGGATGAAGCGCATCGACGATGACATCCGCGAGCGCGTGCTCGGCGAGGTCGACGACGGGGAGTACCTTGCCGTGTTGAGGCCGTTGCTGAAACAGAAGTGCAGGAGCACGAAGGCGGCTACAGACTACGAGCTGAACCAGAAGCTGGTGAAGTTTGCCCTTGGCCGGGGCTTTACCTTTGATATTATCCGCCAGTGCATTGACGGCGACATAGACGAGGTCGGCGATGAAGAAGATTAGCCTCTGGCAGCGCCTGCTCGACCTCCTGGCCCCGCGCCTCTGTGTGGTCTGTGGCCGGCGCTTGTCGCCGACGGAGCGGGTGTTGTGTGCTTCGTGTAACATGCATCTGCCCCGGACGGGCTTTCAGTTTGATGCGTGGGACAATATCCTGGCGCGCCTCTTCTGGGGCATCATCCCCGTGGAGCGGGCGGCGGCACTCTTCTATTACGAAGCCAGTTCGAGGAACAGCAACATCCTTTATGACCTGAAGTATCACGACCATCCCGAGATAGGCAAGGAGATGGGGTGCCTGATGGCCTGCGAGTTTGCCGAGGCAGGCTTCTTCGGCGGCATCGACCTTATAGTGCCAGTGCCGTTGGCCCGCAGCCGCGAGCGCCACCGTGGTTATAACCAGAGCCGCTGCATAGCCGAAGGTATCGGCAGCGTCACCGGGCTGCCTGTCTGTGACCATGCTGTCAGGCGCATCGTGTTTGAGAAGAGCCAGACTCAGATGGGGCGCCGGGAGCGCCAGGAGAATGTGGCCGATGTCTTCCGGCTGGTCGATGCCGACGCTGTCCATGGCCGTCACCTGCTGTTGGTTGACGACGTGGTGACGACAGGCGCCACGATGACGGCCTGTGCCCGTGAACTGCTCACTGCCGGCGGCGTCAGGCTGAGCCTGCTCTCGCTTGCATACGCCAAGTCGTGACGTTACGGCACAGGGTCGTAGCCAGAGCCGCCCCACGGATGGCAGCGCAACAGCCGGCGTACGGCGAGATAAAGCCCTTTCACGGGACCATGCTTCAGAATGGCCTGACGGGCATATTCCGAGCACGTAGGCGTAAAGCGGCATGCGGAGGGTGTAAAGGGCGAGATGCACCTCTGGTAGAAGAGAATGGGCAGCACTAAGAGCCACGAAAGAAGACGGACGAGCTGTTTCATTGCTTTTCAGTGATACGGCCGACCAGCTTCTGCACGGAGCGGGCTACCGTTGCCGACGGTGCCAGCCGGTCGGACATCCAGACAAAGGCCAACAGCAGGCACTGGCCCTCGGGAATCATATTGAGGAGCGGCTGACGGCTGTGGCGATAGGCCTCGCGTATCTGCCGTTTCACGCGGTTGCGGTCAACGGCATGTCTGAGCTTCTTCTTCGGCACGCTGATGAGCACCTGGATGGTCGGATTGCCAGACTTGAGCAGGTAGACGGCACGTAACGGGAAAGCGGTCAGTGACTTGCTCTGACCGCTTGTAAACAGCTCTTCGGTCAGCGCCATGCTGACCATCCGTTCTCTCTTGGGAAATCCTGCCGACTTCAAATTCTCAGTGTTTTGTTACTAATCGTCCTGAACCTCGAAGAGGTAGTGCTGCAGGGCTCCCGTCATAGAGGGGTATTTGTCATTCGGAGCCTCGATGTCAAGACGCAGACCGGCCTCCTTGGCTGCCTTGGCCGTCGCCGGTCCGAACGTGCCGATGGCGATGTTGCCCTGGTCGAAGTTCGGGAAATTCTTGGTCAGTGCCTCAATGCCCGACGGACTGAAGAAAATGAGCATGTCGTAGTCGAACTTCTCGACCTCCTCGGGGGTGAAGTCATTGCTGACGGTCTTGTACATGACAACCTCTGTGTGATTAAGTTTCTTAGAGTCGAGCAACTGCGTGATAGAGTCGTTATGGACGTCGCTCATGGGCACGAGGTATTTCTCGGTCTTGTGCTTCACCATCGTGGGGATGAGGTCGTCGATGCGGCCGGTGGAACCGTAGAACACCTTGCGCTTGCGGTACTGCACGTATTTCTGTATGTAGAGAGCAATGGTCTCGGTGACACAGAAGTACTTCATGTCTTCGGGAATGTTGACGCGCAACTCCTTGGCCAGTGCGAAGAAATGATCAATGGCATGGCGTGAGGTGAAAACGATGGCAGTATGGTCAAGGATATTGACTCTCTGGGTGCGGAACTCCTTAGCCGACATTCCCTCTACCTTGATGAAGGGACGGAAAACTAATTCAACGTCGAATTTGCTCGCGATGTCGTAGTACGGCGACTTCTCGCTAGCGGGCTTCGGCTGGGAAACCAAAATCTTCTTAATCATTTCTTTTTGTGTCCTAAAAATTTACTTTTAAACAGTCGGTAGTCAGCACCAAAATGCCTGCGAGAGACAGTAGCGGTACGATTTCGAGGGCACAAAGGTACAAAATAATTTGCAGAAACACACCAATTTGCCTGAAAAAGATGGACCAGCACTTAAAAATTGTCAATAATTTGGTCAAAAGGAGTATCAGGAAGAAGTAATTCACAACATTTTGTACAGGCAGGCCGAAGTACACTTGC
This sequence comes from uncultured Prevotellaceae bacterium, assembly GCA_946185285.1. Classification (GTDB taxonomy): domain Bacteria; phylum Bacteroidota; class Bacteroidia; order Bacteroidales; family Bacteroidaceae; genus Prevotella. The sequence goes on from CAMHIS010000025.1 coordinate 10,393, forward strand.
AGCATGACAGACGGAAACAGAGCCACGCCTTCGAGGGCGATGATAAATGAAAGAACCCAGGTCCACTGTTTACTTTTTTTACTTCCGAAGAAGGTGAGGTTGACGAATTTGTAGGCAAGGTACTTGATGAGGAAGTAAGCGATGAACACGCCGCCGAAGATACCTGTCATCTGATAGGGCGTGTCGAGCACGAAGGCCATGTTTCCGTCGCGCGTGATATATAAATAATAGGTGATGGACAGCAGCAGGCAGGTCTGCAGGCAAAGGAAAACCTGGAAGAACGACTTCCCGCCATTCTCGCCCGCCGATGTCTTGTCGCTTTTTGGTGTGTACAGGATGTACAGGAAGAAATCCTTGACCTGCTGCATGATGGACTGTCGCGAATGTGCAAAGGCTGAGATGGCCAGCACAAAGCAGAAGAGCAGTATGCAGGTGATGGCATCGTCGTTGCGTACGGTATAGGGTACGGGGTCGCCGGCAATGCCTGGACGCCCGCCGGGAAGTTCCGGGTGCAGCAGCGTGTCGTTGGCGAAAAAGGATTCGCGGTAGTATTTCGGCAGACTGACGTCGTTCATATACCAAACTCGCGCTTGATATCGTCCACCCGGTCGAGCTTCTCCCAGGTGAACAGCTCCACGTCTATTTCACGAGTCTCATGGTAGTGGCTGGTGAACACCTTCTTGACCGTCTCGTTCCGGCGGCCCATGTGACCGTAGGCAGCTGTCTCAAGATACATGGGCTGGCGCAGTTTCAGCGTGCGCTCGATGGCCTTGGGGCGCAGGTCGAACAGCTTCTCAATCTTTTTGGCAATCTCGCTGTCGCTCATGTCGACGCGCGACCGTCCGTAAGTGTTGACATAGATGTTCATGGGCCGGGCTACGCCGATGGCATAGCTGATTTGAACCAGCATCTCGTCGCTGACGCCGGCGGCCACCATGTTCTTGGCGATGTGGCGGGCAGCGTAGGCCGCCGAGCGGTCCACCTTGCTGGAGTCCTTGCCGGAGAAGGCACCGCCGCCGTGGGCACCCTTGCCGCCGTAGGTGTCGACGATAATCTTGCGCCCCGTCAGTCCCGTGTCGCCGTGTGGACCGCCGATGACGAACTTGCCTGTCGGGTTCACGTAGAACTTGATGTCGAAGCCGAAGAGGTCGAGCACTTTCTGTGAGTGTATCTGTTGTTTGACGCGGGGGATGAGGATGTTAATGACGTCGTCCTTGATTCTGGCGAGCATTTTCTCGTCCTCGTCAAATTCGTCGTGCTGCGTGGAGACGACGATGGTGTCGATGCGCTCGGGGATGCCGCTGTCGGAATACTGCACCGTCACCTGGCTCTTGGCGTCGGGGCGCAGGTAGGTCATCTCCTTTCCCTCCTTGCGGATGTCGGCCAGGGTGCGCACAATCAGGTGAGCCAGGTCGAGCGAGACGGGCATATACGACTCCGTCTCGTTGGAGGCGTAGCCGAACATCATGCCCTGGTCGCCGGCACCCTGTTCCTCCTCATTCTCTCGGTCAACGCCCCGGTTGATGTCCTGGCTCTGCTCGTGGATGGCACTGAGTATGCCGCACGAGTTGCCGTCGAACTGGTATTCGGCCTTCGTGTAGCCTATCTTGTTGATGGTATTGCGCGCAATGGTCTGTAGGTCGATGTACACATCGCTGCTCACCTCGCCCATCAGCACCACCTGTCCGGTCGTTACAAACGACTCGCAGGCAACGCGGGCTTTCGGGTCATACGCTAAGAACTGGTCCAGTATGGCATCGCTTATCTGGTCGGCCACCTTGTCGGGATGGCCCTCCGAAACTGATTCTGAAGAAAATAAATAGCTCATGTTATATCTTGTTATTTTGAGTGCAAAGGTAATGAGATTTCCGCAAAGCACCAAATAATTATGAGGAAATCTCTATGCCCTACAACCAGAATACGGACTCCGGCCCCATGTTGAACAGCAGGTCGAGAATGCTGAGATTCGGCAGGAAGCCGTGCTTCGCCTCGTAGACCTGATAGTATCGCTGCGGTGTGAAGCCGGGGTCTGGAACGGGGTGTTTGGGGGTGATGGTATTCCGGCAGTCGAGAAGACCCTCCTCCAACCCCATTCCCGCTGACGCGCCTACCCGTAGCCTTTCACTGTCGAGGGAGGGGAGATACTGGTCGGTATAATGGATATTAGGCAGGATGTCGAGCAGCTCGCACATCTTTTCGATTATGGCCTCGTTGAAGTCGAAGAGATAGTCCCAGCGGCGCTCGAAGAAGGGACGGATGTCATCCTCGTAGTACATGAAGAAGGGCGAGTCGCCGTAAGCCGACCGCAGGGCGTTCCAGTGCAGGTGGCGCCAGTTGCCGTGGTCGCTGATACGGATGTCTTTGAGGAATTGAGGAATTGAGGATTGAGAATTACTTCTTTCCACGGGAACCGTGAGTGCTTGCGTGCCTTGCGTAGTGGCAATAATGCAGCGGTTGCGGTAGGTCTGTTTCTGGAACGTCTCATGACGTTCTATCCACACCTCGTCGGCACGGTAGAGTTTCTGGTACCATTGTATGGGTCCGAAGTAGGTCGTTGAGAGCAGGACGTTCATCTCAGCGGAACAGCAGGAGCCGGTTGGTGTCGTAACCGTTCCAGAAGGCACTGTCTGGAGCGTGGTTGTACACAATAAGGAACACGCGCCCGATAATCTGTTCCTCGCGGACCAGTCCGAGACGGTCAATCATGTAGTAGTTGTGCTTGGCACAGTTCGCCTTCCCCGGCACTATGATGGTGCGCTCCTGCCACTTGACGGTGTCGCCGGGCAGGGCGGTACAGCTGCCGACGGAGACATTGCCGACGGAGTCGTCGATGGCCACGAAGTCGCCTTTGTCGACGGTCTGCCAGCATAGCCGGCCGTAGGAGAAAAGCCCGCTGCCCCCCGTGCGCAGCCCATACGACCAACGGTTCACCATCACCCTGTCACCCGCTTTGAATGCCGGCTCCAACTGAGAGCCAGGTACGGTGTAGATGGTAAAGACCAGCGCCCGGAACGCCATCATCACGATGAACGCTACCACAAACGCCACAAGGAACTTCAGCGTACTGCGCATGTTGTCTTTGCTGCAACACTGTTGCAGCATAGAGAGACCCTACTTGATGTTGTCGACGAAGCGGAACAGGCGGCTCCAGCGGATGCCGCTCATGCCGCGGCGGTCGGGGTCGCTCGACCACCAGATGAAGATGGGCTTGCCGACGATGTGGTCCTCGGGCACGAAGCCCCAGTAGCGGGAGTCGGCGGAGTTGTGGCGGTTGTCGCCCTGCATCCAGTAGTAGTCCAGCTTGAACGTATATTCATTAGATTCTTTGCCGTTGATATAGATTTTCCCGTCCTTCACCTCCAGCTCGTTGCCTTCGTAGGCACGGATGGGACGCTCGTAGATGGGCAGGTTGTCGAGTGTCAGCTTGATGCTCTCGCCCTTCTTCGGAATCCAGATGGGGCCGTAGTTGTCGCGCGTCCAGTGCATGTTGCCGTTCTGCGGGTAGATGTCACGGTCCTCGGCGTCGGTGTTCAGCGTGATGCTCTCCACCAGATCCTTGCGGGCACCGAGCACGTCGACGGCGTGCTGCGTCAGCGGCATGTAGCCGTATTGGTTCAGCTGCATGAGGTCCTCCATCGAGATGCCGAGATCCTTCATCAGTTCGTCGGGCAGTCCCTGCTTCAGCTTCACGTGGTAGGTGTACTGCACGTTGTCGGGCTCTTTGTTAGGCTCGCCGTCCAGGTAGACGATGCGGTTCTTGATTTGCAGCGTCTGACCGGGCAGGCCGACGCAGCGCTTCACGTAGTTCTCGCGGCGGTCGGTGGGGCGCGTCGACACCCCGCCGAAGTCGCCGAAGTGGTCGAGAATCACCTGCCGTCCTGTGTTATACACGGTCTGGAAGAACTTCAGCCGCTCCTCGGCGTTAAGCGAGTCGGGGTCAGGATGGTTGGGATAGGCCTGGTAGCCCAGCATATAGCACAGATGGTAGTACTCCGTCTGGTACTGCTGGTTGTTGCAGATGGTGTCGCCGGCCGGGTAGTTGAACACGACGATGTCGTTCAGCTTGACATTGCCGAAGCCCTTCACGCGGCGGTAGTCCCAGTGGGGCCATTCGATGTACGACTTGCACTCGAAGACGGGCAGCGTGTGCTGCGTCAGCGGCATGGTCAGCGGCGTCTCGGGGATGCGCGGGCCGTAGCTCACCTTCGATACAAACAGGTAGTCGCCCGTCAGCAGCGACTTCTCCAACGAACTGGATGGAATAACGTAGTTCTGGAAGAAGAACAGGTTGATGAAGTAGACGGCCACCAGTGCGAACACCAGTGCGTCGACCCACGACATGATCCACTTCACGGGGCCTTCCGACTCCTTCCACCACTGCCACTTGATTTTCTTTGTGATATAGACGTCGAAGATGAACGGTACTGCCAGCAGTCCCCACCACGACTTCACCCAATAGAGGAACAGCAGGTAGAGTACCAGCACAACGATGAACTTCGCCCACTGCTTCTTCGGGTCCAGCTTTTCTTTCTTCTTTGTTTTCATAGCTTAAAACTTAAACATATCCGAGATGGTCAGCAGACCCTCGTGGTCCTTGGTGTACTCAGCAGCCAGCACGGCACCCAGCGCAAAGCCCTTGCGCGAGTGGGCGTCGTGGCTGATGGTGATGAGGTCAGCATCCGAGTCGTAGCGGATGGTGTGGATGCCCGGCACCTCGCCCCGGCGGTAAGAAATGATGGGCAGTAAAGCCTCCCCAAGCCCCTCCGAGGGAGGGGGTGTCTGGTTACCGGAAACAGCAGAATTATGTAATTCAACATCCCCTCCTTCGGAGGGGCTTGGGGAGGCTTCGAGGTGTCCTTCCCATCCTTTGATGCGGTCAATCTCGGCCACAATCTCCTCGGCCAGCGTGATAGCCGTGCCGCTGGGGTGGTCAAGTTTATGCACGTGGTGCGTCTCCTCCATCTCCACGTCGTATTGCGGGAACTGGTTCATAATCTTCGCTAAGTAGCGGTTCACGGCCGAGAAGATGGCCACGCCGATGGAGAAGTTCGAGGCCCAGAACAGCGTCTTGCCGTTCTCGGCACACGCCTTGCGTACGTCGTCGCCATGCTCCTTCATCCAGCCCGTCGAGCCCGATACCACCTTCACGCCCTTGGCCCACGCCTTCAGGTAGTTGCCGTAGGCTACCTGTGGCGCCGTGAACTCGATGGCCACGTCGGCCGATGCAAACTCAGGACTCTCGAAGTCCTCCTGGTTGTCAATGTCGATGATGCTCACAATCTCATGGCCACGCTCCAGGGCAATCTGCTCAATCATCTTGCCCATCTTGCCGTAGCCTATCAATGCTATTTTCATACCTTTATCTTATTATTTTTTTACCGTTTACTATATAGACGCCTCTTCGCCCGGGTTCGCTGACACGCCGTCCCTGCAGATCAAACATCGTCTCCTTCCTTGTTTGTTGCGATTCCATCGCAACCCCGCTTATGCCCGTCAGGTCGTCGCCCGAGCGGTAGCCCCACACCGTGACGCCGCTGTTGGCCAGTGCCGTGAAAGCCGCCGTCTTCTTCGTCTGGCTCGGCTCCATCGTCTGCTCCACCATCACACCTTTGTAGGTGGTCGATCCGAGCTTGATGTTCACATACGATGTGCCCTCTTGGGCAATGCTCCACGTGCCTGTGCGGCTACCGCTGATGGTACCGTTGGCGTGCAGTATGATCTCCTCGGGCGTCGCCAGTTCCATTTTGGCGTGGTCCAGTCCGTACCTATGTATCAGCAGCTGGTAGGTGCCGGCAATGTTAGGCGTGGCCACCTGCTGCGTCGTGGCAATGTCGGCACTTGTCACCTTCTCGCCCGTGTACTCGAACGGGGCGGCCACGAGCCAGCCGTTCTGGTTCTGGAACACCTGGTGGACGCGCACCTCATGACCCTCGCCGCCGTTCTGGAAGCGGCTGTGATAGACCAGGTACGTGCGCCCGTCCTCGGCGGCGATGATGGAGTTATGCCCCTGTGCGCGCTCGCCGTCGTTCTTGAGCTGGTCGCCCCACTGTCCGTACGCACCGAAGATGTTCACGCCCCGCGTGTCATTGGCATTGGGCCCGAAGTTCAGCAAGTAGCGCTGGAAGATGGCACTCGTGCCCTTGGCGTCGGCGTAGGGGCCGTTGGGATTCTTCGAGCGGAACACGCGCATCTGGTAGCCGCCTTTCTGCTCCAGCCCCCCGTAGGTCACGAACAGAAAGTAGTAGTCGCCGATGTGCTCAATATAGGAAGCCTCGCCCGACACGTAGTAGCCCCCGGCAATCTTCTTGCCGAAGTAGGGGTCGCTGGTCACGCCGTCGGTCGAACCGCCCGTCGACGGGTATTTCACGTCGTAGTCGCGCAGGCCGGTGTTCTCGTCAAGCTCCAGCATCCAGATGCCACCGCTCCACGAGCCGTATGACATCCACAGCCGTCCCTCCTCGTCGTAGAACACGCAGGGGTCTATGCAGTGGGGCCAGCGTCGGCCCCAGTTGCTGCCTGTATTATAGCGGCCGGGCAGACTGTTCTGCGTGCCGATGGCCAACTCCAGGTCGGTATTCTTATAGCTGAGACTGGCCGGGGCACCGCTCACGTTGAAGCCGCTGATGACGACCGGAGCCTGATAGACGTAGGGACCGGCGATGCTCTTCGAGGTCAGCAGGATGATGCTCGAGTTCCATTGGGGACCGTTGATGCTCAGGTACATGCACCATTTCTGCAGCACCGGGTTATAGACGACGTCGGGCGCCCACATGTTACCGTTGATGCTGTAGTCGCCGTAAGCCGCCGACCACGCTTGAGCGTCGAACTTCAGCTCGCGTACTTCGCCACCTACCGTGACCGTCTTCGTCACGTTGTTAACAAAGGCCTTGTCATTGCTGGTGCCGCTCACCGTCGCCCCCGAGCTGTTCACCGTACCCCACGGTGCCGTGAACGCCGTCCAGCTCATCAGGTCCTTGGAGCGCGCCGAGGCGCGGTGCGAGCCGAAAATATAATAAGACTTCGTGTTCGGCTCCCACACCACAGACGGGTCATGGACACTCACACGGCGTAGCGTATAACCGCTGGCAGGCACACTTGCTACCAGCGCCAACACCGACACAAACAAGAGGATAGAATGCTTCATCTGCTTCATTTTGTTCTGTCGTTCGACGACTCTTAAAGATATTTGGTTGCAAAATTACACATATTTTTCGAAAAACCTTGCAGAATTACCTTTTTTTAGTATCTTTGCCGACAAAAACAACGTATTCAGGCAAATGGAGATACTCCTGCACTACACTTGGAAGCACAAAATGCTGCCGCTTCGCGAACTCACGACTACCGATGGTCGCGAGGTGGAAATCATCGATCCGGGACTGCACAACCGCAACGCCGGGCCCGACTTCTTCAACGCCAAGGTGCGCATTGGCGGCACGCTTTGGGTGGGCAATGTCGAGATTCACGACCGCGCCTCCGACTGGTACCAGCACGGCCACGACGGCGATCCGCGCTACGACAACGTCGTGCTACATGTCTGCGAGGTGGCCGATACCGACGTGCGCACCTCCGACGGCCACTACATCCCCCAGCTGCAGCTCAGCGTGCCCCAGCAGGTGAGCGAGAATTACGACGAGTTGCTGCGCACCGACCAGTATCCGCCCTGCTACAAGATTATCCCCGACCTCAGCGCACTCACCGTCCACGCCTGGATGGCGGCATTGCAGACCGAGCGCTTAGAGCGCAAGACCGACGACATCCGCCGCCGTGCCGAGCAGTGCGGCGGCTCGTGGGAGGATGCCTACTTCGTCACCCTCGCCCGCAACTACGGCTTCGGCATCAACAGCGACGCCTTCGAGCAGTGGGCGCTCAGCGTGCCCATGAACGCCGTGGCCCACCACCGCGACGACCTCTTCCAGATAGAGGCCATCTTCCTCGGACAGGCCGGACTCCTCGAACTCGACACCGTGCCCAAACACTGCCAGCAGGACGCCCTCAACGACGGCTACCTGGCCCGTCTGCGCAACGAGTATCAGTATCTGGCCCATAAGTTCTCGATGCAGCCGATGGATGCCCGCCAGTGGAACTTCCTCCGCCTGCGGCCGCAGAACTTCCCCCACATCCGTCTGGCCCAGCTGGCCAATCTCTACTACGAGGGCCGCGCCGGTCTGAGCCAGCTCATCGACTGCAAGACCGTCGACCAGCTGAAGACGCTGCTCGCCACCCACGTCACGCCCTACTGGGAGACCCACTACGCCTTCGGCTCACAGAGCACGAAGAACGCCAAACGCCTCAGTGCCAGCTCCATCAACGTGCTCATCATCAACACCGCCATCCCCGTGCTCTTCGCCGTGGGTCGCCACCGCCAGAAGGAGGAGCTCTGCGACCGCGCCTTCGACCTCTTAGAGCAGCTGCGTCCTGAAAGCAACCACATCACCCGCCTCTGGCAGCAGTGCGGACTGCCCGTCCGGTCAGCCGGCGACACCCAGGCCCTCATCCAGCTGAAGCGCGAATACTGCGACCGCCGCGACTGTCTGCGCTGCCGCTTCGGTTATGAATATCTGAAGCGTGCCGGTACTGGTGAGTAACCCGGCAGATTCAACCGTTCCGGTGGCCTTGATACCAGCAAAACGAGATAACAATTATGGAAAATTTTGTCCGACAATTAGTGCTACTTTCAAAAAAGACAGCTAAATTTGCACTCGTGAGAAGAATAGTATTGACAACAATTGCAATTGCCGTGATGATGACCGGCTCGGCGGCCAATAACGACCGCGGTGTCGTGAGTGTGGAAAAAGTCAGCGTAGAGGCTCCCGTGGGCAATGTCCCTCGGCTGCCCTATCGGCTGTGGGTGGAATACTCGGAAGGAAAGGGAGAGTACCGGCAGGTGAGGTGGCTCAACTCGGGAGAGACCACGGAGCGTTCGGAGGCAACCCCGGACATCAATCCCGTAGGCACTGTCTATAAGGTGCGTGGGTACATCATCGGCGACAATACCACGCCAAACGGATTCCCGGTGTCGGCGGAGGTGATGGTGGTGGGAAGCGAAAAATGGAAGGTGAAAAGTGAAAAGCCCGTGGCTGAGCCGCTGCCGCTCGACTGCGTGAGCCTCGACGGACAGAACCGGCTGACGGGGAACCGCGACCTCGACATCGACCACCTGCTGAGCCTGCCCGTCAGGCAGCAGCTCTATAACTACCGCGACACCTACGGACTGCCGACGGAGGGCTACCCCGAGTCTGACGGCTGGGACTCGCCGACGACGAAGCTGAAGGGCCACGGCTCCGGCCACTATATGTCGGCGCTGGCCTTCGCCTTTGCCAGTTGTCAGGACAAGTCGAAGAAGGACATCCTGCGCCGGAACATCACCGAGATGGTGAACGGCCTGCGCGAATGCCAGGAGCGGACGTTCGTCTGGAATGAGCAGCTGGGCCGCTACTGGGAGGCCCGCGACTTCGCCCCCGAGGAGGAGCTGCGCCAGATGAAGGGCACTTGGGCCGACTTCGACCGCTACAAGCAGGAGCCCGGCAAGTACGGCTACGGCTACCTGAATGCCATCCCCGCCCAGCACTGTGTGCTGATTGAGATGTACCGCGCCTACAACAACGACAGCTGGGTGTGGGCACCTTATTACTCCGTGCACAAGCAGTTGGCGGGACTCATCGACATTGCCACCTACATCGACGACCGCGCCGTGGCTGCCAAGGCCCTGCTCACGGCCAAGGACATGGGACTGTGGGTGTGGAACCGCCTGCACTACCGCACCTACGTCAAGAGCGACGGCCGGCAGGACGAGCGCCGGGCCCGTCCCGGCAACCGCTACGAGATGTGGAACATATATATCGCCGGCGAGGTGGGCGGCATGGCCGAGTCGCTGGCCCGCCTGGCCGAGATGACGGGCACAGACGAGGAAAAGGCCCGGTTGCTGGAAGCCGCAAACTGCTTCGACAGTCCGGCGTTCTTCGACCCGTTATCGAAGAACATCGACGCCATCCGCACGCGCCATGCCAACCAGCACATCCCGATGGTGACGGGTGCGCTGCGCTCGTTCCGTGGTAACGGCAATCCCTATTACTATAACCTGGCCGAGAACTTCTGGACGATGATTCAGGGCCGCTACCGCTATGCGATGGGCGGCGTCGGCAATGGCGAGATGTTCCGCCAGCCCTACTCGCAGATGACCGCGATGTGCGGCAACGTGGCAAACTGGGACGGCCGCGAACTGCGCGCCGAGCCCACCCTCAACGAGACCTGCTGCGCCTATAACCTGGCTAAGCTGACGAAGGACCTGAACTGCTACAATCCCGACGACGCCCGCTACATGGACTACTACGAGCGCGTGCTCTACAACCAGATTGTCGGCTCGGTGAATCCCCGCCACTACCAGACGACGTACCAGTATGCCGTCGGCCTCGACGCTTCGAAGCCGTGGGGCAACGAGACGCCGCAGTCTACCTGTTGCGGCGGCACGGGCGCAGAGAACCACGTGAAGTATCAGGAGGCGGCCTACTTCGTGGGCGACAACTGTTTATGGATAGCCCTCTATCTGCCCTCCACCGCACATTGGAAACAACAAGGTGTCACGATTAAGCAGGAGTGTGAGTGGCCTGCCGAGCGCAGTACCATCCGCATTGTCGAGGGCAAGGCCCGGTTTGCCATGAAGCTGCGCGTGCCCTACTGGGCTACCGAGGGCTTCGACGTCAGGCTCAACGGCAAGAGCATAGCTAAGCAGTACCGGCCGTCGAGCTACGTGGAGATTCCCGCCCGCCGCTGGACGGAGAAGGACGTGGTGGAGGTGGTGATGCCCTTCACCCGCCACATCGACTTCGGCCCCGACAAGGTAGACGGCCACTGGCTTGGCGCCTTTATGAACGGTCCGCTCGTGATGGCCGCCACCGGCATCAAGACCTGGGAGGAGGCCACCGCCGACGTGAACCGCGACCTGACCGCCTTCATCCCCGACTACGACGGCGACCGCCACCTGACCCACTACTTCCGCATCAGCCTGCCCGACGTCTCCTCGTCCCGTCTGCTGCTGTACGACAGCAGCCCCGCCGTCGACAAGTCCCAGCTCCGCGAGCTTCTGCTCATTGCCAAGAGCCGCCTCGACGAGCAGCAGGCCTGGAACGCCCTGACGGTGAAAGTGCCAGAGTACGCCCCCTGGGCCGTCTACGGCTTCACCCGCATGACGGAACAGCAGGCCAAGGCACAGTTCCTGCTCGACGCCCCCGACGACCGCCATACGCAGGAGGAGATTGATGCCGCCGCAGCAGCCCTCGGTGCCGTCATCAACGCCATGCGACCGGGCAATCTGCCCGAGCTTGAAGACCTGGCCGAACTGCAGCAGTTACTTGAGAAGGCCCGCCAGCTGCCCGAGGACGACGAAAAGGCCAACCGAGCCATCAGCTACGCCAACATGGTCATCCGCTACGTCAGCGACGGCAGCGGCACGATGGACATGATTGAGCGTGCCACCAAGCAGCTGAAGGAAGTTATTAACGAAAACGGAAACTAAAAACGAAATACAATGAAAAAGCTACTATTAACACTCGTCACCTTTCACTTTTCCCTCCTTGTTGGCGTAGCGCAGAAGGGCTACCCCATCACCCCCGTACCCTTCACCGCCGTGAAGGTCGCTCCCGGCACGTTCTGGGGACAGCGCCTGCAGGCCAGCCGCAACACCACCGTACCCCTCGCCTTCTCGAAGTGCGAGAGCGAGGGCCGCTACAAGAACTTCGACAATGCCGCCGCGCACCTGAAGGACCCGTCGAAGACGTTCAAGGTGAACGGCGTGGGCTACTCGTTCGACGATACCGACCCCTACAAGACTCTGGAGGGTGCCGCCTACATCCTGCAGACTTATCCCGATAAGAAGTTGGAGGCCTACTGCGACTCCGTCATCGACATCATCGGCCGTGCGCAGGAGCCCGACGGCTACCTCTACACCGCCCGCACGCAGAACCCCACCGACCCACACCACTGGGCCGGCGACCGCCGCTGGGTGAAGGAGGAGGACCTATCGCACGAACTGTACAACCTCGGCCACATGGTAGAGGGAGCGGTGGCCTACTGGCAGGCTACCGGCAAGCGCAAGTTCCTCGACATCGCCTGCCGCTATGCCGACGTGGCCTGCAAGGAGGTGGGCCCCAATCCCGGACAGATGTGCGTCGTGCCCGGTCACCAGATAGCCGAGATGGCCATGGCGCGCCTCTACCTGGCCACCGGTCAGAAGCGCTATCTCGACTTCGCCAAGTTCCTGCTCGACTATCGCGGCAAGACCTCCATCAAGCAGGAGTACTCGCAGAGCCACAAGCCCGTCATTGAGCAGGACGAGGCCGTGGGCCACGCCGTCCGCGCCGCCTATATGTATGCAGGAATGGCCGACGTGGCTGCCCTGACGGGCGACGAGGGCTACATCAAGGCCATCGACCGCATCTGGGACAACATCGTCACGAAGAAACTGTATATCACCGGTGGCATCGGCGCCACCTCAAGCGGTGAGGCGTTCGGCAAGAACTACGAACTGCCCAACATGAGTGCCTACTGCGAGACGTGTGCCGCCATCGGCAATGTCTACGTCAACTACCGGCTGTTCCTGCTCCACGGCGAGTCGAAGTACTACGACGTGCTGGAGCGCACGCTCTACAACGGCCTGATTTCAGGTGTCTCGCTGCAGGGCGACGGCTTCTTCTATCCCAACCCCTTGGAGTCGATGGGCCAGCACCAGCGCCAGGCATGGTTCGGCTGCGCCTGCTGTCCGTCGAACATCTGCCGCTTCATCCCCTCGCTGCCCGGCTACGTCTATGCCGTGAAAGAGAAGAATGTCTACGTGAACCTGTTCCTCTCGAACACCTCGACGCTCAGCGTCGGGGGCAAGAAGCTGACGCTGACACAGAAGACCGACTACCCGTGGGACGGCGAGACCGTATTGACCATCGACAAGAACAGCGTGGGCGAGTTCAACCTGAAGATCCGCGTCCCCGGCTGGCTCCGCAACAAGCCCGTGCCCGGCGACCTCTACCAGTATACCGACAACAAGCGGCTGGGCTATAGCTTCATTGTAAACGGCGTTACCGTGCCCCTGCTCGTCGGCGACGACGGCTACGTGGACATTGAGCGCCGCTGGAAGAAGGGCGACAAGGTGGTCATCTGCTTCGATATGGAGCCGCGCACCGTTCGCGCGAATAATAAGGTGGAAGCCGACCGGGGGATGATAGCTGTGGAGCGCGGCCCGATTGTCTACTGTGCCGAGCACCCCGACAACCAGTTCGACATCTTCTCGGCCTTGGTCAATCAGGAGCCGACGCTCCGGTTGGGCAAGAAGGAGATTGCCGGTACGACGCTGACCACGCTCGTCACCGATGCCCAGACGCTCGACTTCGACAAACAGGGAAAGCTCACGGTGAAGGACCAGACGCTGACGCTCATTCCATACTACGCCTGGTGCCATCGCGGCTCAGGGAAGATGCGCGTCTGGCTGCCCCAGGATCTCAGCGCCACCACACCCGCACAGCCCGCCACACTGGCCTCGGAGAGCAAGGTGACGACATCGACGCCACGGATGCCTGCCATCTCGGCCGTCAACGACCGCCTCGTACCGAAGGGCGAGAACGACCGTTCGGTGCCTTACACCCACTGGTGGCCCAAGAAGGCCTCGACGGAGTGGATAGGCTATGAGTTCCCGCAGGAGGCTGAAGTGAGCACGGCCACCGTCTACTGGTTCTGCGACAAGCCGTGGGGCGGCTGCGACGTGCCGAAGTCGTGGCGCATCCTTTACCAGACCGCTTCAGGTTAGTGGAAACCTGTAGAAGGCAACGTCAGCTATCCCACCTACCGTGGAACAGCCAGCACCGTCAACTTTAATCCTGTGAAAACAAAGGCCGTGCGTCTTGAGGTGACACTGCCCGGCAACGACTCTGCCGGACTCTTTGAATGGTCGGTGAAATAAAGATCAATACTCTTCAAGCAACCGGCGGAATCGCTCTTTCTTCGATTCCTTGCGGCGCTTGAAGAGTTTTTTGATAAGTCCTAATATGTTGACCCCCACCGACGGGTCGGCGGCGGCTAACTGCATCTCGGTCTTGTTGATGAGCAGTTGCTTTTTCAGTTCCTTCAACTTGTCCTCGCCCTTTCCGTGGCCGAAGACCACCACCTCGTTCAGCCCCATGAGCTTTGAAATGAGGAAAATGGTGTCCTTCACCTCATTGAGGTTCAGGATGCGGCTCTCGTAATTGACGTGTGTCAGCGACAGGGTGTGGCACGTGTCTGGAATGGTGACAAAGCCCTGCCAGTCGGTGGTGTCCACCCGGTGGGCACTGCTCACGATGTTGACACCGCGAATGGGAACGTTGGTCTCCACGTCGACAACCACCAGACGGCGCTGACCGCTGACGGCGGCACACAATGCTGCAAGGAAAAAGACCGAGAACAGCCGCTTCATGTCTGGTTACATATTGTCGGGAAGACCCAGCTCTTGCTTCAACTGGTTGCCCCAAGCCTCGTCGTCCATGACGGCTTTACCGTTCTCGGTGCCCTTGGCAATCTCCTCGAACTCATTCATCAGGTTCTCCATGGGCTTGAACTCTTCCTCGAGCGCCTTCATGTTTGCCATGATTTCGACAGCCTTCGAAGGATCCTTCTCCATCTGGCTTACCATTTCGGAAATCTTCAACAGCATGGGCTTCAGGGCAATCATCATGTCCTTGGTGGACGACTTCCATTCGTCGACGCTCCAGTTGGCACCCTCGGCCTTGGCCTTGGCAACAATCTCCTCGATGGTGGGCTGCTTGGTTTCTACCTGCTCGGTCTCTGCCTGCTCTGCGGCGGCGGGGGCCTCGCTCTTCTGCTTACATGAAACCATGCCCATTGTGATGGCGATGGCAACGATACCTACAAAAAATTTCTTCATAATTAATAAATGTTTAGGGGGTTCAGGTTGCAAAGATAAAAAAATAATTCTATATCCCTTCTTTCTTTTCAGTTTTTTTGTATCTTTGTGCGGAAATTCAAAAATATTAGCATAATGAACAGGACTTTACTCTTTATGGTCTGCCTTTTCTTATCCGCCGGCCACGTCTGCGGCCAGCAGTTCGACGACTTCTTCGAGGACCGCACACTGAGGCTCGACTACGTCTTTGCCGGCGACAACCACGAGCAGCACATCTTCTTTGAACAGGCCTACTCAACACCGCGCTGGGCAGGCCGCCGCAGCCGACTGGCGGAGATGCCGCTGCGCGGCAACGGACAAGTGAAGGTAAAGGATCCGGCCACCGGACAGCTGCTCTATGTCCATACCTTCTCGACGCTCTTCCAGGAATGGCAGGTCACCGAAGAGGCCACGAAGGTGCAAAAAGCCTTCGAGACGAGCTACAACGTCCCCTTCCCCAAGCGGCCGGTCGACGTCACCGTCACCCTCACCAATGTCCACGGTCAGGTGGTGGGGCAACTGACCCACACCATCGACCCCGCCGACATCCTCATCCGCCCTATCGGCGACAACGGCATCGCTCACCGCTACATCTGGACGCCCGACAGCGTGCCCGACCTGACGCGGTGCATCGACCTGGCCATCGTGGCCGAGGGCTACACCGAGGCCGAGACCGGCAAATTCTATGACGACTGCCAGCGGGCCGTCGACGCGCTGTTTGCCCACGAGCCATTCACGACGCTGAAGAGCCGCTTCAACGTCGTGGCCGTCGCCCCGGCGTCGCTCGAAGGCGGGGCCAGCGTGCCCCGCCAGCACAAGTGGAGCCGCACACCCGTCGGCACCCATTACGACACGTTCTACAGCGACCGCTACCTGATGACCCAGGACATCCACCGGCTGTACGACGTGCTGTCGTGCGTGCCCTTCGAGCATATCATCGTGCTGGTGAACAGCAGCATCTACGGCGGCGGGGGCATCTACAACCAGGTGCTCGTCTCCACCTCCGACCATCCGACGTTCCGCCAGGTGCTGGTCCATGAGTTCGGCCACAGCTACGCCGGACTGGGCGACGAATATTTCTACGACGACGCCTACGAGACCTCCTACCCTGCCGACACCGAGCCATGGGAGCCGAACCTGACAACGAAGGTGGACTTCGACCACAAGTGGGCCGACATGCTGCCTGACCCGACCGGCCGCGTGGGACTCTTCGAGGGCGGCGGCTATCAGTCGAAGGGCGTCTGGCGTCCGTCGGAGGACTGCCGCATGAAGACCAACGAGGCCGAACACTTCTGCCCCGTCTGCGACCGCGCCATCCGTCGCATCACCGACTTCTACACCAGCCGTTAGCTTTCGGCAAGTTTTTTACGCGCGCGAGTAATTATCGGATTTCTATATCTATCTTGTGCCGGTCGCGCTGTTCGCGTGGAGGCAGCTGCATATAGTCGCCATAGATGATACGGCAATGCTCTTCGGGGTCGGCTGGACCCTCAAAAAGGTGGCCCTCAAACATGATGTCCTTGTGTGGAACCATGGTTCGCCGAGGGAATTGCTCATAGAACCAGGCACCGTAGGAGTGCATATAGAGGTCATGGTTGCCCAGGCAGCGGCCCGTCAGTCTGAACAGCGGAAACACCACATGATGTAAAAGCCGGTAGGCGGCTTCAGCCATGAGCGGATAGCGTCCCGCCAGCCTCAGGTTGACGTTCACTGAGAGTTTGCCAGCCAGCCGCTGCAGCCACGGTATCATGTCGGCCTCGTATGGGAAGATGTCAATATGCAGACCTTTGTAGCGCTGCGCCTCGTGCATGCGGTACTCGCCGCTGTCAGCGTCACATCGGCTCCTCGTGGTGCTGCCGAGGTCGCGCAGCATGGCCCACTCCTTGTAGTAGTGGGGGTCGGTATCGTGGTCGTGCAGCACATACTGCGGATGGGGGTGCTGCTTGAGGTGGCTGCACAGCCGGTGGAAGTCTTTGTATTCCACGACAAAGTCGATATCGTCGTCCCAGGGAATAAAGCCGCCATGACGCAGTTCGCCCAGCACACTGCCGCCTTCGATGCGGCAGGGCACACCTATCTCCTTGGCTGTCCGTTGCAGGTAGACGGCCATGTCGAGCAGCCGCAGCTGTGCCCGACGGAGCACAGAGCCGTCGGGGTTGTAGTCGCGACGCAGACTCTCGGCGGTCTCGCCGGTGCTGAAGGTTTTTGGAGGTGCTGGTTTGTCAGTCATATTGTGCTGCTTTTATAGTTCTTTTCCCGCAAGAAGCGTTAAAATCTGTGCAAATTTACAACTTTTTCCCTACCCCCTCCCTTAAAGTGTGTTAAAAATAGAAAATATAGACTTATTTAGACTATCTTTGTAGCCAACTTTGGGAGTACGAGAGATGGAAACGCTGAAAGAAAGAACTGCACGCGGACTACTGTGGAGCGGACTTGCCGGTGGTGTTCAGAAGGTACTGAACCTCCTTTTCGGCATTATGCTCGCCCGTTTGCTCACGCAGGCTGACTACGGCATGGTAGGCCTGCTGGCCATCTTCTCGGAGGTGGCCGGTACCTTGCAGGAAGGCGGCTTCATCAACGCCCTGAACCGTCGGCCGACGGTCAGCCATGCAGATTACAATTCCGTGTTCTGGTTTTCCGTGCTTACCGGTCTGCTGCTCTACGGTCTGCTGTTCGCCGTCGCGCCGCTCATCGCTCGGTTCTATGCCATCGCCGAGCTGACAGCCTTGGCCCGTTACGTGTTTCTCGGTTTTCTCATCACCAGTTTCGGCATCGCCTCGCGTGCCTACGTGTTCCGCCAGATGATGGTACGCCAGAGTGCCGCTATTTCGCTGTCGGCACTCATCGTGTCGGGCACTGTTGGCGTCGTCATGGCCTACCACGGCTATTCCTATTGGGGCATAGCCACCCAGAGCATCGTCTACAACTTGATCTCCACCTGCGGTAACTTCGCCGTGGCCCGCTGGCGACCGTCTCTGCACGTCAGCTTCAGACCCGTCCGTGAGATGTTTGCCTTCAGCAGCCGGCTGGTCGTCACCAACCTTGTCAATATTGCCAAGGGCAGCGTCTTTGCCATCATTCTCGGCAAGGTCTATTCGGCAGCCGACGTGGGCAACTTCACTCAAGCCAACAAGTGGAACTTCATGGGGTGGTCGACGGTCAGCGGCATGACGGGCAGCATCGCCCAGCCCGTCTTTGCGCGCACTGCCCAGGATGCCGCCCGCCAGTTGCGGGCGCTGCGCAAGCTGCTGCGCTTCACGGCCTTCGTCGCCTTCCCCGCCATGTTCGGCTTGTCGCTGGTGTCTCACGAGCTGATTGTGCTGCTGCTCACCGAGCGGTGGGCTGCGGCTGCCGACCTGCTGCAGTGGCTCTGCGTGGCCGGAGCGGCACTGCCCGTCTCCACTGTTTTTGTCAATCTGCTCGTCAGTCGCGGACGCTCCGATGTCAATCTGTGGTGCAGCATCGCGCTGGCTATCGTCATGCTGACCTCCATGCTCATGGCTGCCCCCTATGGCATCACGGCCATGACGGGCGCTTGTGTGGCTAACCACGTCGGCGAGGTGGCACTATGGTTCTGGTTCGTCAGACGCGAGACAGGACTTACCGTGTCCAACCTGCTGAGCGACCTTTCACCCTACCTCCTGCTGTCATTGGCGCTGGCTTTTGTGGCTGGCGTGGCGGCCTCGCCCATAGAGAGTCTCTTCGGGCGGTTAGTCGTCAAGGTGGGTGTCATGGCTGCCGGCTACTGTCTGGCGCTGTGGGCATTGAGGTCAAAGATATTCTTAGAGTCAGTCACTTATATTATGAAGAGATGGAAATGAAAACAATCTCGGTGGTGATGGCCACCTATAACGGCGAGCAATATTTGCGCGAGCAGATAGACTCCATACTGGGCCAAACCTATCCCATTCACGAGCTAATCATCAACGACGACTGTTCTACCGACGGCACGGTGGACATTGTGAGGCGATACATGGAGGAGCACCCCTTCATCCGTCTCTACGTTAACGAGTGCAACGTGGGCTACAACGAGAACTTCCGCCGTGGTGCCATGCACGCCACGGGCGACCTGGTGGCCCTGTCCGACCAGGACGACATCTGGTTTCCGCAGAAGCTGGAGCGGCAGGTGGCGGCCATCGACCAGAGCGACATCTGCTTCTCGAACACCCTCGACGGCGAAACGCCGGAGGAGGCCAAGATGCCGTACGACCGCCGCTACACGCTGGAGGCACTCATTTGGATGAACCAGGTGCCCGGCCACACCATGCTCTGCCGGCGTGAGTTCGTTCAGTATGCAGAGAACTGGCAGGGCGATGAGTATTACGACAAGAGCCTGGTGCTCCATGCACTCATCGGGGGCAGCGTCACGAAGGTCGGCGAGCCGCTGAACTTCCACCGCCGTCTGCCGTGGTCGGCCACTTACATGCCGGTGCCTGCGGTGACGTGGCAGCCCTACGTCTATGGCTGGCGGGCCTACCGCCGCTGGCAGAGCCATCCGCCCTATCTTAGCATGCATGTCTATTTCTACGAGAAGACCACCGGCACGCTGCACACCACGGCCCACCGAATGCTGGGGCTCATGCTGCGCCGTGACATCCTGTCGTTGCTCAGACTCTGCCTGCTATGTATGAAGCACCGCAAAGACACCTATCCCATGCCCCCGGCCAAGGGTATCATGGGCATGGTGAGAGGATTCTTCTTGCCACAGATTGTGGCTTACGGATGGCAGCAACGCGAAATTTATAATAAACAGAGAAAATAGCACATCAATTTTACCAAACATCAAAAATAGAACAGACAGATGACAAAGCAACAATCAACCGTCTCCGTGGTCATGGCCACGTACAACGGCGAACGGTATTTACGCGAGCAGATAGACTCTATCCTCGCCCAGACCTATCCCGTACACGAGTTGATTATCCAGGACGACGGCTCTACCGACAACACCGTAGCCATAGCCAACGACTACGCCCGGCGATACCCTGTGGTGAAGGTCTTCGTCAACCCGCGAAACGTAGGTCTCAACCGGAACTTCAAGACCGCCGTCATGCGGGCCTACCGGCGGTGGCTCGCCGACGACAACCGCCGCGCCATCTACACCCATCTGCTACGCATCACCGCCGACGGACGTTTCCCGCTGGTGCACCGATTCTGTGAACTGCTGCTCAAAGACGACCTGCTGTCAATACTCCGTCTGTGCCGTTTGTGCCAGAAGCACCGCTCGGAAATCTATTTTCACAAGCCTGTACACGGACTGAAAGGCTGGCTGCGGGGGTTTTTCTTCCCGATGATTTATTCCTGTACTCACTATCCGTATGTATTCTACAAGAAGATGAGAACATCATGAAGATTCTGTTTGTGTCAAAAGAAGACGTCGGAGGCATCGGCCTGGTGTGTACCGACATGATGCGCGCCCTGAAGACGGCGGGCCACGAGTGCCACATGCTGGTGCTCGAGAAACACACCGACAACCCCGACATCGAACAGTATGGCTACTGGCGGTGGCGACTGGCCAAGATGCCGTCAGGCCTGCTCTGCCGCTACGGCTTTACCGTCACCCGCCGCAACAAGGCCCGCCGGCTGGGCGGAGACATCCCCACGTCGGTGGTCAACCTGATGAAAAGTCCATGGGTGGGGTGGGCCGACGTGGTACACTTGCACTACGTTGCCGGCTACATCGACTACCCCTCGTTCTTCGGCGGCATCGGCCCAAAACCCGTGGTGATGACGCTCCACGATGAGAACTTCTTCTACGGTCTGGCTTACTATGAGCGGCATCTGCAACGCGAGCACCCCCTGGAACGCTACTATGCCGAGGTGAAGCGCCAAGCGTTCGCGCAGGCACAGAATATGGGCGTTGTCCTGCTGTCGGATTATTTCAGAGAGAAGTTCAAAGGCAATCCGCTGCTCGAAGGGCACGACGTCAGGATCATCAACAATGCCGTCGACACTGCGGTCTATAAGCCCATACCGAAGGCTGAGGCCCGTCGGCGGTTGGGACTCAGCGCCGACGACGTGCTGATAGCCTTCACTGCCTACTATTTGCACGATACCCGCAAGGGCCTCGACAAGCTCTCTGAGGCCGTCAGCCGTATCGGCATCCCCAAGATGAAGATTCTGGCCGCAGGCAACAACATTCATCAACGCTCGTGGCCGAACGTCGTGGAAATGGGCTTCAAAGCCACGCCTGAGGCATTGTGCGAGGTGCTCTCGGCGGCCGACTTCTTCGCCTTGCCGTCAGAGCAGGAGGCCTTCGCCCTGGCGCCCATGCAGGCCATGGCCTGCGGACTGTCCGTGGTGGCCTTCCCCGTCAGTGGCACTTCAGAGCTTGTCACCGACCTTAACGGTGTCCGCTGTCGCGACTTTAGCGTTGAGGCCCTGCAAGAGGGTATTGTGACGCTCATGAGTCGCAGCTACGACTCAGCCGCCATACGTCAGGACATGATCTGCCGCTTCTCGCCAGAGCAGATTGCCCAGAGCTACGTCGCGCTCTATCACGACCTCACAGCAAAGGAAATCCCTTGATCACATATACCCCAGCCAGCGCAGGATGTCGTTGAGGTTGGCAACGACCATCAGCAGGATGAGGATGCCGAAACCGACATACTCGGCACGTATCATGAACTGCTCCGACGGCTTGCGGCGCGTGATGGCCTCGTAGACGAGGAAGAGCACGTGGCCACCGTCGAGGGCGGGGATGGGCAGGATGTTCATGAAGGCAAGGATGATGCTGAGGAAGGCCGTCATCTTCCAGAACAGGTACCAGTCCCACACGGGCGGGAACAGCGAGCCGATGGCCCCGAAGCCACCGAGCGACTTCGCACCGTCGGCGGTGAAGACGTACTTCATGTCGTCGACATAGCCGGCGAGCACGTTCCAGCCGTACTTGATGCCGGCGGGTATGCTCTCGAAGAAGCCGTACTCGCGGGTATAGGGTGTGTAGACACCGGCCAGGGTCTTCACGAAGAAGCCGACGGTCAGTTCGGGCGAGAGCACGACGTCGGCCGTGTCGGTCGTCTCGCCACGGGCGAAGACGATGGTGGCGCGGCGCACTTTCATACTGTCCTCGCTGGTCTTGGCCACGGCCATCACGTCGCTGAGGCGGGCTATCTGGTCGGTGAACTCGTTGTAGGAGTCAACGGGGGAACCGTTGACCGCAATGATGCGGTCGCCCTTCTGCAGGCCGATGGCGGCGGCGGGGGTGCCGGCCATGACGCTGTCGATGGTTGCCGGGATGAGCGGGCGGACAAACGACGGCTCGGCCTTCAGCATACCCAGCAGGTTGAGCTCGCCGGGCAGCGTGAGGCTCATGGGCTTGCCGTCGCGGACGATGTCGACGCGCTTGGCCTCGGAGATGTCGCGGTAGAGGTCGGCCGAGAAGTCCTTGAACTCGCCCCTGTCCGTACCTATCAGTATATCTCCGTCCTTGAAGCCGAGTGCCTTGGCCTCGCTGTTGAACTTCATACCCATCGTCATGTCCTTCACGGGGATGTAGGTGTCGCCCCAGTGGAACAGAATCATGGAGTAGATGAACAGCGCGAGCAGGAAGTTGACCAGCACGCCGCCAACCATGATGAGCAGTCGCTGCCATACGGGCTTGGTGCGGAACTCCCAAGGCTGTGCCTTCTCGCTGAGCTTCTGGTTGGTCTCGTCGATCATGCCGTCGATGGCGCAGTAGCCGCCGAGGGGCAGCCAGCCCAGGCCGTACTCCGTGCCCACGTATTCCTTTTTCTCGTTGCCATCTTCGTCCTTTTTGGTGGGAACCACTTCGGGCTTCAGTTTCAGCAGGCGGCGCACCCAGGTGTCGTAGGTGCTGAGCAGGTGGAACTTGGGGTTGAAGAACAGGTAGAATCGCGTCACCCTTACCTTGAAGAGCTTGGCGAAAGTGAAATGCCCCAGTTCGTGGAGCAGTACCAGCAGGCTGATAGCCAGCATGAATTGTAACAGTCTTATCAGAAATATTTCCATCTTTACGCGCCCCCTAAGTTAGGGGGGTGGGGGTCTGAACAAGCGAAAATCAAACCCTTTTGTTATGTTATACATTTTTCTAAGC
>CAMHIS010000026.1 GCA_946185285.1 uncultured Prevotellaceae bacterium
ATTTCTCTAACCAAGAGGCTTCCGGCAAATATGTCTGCTCCATTTGTGGCTATGTTTACGACCCCGCCGAACACGACGGCGTGACCTTCGAAGACTTGCCTGACGACTGGCGTTGCCCCCGGTGCAAGCAGCCCAAGGCGAAGTTTAATAAAGCATAGGCTGAATCTGTCGGACTATGAGAATACGGCGTACGGTTCACCACAAACCATATAGAAATATGGGAAATCTGCGTCCTTAGCAGGGCTGCCCCTATATTCTATGTTCGCTCGTAGCAAGTGCGGTGGTGATTGTGCGGCGGAGGGAAAAGTTTGGAAAAATGTTCTTTTCTTGGAGAAAAGCAGCATAGCCGAGCGGTGATATTAGGGAAATGTGTCAGGCTCTGCTTGGTGAAGAAGGGTGACCAGTACACGATTGAGCCACTGCCCAGACGCTGACCCAATCCGAAAGGAGGGAGCGGATGGACAGTGCGCTTACCTCTCGTTACAATAGCTGAAGGTGACGAACATCGGTGCGGGCGTATCAGTGGCGCAATAAGTTTGCCGGCCTTTCTATGGTGTTTAACTTCACCAACGTCGGTAACGAGGAGAGCTGAGTATTTGATTCAGAAAAATCCACCACATCCGTCACCACAGCAAAAACACCTGACAGTCAGAAAGATACGCAGTAACGGATAATGGTGACGGGTGACGGATAATGATGACGGGTGACGGATAATGATGACGGGTGATGGATGCTCGGCGGTGACGGCTGTAAGCCGATGTTCACGGACGGTGAATGTTTATTCACGGGCGGTGAGTCGCTGCGGACGGCCAAGATGATTAACCAGCTCCTCACCGCGCATTCCATCCGTCATCTGCCACCTCCACCCATCACCCCGTAACCTGCTGATTACGAATATAATAGACTAAAAGTGACGGAATGACGGATTCTTTTTTCCTCTAATCAGTCATTCGGTCTGAGACAAAAAAAACCGCTGAACCCTGGCGAGGATTCAGCGGTTTTTCAGAATAACATCAGTTGATCAGGAAGATCTTGGTCTGACCGTTGTAGGTGGCCTTGATGGTGGCACGGCCCTCAACGATGGGACTCACCTCGAACTTCACGAGATTAGGAGCCTTTTCGCAGGTAGCTTGTACCTTAGCCCCAGCTTTCAGCGGAGCATAGAGCTGATAGTGGTCGCACTTGGTATAACCGTTCTGGTTGGTTGACATGATGGGGCTGGCGGGGATGTTCAGCTTCTTGCCATCAACGGTGATAGTCACTTCAGGTACGAAGGGAGTAGGACGGGCGTCATTTTTGCTGAAGCCGATACCGTGAAGGTCGAACAAGCCCTGCGGACGCTGGGGCTGCTGGGGACCACGTCGGCCACCGCCGAACTGCGGACGTCCCTGCTGCTGCTCAGGCTGCTGCACCTCCGGCCCCTCGGCTATGAGGTAGATGGCGTGCTTGCCGGTCAGTCCTTCAAGGTCGGGAACCTTAATGGAAACCGTTGACGGCTGATTGACAGGATCATTCTCTTTAATAGCTATGACGCCAATCTCCTTACCCTTCCAGGGGTCGTCGAGCTTGACATGAATCTTGAAGGCACCCTTTCCGCTGTTGGTCAGGTCCAGGTACAAAAAGGCGTTGTCGCCCTTCTTGATGCCCTCGAAAGCCTTACAGCCCTTGGTATCCTGAGCCAGACCGCCGAAGCCGAAGTACTTGAAGCCGATGATACCGCCGTTCTGGATGCCAGCTAGGTCCATCGAGTTTTTCCACACGTCGTGGTTGTCCTGCATATACTGGTTGCTGTTGGGGCCATACATGAAGCAGGCCAGACCAGCCGAATAGTAGGCGTAAGGCGGCAGACCGAAGATCTGGAAACCCTCGCTAGTCACTTCGGCACCCGTATAGGTATTGCCGTCGGCAGCAGCAGCCACCCACTCGTTACCCTTCACATAGGGGTCGTAGCCAGTAATCTTCACCACGCCACCCTTGGCCACAGGCTTCTTGTCCCATGTAATCTTCACAGGAGCGACCATGGCCTGACGGGCATTGCCGAAGCCACGCGGCGGACGATGATAGAACACATACCACTGGCCATTGATCTCCTGCAGCGAACCGTGGGTGTTATGGCCTGCATTGGTGGTAATCAGCTTGCCACCGTCCTCGCCAACGACCACACCACGCGAGTCAACGAGCACACCACCCGAGCGCCAAGGGCCAAGGGGTGAGTCGCCAAAGGCATAACGCAAGGCCGAGTTGGTATTGCCCAGTCCGTACTCCTTGCCAGAGTAGCCAGAGAACACCATCACGTACTTGTTGCCCACCTGGCGGATAGAGGAAGCCTCGAAGAAATTGAAGTCGAGCGGGTTCTGACCCTGATAGAGGGCCTTGTATTCGCTGCCTGCACGGTCCAACAGACGGCCGTCGGCACTACAAGCAGGGATAAACGGGTCAATGGGCTCCGTACCCTCGCGCTTCGAGTACATGGTCTTCTGGTCGAGCTCAACAGCCGTCGAGTGCTGGAAACCGTAGAACACGTAGGCACGGTAGCCGATATCGTAGTCCTTGTCCTTCTTGTCGGTGATGTTCTCAATAAACACCGAGGGGTCGAAGTCGATGATGGAGCCGGGCAGGCACTGGCGGCCGTCCTCGGTCAGGTTGACGGGCGTGAAGGGACCGTTGGGGCGGTCGCCCTTACACACCATCGGTGTGCGGCGCCAGCCGCGGCTGTGTGGGTAGAGCCAGTAGGTCTTCTTGCCCGTGGCACGGTCGGTGGTGCATACCAGGTCGGGGGCGTACATTGTGTCCCACTGTCCGTCGACATACCACGTGAAGATGGGACCTTCGTCGCGCCACTGTGAGAGGTCTTCGACGGGTGCCGACCACATGCGGATGTCGGGACCGCAGTAGGCGGAGTAGTTCACGTCGTGCGAGCCGATGATGTAGGCACGCAGCTTGCCGGGGTTGTCAGGGTCCTCAAACACGCGGGGTTCGCCGTCGGGCACATGTTCCCACAGGGGCAGGTAGGGGTTCTGGGCATTGACTGCCGTGAAGCCTAAGAGTAGGGTTAACTGTAAAAAAAGTCTTTTCATCGTTGTAAGGGGTTTTAGATGTTAGTTATTACAGGATGCAAAGTTACCCAATCCCCGTCAAACGGCGTTTTTATAATGTATCTTATTCTTTAGGATTTGTCCCTTTTTGGGGCGGACGTTGTTGCAGAACGGGATAAAAGCGTTACCTTTGCAGGAAAAATGTATAAGGTATGAAAAAACTAACGCTACTATCTGTCCTGCTGGCAACCATTACCGGGACCATTACGGCACAGACCGAAGAGACCATCGACATCAGTGGCAACAACACGTCGTCGAGCTACGTGAGCTACAACAAGACCATCTCGCTGCCGGCCTCGAAGACCGTCAACGTGAAGATGGCACGCTACTGCTACTTCTCGTCGACCATCAGCGGCAGCGGACTGCTCAACCTCTACCCCGGCGGCGAGCGCAGCTACTTAGGCACGGAGAAGGGGGCGGCCTGGCCCAACTGGAACAACTACAAGGGCGACATACACATCTACCCGTTCAAGGAGAACTCGCCCTCGGCGGGCTTCTACGGCGTGGTGCTGGCCCACGGCGGCAAGTCGTTCTCGCCCGAGAACGTAGAGGACGCCGTGAAGCAGGGCAAGGTGAACACGTCGATGCAGAACAACCGCGTCACCCTGCACAGCGGGGCCACCATCTGCTGCGAGGCCAACACCGCCGGGGCGGGCTTCCGCATCGGTGAGCTGCAGACGGAGGCGGGCTCGAGCATCATCGGATATATGAAGAAGAACACGCGGGCGGCCTACTTCCTGTTGGGCTGTCTGAACACCGATGCCACGCTGGCAGGCACCATTGCGCCGCCCGACTATAGTGACACCCACCCGCTGGGCATCATCAAGGAGGGCAAGGGTACCTACCGCATCACTGGCAATCAGAACTACCTGACCGGGGCGCTCCGCGTGATGGAAGGCCGTGTGCTGGTGAATAACGACCGCTCGGAGGCTTTGGTAAGGAAAATGCGAGGTGGCTTAGGTGCCAAGACCAACGAAAACGAGGCCATCGCCTACGTCTTCACGAAGGGTGTGCTCGGCGGAACGGGCAGCATCGGCGGTAGCGTCGACCTCTACGGCACCATTGACCCGGGCGACGTTGAAGCAGGTACGCTGACCATCCGGAACTATGCCACACCCACGAAGAACGCCCACCTCACCGTCCATCCTGCCTCGGTGCTGCGCTTCAGGATAGACAACGGCATTGGCCGTCTGGACATTGGCGGTACGCTGAAATACAGCCAGTCGACGGAGGACTTCGCCACAAGCGACGCTCAACCCGTCGTGATGCTTGAAGTTCCTGACAGCTTTGAGGCTACGGTGGGCATCGAGCTGACCCTTCTCACCGCCAAGGCCAAGAGCGGCGACTGGCAGTTCCGCTTTCAGCAGCCCGGCAAGGGCACGTGGGTGCTTGAAGAGCAAAACGACGCCGACGGTTATAAGCTGGTGGCGCGGCTGACATCTATGGAAGATGCCAACCCCGACGACTCCGACGACCCGGAGGCCACCGACCCCATCGGTTCTCCGATGGGTCCCTACTACGACGACGGCATCGCCGACAACACCGACACGCACACCCTGCGCTACTACGCCGAACGGAACGGCAAGAACATCGGCGTGGCCGTCTCGTCGTGGAAAGGCAATATGGAGGAGGGCGGCAAGCAGTTCAACATGCTCGTGGCCGAGAACGAGATGAAGATGGAGACGCTGCAGCCCCAGCGCGGCCAGTTCTCGTTTGGCAGTGCCGACGGCTTGGTGAGCTTCGCCCAGCGCAACAAGATGGCCATGCGTGGCCACTGCCTCGTCTGGCACCAGCAGCAGCCCGAGTGGCTGAGCAGCGACGGCAAGAAGAACGACAAGGGGTGGACGCGCAAGGAGGCCCTGGAGATTATGAAGAGCCACATCACCAACGTCATGAAGCACTTCAAGGGCAAGGTCAAGGAGTGGGACGTGGTGAACGAGTGCCTGGACGACGATCAGAGCATCATCCGCACCAACCCCGATGCCTACACCCTGCGCCAGAACGTCTGGCAGCGGGCCATCGGCGACGACTACATCGACTCGGCATTCGTCTACGCCCGCCAGGCCGACCCGACGGCCCTGCTCTACCTGAACGACTACGACGTAGAGATGCAGGGCAAGGCCAAGGCGGTGGCCTTCTATAACATCGTGAAACGCCTGCAGCAGCATGGCATCCCCATCGACGGCGTCGGCCTGCAGTGCCACTTCTCCGTGGGCGACGTCGATTCGGTGAAGTTCGAACGCACCATCCGTCGCTTTGGCGACGACGGGCTGAAGTGCATCATCACCGAACTGGACATGGGTGTCGGCTCGACGTCGGCCAAGGACCTGGAAGAGCAGGCCCGCAACTACCGCGTCGTCACCGACATCATGCTTAACAACGCCAACTGCCCGTCGATGGTCATCTGGGGCATCAAGGACAACGACTCGTGGCGAAGCGGCTCTAACCCATTGCTCTACACCGCCCAGCTGGGCCGCAAGCCCGCCTGGTATGCCGTCCGCTCGGCCTTACGCCACCGGTCCATCGTTACCGATGTGAAGCCTGTGCAGGCAGCCGTTGCCCCCTCTGATGCCATCTACGACTTAAAAGGCCGCCGCATCGGTAGCGGCAGCCTTAAGTCTGGTATATATATAAAAGGTGGGCGTAAGATTGTGGTGCGCTGATTATCGTACCACCACCTTGCGGCCATTGACGATGTAGATGCCCTTTGAGGGACGGTCTACCAGCTGGCCACTCAGGTTATAGAACTTGCCATCAGCTGACTTGCTTTTGACGCCGGCCACATCGAGCGTCCCGGCAGAGGGAACGAGATAGGCGGCAGTGACGTTGGCGTTGCTGCCGCTGTTCACTTTCATGGCGTTGATGTGTACAAAGCTGTCGTTACGCGCCCTGCCCTCGTTGGTGGGAGCCGTCTTCAGGTCGGCCAAGGGCAGGACGACGGCCTGCAGCGCCGTGTCCCAGTAGGGGTCGCTGCTGTTGAACGACACGATAATCTGCTTGTAAGGTCCGTGGTCGGTCAGTCGGTTGGCCAGGATGCGCAGTCCGCTCCCCGTGCCGCGCAGCACCAGCTTGTCGTACTGGCTGACGTCGGCAAACAGCTTGTAGCTGACGGAACTGAAGCCGGCTACGGTGCCGCCACCGCCGACATTGTTGTTGAGGTTCCACTCGGTATTGACGGTCGTGGCCGTCGGCTGCGCGTTGGCGCCCGTGCCGTTCCACTCGTGGAACATCGAGGCCGTGAACTTCGTCCAGTCGTCCGGAGCTTCAAAGTCGTCGATGTCAACGTAGTTCATGATATAGCCAAGCACATTGTCGGTACGCACGGGGAAGTACTCCGTCAGCAGGCGCTGGCGCTCGGCCATATAGTGATTGTCGACGGTGTAGAGCTGGCCGCGCGACTGCCACTGATGCACGTCGCGGCGGTAGTCGCCCCAGCGGGCGGCCTCAGCGTAGATGGCGCCCGAGATGGTGTTGTAGAGACTGTCCCACACCTCGACCACGCTCTGCTCGCCAAGCAGTCCGTCCTTGGCCAGCAGCTCCTTGGCGCGACGCAGGTAGCGGCGGGCGAAGTCATCGTTACGCAGCAGGTTTTGGAAGATGCCGGTGGGGAAGGCGTTGCCGTTGTTCTTCGAGAGCACGTTCTCACGGGCACTCTCGAAGATAATCTCCGTGTCCCAGCAGAGGAAGCGGAAGCCCTGGCTGTCATCGCCCCGGCGGCGGATGGCGTACCAGTTATGGTGGTCCCAGTCGGTGTTGCCGCCATACTGGTTGATAAGCATATAGTCAATGAAGGCGTCGATATCGAGCAGGGAGTCGAGCTGCTGAAGGGGGGCGTCGCTGGGGAAACCAGCGACCGCACTGACCATCTGCTCCCAGGCGTCGAGGGTGCCTTCGGCGGCTTCGATGTGGTTGCCGCCGTCCTCCTCAATCTTGATGACGTCGATGTCGCTCTTCTTGCCGCCCAAATGGTCCTTGCCAAACTGTTCGTCCACACGTTCGGCCATGTTGTAGAGTCCCCAGTACATGCCATTAAGAAAGAGGTGGACGTAGAGGGCGTTGATGCCCAGTCCGCTGATGCGGCGCTGCATGCGCCGGGCCCACACGTCGCGGGAGTACTGTGCTTTGGTGCGGTTGCTCTCGCTCCAGTGCTGCCAGGCGTTGCCGAAGTGGCAGCGCACCACCAGCTGGTCGAACTTCGACGGTTCGCCGCTGCCGAAGACGGGGTATTGCAGCGTCTTCGGGCCGTATTTCTCCTTGAACACCAGGCGGAACGAGTGCTTGGGGTTCTTCTCGGCCAGACGGCCGTGACCGCCGTGCAGTCGCAGACCGCAGGTGGTCGACAGGTCGTGCTTCTGTGGCCCGCCTATCAGCTCGATGCTGGCCGGGCGGGTCCAGCCGTGCCCTGTGGCGTCGCCCACGGGCGGGCCTGTGAAGATGTAGATGCCGCCCGTCTCCTCGTCGGGCTCGTGGCTGAACAGGTTGTCGCGGTCGGTGACGATGGAGAGGATGGGCAGGTCCGACAGGCCCTTCACAATCTTCTGCGCCAGCTGGCGGTTGCCGGTCATCTCCGGATCCATGCCGTAGTCGGCGATGGCCGTGCCCCAGATCTGGGTGTACTCGCCCCATGTGTCGGGATAGCCCTTGGGATTGTCGGGCTGCGCCAGGACGGAGGAGGTGAAAATATACGTTGCCGTGGCTACGGGCGACAGTGAGTCGCCGATGACCTCGACCGCCCTTACCACCGTCGACTGCTCCAAGTGCAGCGGCTCGGTGTAGCGCTGGCTGGCGGCAGTGGGTGTGCTGCCGTCGAGTGTATAGTGGACATCCGTCCCCTCAATGGCAACAGTGATGGAGCGGTCGCTGTAAAGGCCGTGGGGTTTGCTGAACTTGGGTTGTGCCTCTGCCATCAAGGTGGCAAGCAGAAAGGCAAAGATAGTGTTGGCTCGTGTCATAATGGATGCAAAAATACTACAAAAGAGCGGGAAAACACACTTCCGACGGCAACTTTTTTGCTTTATGAAACATAAACGAAAGTATGAGACACAAATAATGGCGGTTGCTTTCGGCTTTTTTGGCTATCTTTGCACACAAAATGACTAAACCCTAACAAATCAACGTTATGAAACATTATTCAAAGATTGCCCTCGCTGCCGTGATGCTCGCCATGAGCAGTACCAGCACCTGGGCACAAGGACTGAAGGACGTCTACAAGGACTACTTCATGATTGGTGTCGCTGTGAACCAGCGCAACGTGACTAACCCCGAACAACAGGCTCTCATTAAGAAGGAGTTCAACAGCATGACCGCCGAGAACGACATGAAGCCCGAGCCTACAGAACCCCAGGAGGGACAGTTCAACTGGGAGAATGCCGACCGCATTGCCAACTTCGCCCGCCAGAACGGCATCAAGCTGCGCGGTCACTGTCTGATGTGGCACTCGCAGATTGGCCGCTGGATGCTCGGCGACAACCCCACCAAGGAGGTCTTCTACGAGCGCATGAGAAAGCACATCCACGCCGTCGTTTCGCGCTATAAGGATGTCATCTACTGCTGGGACGTGGTGAATGAGGCCATGGAAGACAATGCCAATGCCACCGACCCCTACCGCCAGAGTGCCATGTACCGCCTCTGTGGCGACGAGTTCATTGAGAAGGCCTTCCAGTTTGCCCGCGAGGCCGACCCCAAGGCCCTGCTGTTCTACAACGACTACAGCACCGTCGACCCCCACAAGCGCGACCGTATATATAATATGGTGAAGAAGATGAAGGCCAAGGGTGTGCCCATCGACGGTATCGGCATGCAGGCCCACTACAACATCTACTACCCCTCTGAGGCCCGCCTCGACTCTGCCATCACGCTGTTCAAGACCATCGTGAAGCACATCCACATCACCGAGTTCGACATCCGCGTGAACGAGGAGATGGGTGGCGGACTGCAGTTCAGCCGCGAGGGTGCCGCTGTCACCGACTCGGTGAAGCAGCATCTGGCCGACCAGTATGCCCGCTGCTTCCGCGTGTTCCGCAAACATAAGGACGTCATCGACTGCGTCACCTTCTGGAACCTCGGCGACCGCGACTCCTGGCTGGGTGCCGCCAACTATCCCCTGCCTTGGGACTCAGAGTATAAGCCCAAGCTGGCATACGAGTATATCCGCGACATGAAGGCCCCGAAGTGGGAGCTGCCCGCACGTCCCCCGCGCCGTGCCCGTCCGCAGGGTCAGGGTGGTCCCGGCCGTGGCTTCGGTCAGGGTGGCCGTCAGGGTGGCCGTCGTGGCGGCCCCGGTGGCTTCGGTCAGCAGCGCCCGCCGTTTGACGCCAGCCGTGCCTTCCCCGAGCAGGCCGGCGTGAAGGAGGACTTCGTACCCTCTAAGCTGAACCAGCCCGGTCAGCAGTATCCGCAGGTGAACTCGCAGGGCTATGCCCGCTTCCGCATTGAGGCTCCCGATGCCCAGGCAGTAACCGTAGGCCTTGGCCTTGGCGGTCAGGGCGGCACCAAGCTCAGCAAGACGTATGACGGCTCATGGGTAGGCACCACGGCCGGACCCATGGACGAAGGTTTCCACTACTATCACCTGACCGTCGACGGCGGTACGTTCAACGACCCCGGCACGGGCAACTTCTACGGTTCCACCCGTTGGGAGAGCGGCATCGAGATTCCCGCCAAGGACAAGGACTTCTACGCCATGAAGAACGTGCCTCACGGCAAGGTGTCGCAGGTCCTCTTCTGGAGCGAGAGCACCAAGCAGTGCCGCCGTGCCTTCGTCTATACCCCGCCGACCTACGACAAGGACCAGAAGACCAAGTATCCCGTGCTCTATCTGCAGCACGGCTGGGGTGAGGACGAGACGGCCTGGATGACTCAGGGTCATGCCAACCTCATCATGGACAACCTCATTGCCGAGGGTAAGATCAAGCCCTTCATCGTGGTCTGCACCTACGGTATGACGAACAACATCCAGTTCGGTGGCCTCGGCGGCTTCACCGCCCAGGACTTCGAGAAGGTGCTCTGCGACGAGCTGGTGCCTTATGTCGATGCCAACTTCCGCACCATCGCCAAGAAAGAGAGCCGCGCCATGGCCGGCCTCAGCATGGGTGGTATGGAGACCCACACCATCACCCTGCGCCGTCCCGAAATGTTTAACTACTACGGACTGCTCAGCGGTGGTGTCTACACTCCCGATGAGATTAAGGACAAGAATCAGGTGAAGTACATCTTCCTGAGCTGTGGCTCGAAGGAAGGTCCCGACCGCATCAAGGAAGCTGTGGATAATCTGAAGAAAGCCGGCTTCAACGCAGAGGGCCATGTCTCAGAGGGTACTGCCCATGAGTTCCTGACCTGGCGCCGCGCCCTCCGTCAGATGGCTCTGAGCCTGTTCAAGTAAACTTTGGCGTGCCTCATACGAAAGGGGCCGCTTTCAAGTCGTTCCCACGGTCTGGGTAAAACAACCCAAACCGTGGGAACGTCCTTTTGCCGCCCGTCGTCAACTATACAAGCACCGCTCCAGCCTTGTACGACTCAAACAGGTAGCTCGGATTCTCGTAATACATAGACGAGTTGTAGTCGTCTATTTTACGGGTTATCCAAGAATTATAGACCACCATCAGTGTGTCAATGAGATTCCCGTCAGTGAAATGGGCAACATCAAGAATCAGCCGCTGGTAAACCTTGCCTATGTCCCAGTGCGAAGGAATGGCATAGCGGGCTGCGGCAATGTTGTCGAAGTATCCTTCTTCTATATGGTGCTTCTCCACCAGTTCGTCAGTCACCTTGTCGATGTTCTCACAGTGGTACACGTCGGCATAGTCGTAGATGTGTTGCAACTCCTTTTTCCCTAAGGCGTTCACTACCGTGCTGCGGTAGTTGTTCGTCTTACGTCCAATATACTCAATGAGGCTGCAAAGGAAAAACAGGTCGTTCTCCTTCTGGTCTTCTCTTCCTGTCATACGCTGTAAACTGATTTAAAGGTGAGACACTTCAGTGATGCTTCTGTGCAGAAGGCTATCTGGTGGGTGGGATACTTAAACTTTGCCAACACCCAGAACTGCTCACGAGTAATAGTGCCACGGATAAAGTCGGAGACGAAGTTGTAAATCTGGTCGTCGGCCATCGCCCCAATGACTATGTCATAGCAGTGCGGCTGTCCAGCCCTGCAAGCAACGACAAAATCGAGCCACTCATCGGTCAACTCCTTGAACTCAAGTACTTTCAGGCCTTCGGCCATCGTGTATTCATAGACATTAACCCTCGGCGTATCGTATTTCCCAGACCACCGTTCGGCCTGCTTTTTCAGCTGGGTACAATAGAAACCAACACCAAAGTCCTTCGCGTAGCGTCCTTTGATGATGTGCGGGGTCTCTACCGTTGTAAAACTGCCATGATAAACCTCCATAGCTCTTCTTTTTACTTATTGCCTGCAAAAGTAGCGTTTTTTCCTGAGTTTTGCAAGAAAAAGAGGGGAAAAGTGTAGCTGAACAAGAAAAGCCGTAGATTCTTTTCTTAGCAACGGTGCCCGCTGGCATAATACCAGTGGGCACCGTCAGGGAACCGTATTTCAGTCAAGCACCATCCACTTCTCGCGCTCCTTGAGCCTGTTCAAATAGCAGTATGTAACATTATTATAAGTTAACGATACAAAATGCGGCACTTGTTGCCGCATTTTTTTATTACCTTTGCACCGTAAAACTGTTAATATGAGGAAAAGTCTACTATTGCTGGCTTCCATGCTGCTGTCGCTGACGCTGTCGGCACAGCGTGCTACGGTGCGCATCAACGCCCAGACCAAGTATCAACACATCACGGGCTTCGGCGGCTTCGTCTGCTCGCCACAGTTCACCTACAACCACATGTCGACCGCCGAGATCAAGAAGGTGTGGGGCGAGACGAGCACCGTGGGCTGCAACATCATGCGCCTCTACATCCCCATCGGCAAGAACTCCTGGGGACAGTCCTTGGCTACGGCGAAGCTGGCCAAGCAGATGGGGCTGATTGTCTTCGCCTCACCGTGGGGACAGCCTGCCGAATGGAAGACCAACGGCACCAGCAATGCCAAAAACTCGGACGGCACCCAGGGCTACCTGAAGAAGGAGAACTGGGCCGACTACGCCCAGTATCTGGAGGACTACGTGCAGTACCTGCGCAAGAACGGCGTCGAGCTGGACGCCATCTCCATCCAGAACGAGCCCGACTGGCCTGCCGAATACGCCGGCTGCCTGTGGTCGGCCACCGACATCGCCCCGTTCGTCAAGACCTACGGCCGCACCATCAGCTGTAAGATCATGGCTCCCGAGACACTGGCCGTCAGCGACAGCTACGCCAACGCGCTGAACAAGACCGACATCCTGCCGTGCTTCGACATCTACGGCGGCCACCAGTACGGCGGCATACAGTCGGCCTACAAGAACCTTGCCTCCAAGGGTAAGGAAATCTGGATGACGGAGTACCTCATCAACTGGAACGAGGGCCAGTCATCCACCCGCAACTTCGACTTCACGAAGGACTTCTTCAACTTCTTCCGGGCCATCAACACGTGTATGCTCGGCAACTTCAACGCCTGGATTCACTACGCCGCCAAGCGCTACTACGCCATGATGGGCGACGGCCAGAACGGTGCAGGCAGCAGCGGCACCATCACCAAGCGAGGCTACGTGATGGCTCACTTTGCACGCTTCGTGACAGGCATGGACCGCATCGGAGCCACGTTCGGTGGCGGCCTTGAGGGCTCGGCCTACCAGTCGCAATCGGGCGACACGGTAGCCGTTGTGATGGCCAATGCCACCGACAAGGACGTGGAGCTGACCCTTGACCTGCCTTTCTACACCAAGGGCACGTCCCTCTATACGACAACGAAGTCAAAGAACTTCACTGCCAAGCAATCATCGCTCAACGAGGAGACCTGCCGCCCCGTCGTCACCATCCCGGCGCAGAGCGTAGCCACCGTCTGCACCATTCGCAGCCGCGACCGCCAGCCTTCGAACATGAAGGGCACGGCCACCCGCTTCGACCGCATCGACGACATGGCAATCACCAAGACAAACTTCGGCACGACCTATAAGCTGTCGGGAAAGAACAAGACCTTCGACAGCAGCAACCCGCTCATATCCAGCCGCAAGAACACCAACTACGGCTACGTGGCACTCAGCGACCGCTATTCGCAGCTGGTGATGCACATCAAGAAGGTGACGACGACCAGCGGACTGACCGCCGGCGGCACCAAACTGCTCTATGTCAACGCCAAGGGACAGGTGGCCACCCACGACTACGGCCGACTGGACCTGAGCCAGGCACAGGACTTCGACCTCGTCTTCGACCTCTCGCCCGCCACCCTTGAGGACGGCTGCATCGGTCTGCTGTCGCTGACCTGCGACAACACCCAGTCGCACCTGAGCATCACCTTCGGCGATGTCTACTTCGGCAACGACTATGCCGGTAAGCTCAGCGGCGCCTACGTGGCCGACGACTCGAACGTGATGGACTACAGCGGCGACGCAGCCTGCACCAGCATCGACGTGAGCGGCGTCACCGACCTGCCGACCCAGCTGCCGTGGCTCGCAGGCACCAACCGCATGGTCTTCGCTGCCGAGGACAGTCCGCTGACGGGCGACAACATCGTGACGGGAACCACCTGCCGCAGTCTTGTGCTGCGGGCCGACGGCGGCGACTTCCGTCCCGCCAAGGCCTTCACGGCTGACAAGGCCACGTTCACCTGCACCGTCGACGGCTACCGCCTGCTGATGCTGCCCTTCTCGGCCAATGCGCCTGAGGGCGTCAGGATATACACTATCGACCATGAACTTTCACTGGTTGAGATGCGCTCCGTGCCGGCCCACCAGCCCGTGCTTGTTGAGGGTCAGGGCGAAGTGACCTTTACCGGCCAGGGCGAGGTGTCCTACGCAGTCAGTCCGCTCGACGACGTGCTTCGTGGCACATACTCCAGTGCGCCGCTATTTGCCGGCGACTTCGTGCTCGACAGCCAGGATGGCCAAATAGGGCTGCGCCGCTTAGAAGCTGCCTCCACGCTGCAGCCGTTCGGCGTCTATGCCCGTCCTGACCACGACGGTGCCTTTGTCCCCATCGGCGTAGAACCCAACGGCATAGTTAACGTTAACCTTAACCCTAACGCTAACCTTAACCTTAACGACGCATACGACTTGACGGGACGCCGCGTCAGCCCGCAGGCCAAGGGACTGGTCATCACCCGCAACAAAGAAGGAAAACCAATCAAACTATTCATAAGATGAAAAGAACAGCATTAGCATTGACAATGGCGCTGGCCCTGACAGCGCCGACGGCCGCAACGGCCCAAGACAGTACAATGATCCACAACCCGATGCTCTGGGCCGACACCCCCGACCCCGACGTCATCCGCGTCGGCGACACCTTCTACTTGGTCACCACCACGATGCACCTCATGCCCGGTGCGCCGGTGATGGCCTCGAAGGACCTGAAGAACTGGGAGACCGTGGGCTATATCTTCGACCGGCTGACCGACTCGCCGAAGTACGACCTGCAAGAGGGTACGGTCTACGGCCGCGGCCAGTGGGCCACGTCGCTGAAGTATCACGACGGCAAGTTCTGGGCACTCCTGGCCCCCAACGAGGGCGGCCCCATGGGCGACACCTATATATTTACCGCCCCGAAGGCTGAGGGACCGTGGACCATCCACGCCCGTCTGCGCCACTTCCACGACGCCACGCTCTTCTTCGACGACGACGGCACGCCTTACGTATTCTTCGGAACGGGCGAGATGTGCCAGCTGACGCGCGACCTGAAGGGCGTCGTCGAGGGCTCGCTCCGTCACTACTTCCAGCGCGAGGCCGACGAGCGCGGTCTGCTCGAAGGCACGCGCGTCATCAAGCATAACGGCACGTACTATGCCCAGCTCATCAGCCACGTCTATGCGCCCGGCCGTCACCGCCGCGAGGTGTGCTACCGCACGAAGGACCTGAAGGGCACGTGGGAGAAGAACGTCATTCTCGAGAGCGACTTCGGCGGTTTCTCCTATCTGGCTCAGGGCACCATCGTCGATACCGAAGACGGCGACTGGTACGGCATCATGTTCCAGGACCGTGGCGGCGTGGGCCGTGTGCTGACGCTGTCGCCCGTGCGCTGGATTGACGGCTGGCCGATGCTGGGCGACGAGCGTGGCAAGGTGCC
This sequence comes from uncultured Prevotellaceae bacterium, assembly GCA_946185285.1. Classification (GTDB taxonomy): domain Bacteria; phylum Bacteroidota; class Bacteroidia; order Bacteroidales; family Bacteroidaceae; genus Prevotella. The sequence goes on from CAMHIS010000026.1 coordinate 15,249, forward strand.
CGACGTGGTGCGCCCCTACCGCAGCGGTCAGCCCAAGAAGGAAATCGTCTGCGCCGACGACTTCTCCTCGACGAAGTTAGGCCTGCACTGGCAGTGGAACCACAACCCCATCGACGCGGCGTGGAGCCTCAGCGAGCGCCCCGGATTCCTGCGTCTGAAGACCAACCGCGTGGTGCCTAACCTCTACCTGGCTCCCAACACGCTGACGCAGCGTATGTTCGGCCCGACGTGCAGCGGTGTGGTCTGCATCGACTTCTCGAAGATGAAGGACGGCGACTGCGCCGGTTTCTGTGCCTTCAACGGCGACTCGGGCGTGCTCACCCTGAAGAAGAACGGCAAGACCGTCTTCCTCGAGATGAGCGAGCAGAAGGTCAGCCTCTCCGACCGCGAGAAGGCCGTCACCAACGTCGACAACAAGATGATTGAAGGCGTGTCGCTGACGAAGCTGGCACCAAAGGCCAAGCAGGTCTGGCTGCGCATCGACGGCGACTTCCAGCCCGGCCATAACGACGCTGCCAACTTCTACTACAGCCTCGACGGGCAGGAGTGGAAGCAGATAGGGTCGAAGAACTACCGCTGCAACTTCGACTACCGCCGCTTCTTCATGGGCTCGAAGTTTGCCATCTTCAACTACGCCACCAAGAAGGCCGGCGGCTACATCGACGTCGACGAATTTAAATTACTGTAACCACAAACCATTACCACCAAGATGATGAAACGACACTTTCTGTTCTGCACAGTCTTTATTGCACTGAGCGCTACGGCAGCCCTGCCCACGCGGGTTGAGACATTCCCCATCAGCAGCGTCCGCCTGGGCGACAGCCAGTTCCTCAAGAACCAGCAGGCCGACATCCACTACCTGCTCGGACTCGATGCCGACCGCCTGTTGGCGCCCTATCTGAAGGGAGCCGGGCTGACACCCAAGGCCGAGAACTACACCAACTGGGAGAACACCGGACTCGACGGCCACATCGGCGGCCACTACCTGTCGGCACTGAGCTATATGTATGCAGCCACGGGCAACAAGGAGGTTGAGGCCCGCATGGACTACTTCCTGAGCGAACTGCGGCGCTGCCAGGAGGCCAGCGGCGACGGCTATCTGAGCGGTGTGCCCAATCCGAAACAGATATGGGGCGAGCTGGCACGGGGCGACATCCGCGCCAACTCCTTCGGACTGAACGACCGCTGGGTACCTCTTTATAATATTCACAAGATTTACGCCGGTCTGCGCGATGCCTACCTTATTGCCGGACGCAAGGAAGCCCGCGAGATGCTGGTGAAGCTTACCGACTGGATGATTCGGGAGGTGAGCCAGCTCAGCGACGAGCAGATACAGCAGATGCTCATCAGCGAGCAGGGCGGACTGAACGAGACCTTTGCCGACGTCTATGGCATCACTGGCGACCAGAAGTACCTGCGGCTGGCCCACCAGTTCAGCGACCAGCGCATGCTGCAGCCACTGCTGAAGGGCGAGGACAACCTGACGGGCAAGCACGCCAACACGCAGATTCCGAAGGTCATCGGCTACAAGCGCATTGCCGACCTCGAAGGCTTAGACGACTGGGACCGCGCCGCCCGCTTCTTCTGGGACGTAGTCATCGGCCAGCGCAGCGTCAGCATCGGCGGCAACTCCTTGCGCGAGCACTTCAATCCCACCGACGACTTCAGCGGGCTGTTGGCCTCAGAGCAGGGACCTGAGAGCTGCAACACCTACAACATGCTGCGCCTGACGAAGATGCTCTACCAGACCTCGGCCGACAAGAGCTACATCGACTACTACGAGCGCGCACTCTACAACCACATCCTATCGATTTTCAACCCCGTGCAGGGCGGCTTCGTCTATTTCACGCCGATGCGCTCGGGCCACTACCGCGTCTACTCACAGCCACAGACGTCGATGTGGTGCTGCGTGGGAACCGGCATCGAGAACCCCGCCCGCTATGGCGAGATGATCTATGCCCACGAGGGCAGCGACCTGCTGGTGAACCTCTTTATCCCGTCGACGCTGACGTGGAATGACCTGACCGTCATTCAGGAGAACCGCTTCCCACAGGAGCCTTCCACCAAGCTGACGCTGAAGATGAAGAAAGCCCAGAAGTTTGCCCTGAAGATACGTGTGCCGAAATGGGCGGAGGGAATGAAGGCCACTGTCAACGGGGAAACCGTTGACCGCACTGAGCGCGGAGGCTATCTCGTTATCGAGCGGAAATGGCAGGACGGCGACCGCATACATGTGGATATTCCCATGCACCTGACCGCCGAGACCACGCCCGACAAAAAGGCCCAGTACTCCTTTCTCTATGGTCCCATCGTGCTCGCTGCCAAGACCGGCACCGACCGTCAGGACGGCATGTATGCCGACGACAGCCGTGGCGGCCACATCGCCAACGGTCCGAAGATTCCGCTCACCCAGATGCCCGCAATCATCGGCTCGGCCAATGAAATCCTCACCCATCTCGCACCTGTCGACGGCAAGCCCCTGAACTTCAAGCTCAGCGGCCTTACCATCCCCTCGTTCGAGGGCATGACGCTCCAGCCGTTCTACCAGCTCTACGAGTGCCGCTACCAGATTTACTTCCCGCTCTACACACAGCAGGAGTGGACAGCCCGCCAGCAGGAGATGGCAGCCGAGGAGCAGGCACGCATGGCCCTGGAGGCCCAGACGGTCGACAAGGTGTTCTGCGGCGAACAGCAGTCGGAGAGCGACCACTTCTTCACCTCCAACCAGAGTTGGAATGGCAGTGACGAGGGCATCCACTGGCGTCGTGCGAGGGGGGCCTTTGAATACAAGATGAAAGTGAGCGGTGCCAAGACACTGCGACTGAAAGGCTTTGCCGAACGCGACCGAATCGTGGTCAGCATTGCAGGCAAGCCTATCGGCACGGTCAACCTCGACCGCAACGGAACGGCGACGCTCGAACTGCCCACTGGTCTCGAAGGCGAGACACAGACTGTCAGCATAGCTGCCGAACAAGGTCGTCAGACGCCGCGCATCAGCGAGATAAGGCTTTGCAAGTAAACGTCAGCACCGCTGACTGCAGGAATGGAGAAGAGGCACGTACCGTGACCTCTTCTTCTTTTTGCGTTTGCAGATAGGCCACAAGACGACCGCCATTGACGCGGAGGCGGTTCTTCGCCGGCCGACTATTCAACTGACTGTCCATGATATTGCCGTTCTCCATACCCAAAAGGCGGGCACCACTGACAGTAAGCGACACCTCTTGGTCAGCACTCTTCACCAGTACGCCCTGTTCGTCGACAACCTCGACGAAGACATGGCCCACAGAATCGGTGGTCAGCTGCAAAGCATAAGGCTGTCCGCTGGTCTTAACCTCATAGGCGGCACCGTTGGAAGCCTCGCAGCGCAGTATTCCAGGCTTGTAGTCAACATCACAATACTGTATATCGGTCCGCGTATCACGTTGGAACTCAGCATCCAACGGCTGACCGTTCAATAACAAACGCGCCGACGAGGCATTGGTATAGCAGACCACCCTCACGCGGTCACCCTCACGGTAGTTCCACGAATCGGTGGTGTATGAATTCACCTGAGGTCCCTGCATCCTATTGGGTCTGTTCGGTCTGTTAGCCCTATAGCCACCGTTACCCCTATGCGCCACAGTACCTATATAGCACACGGGCTGTTCGCTCCACAACGCGGCACGGTACCAGCCGTTGGGCTTGCGCTGCCCGGCCAGGTCTAACAGTCCGGCAGTACTGCCACGAGAGGGCCACTGGCCGCTCTCGCCAAGATAGTCGATACCTGTCCAGAGGAACTGTCCGAAGATGTGCTCCTTGTCGCGGACGGCCTTCCAGGCATCCAGGTCGTGGCGGTTCTCTGAGCCATAGATGACGCGCTTCGGGTATTTCTTATGGTCGCTGTCGTAGCGGCTCTCGGTATAGTTGTAGCCGACGACGTCGATGACTTCAGGATAGGTGGTCTCGTTCGACATGACCACACCGGCCAGGGCTCCAGTGGTGGGGCGCGACGTATCGATGGACTTCACGACCTTGACCAGCCGCTCGGCAATGCGGCCTATGCGCTCGGCATTAGGCTGACCGGGCTTATAGCCGCCATAGACGGGCTGCGTGAAGCTGCCGTCGCCATCGAGCACGGGATGCGAATAGGGGTCGTTGGGATAGTCCACCTCATTGCCGATGGACCAGAGGAAGACGGAGGGGTGGCAGCGGTCGCGGCGCACCATGTCGGCGACGTCGCGCTCTATCCACTCCTCAAAATAGGTGTAGGTGCCTTCATAGCCGGGGCTGCCCTGATTCCAGCCTTTCATCCATTTACGCTTGGGGAACTCCCACTCGTCGCTGGCCTCGTCCATGACGAGCATGCCCTCCTCGTCGCAGATGTCGTACAGGGCAGGAGCATGGGGGTTATGGCTCATGCGCAGGGCGTTGACACCGATGGCCTTCAGTTCACGGACACGACGGCGCCATACCTCGGCAGGAACGGCGGTTCCCAGGACGCCGGCATCATCATGTACGCAGACGCCCTTCACCTTCATTCTCTCGCCGTTGAGTGCAAAGCCGCGGTCGGGTGAGAATTCGAGGGTGCGGAGGCCGACACGAACGGTGGAGGTGTCGGGCGAAAGATTGAGCGCAGAGGTTGGGAAGAGAGTGGTTCTGAGCGTGTAGAGATATGGTTTTTCGAGCGTCCAGCGCTGCGGGTTCCTGACAGTCAGTCGTACCGTCTTCTTCTGCTGTGTACCGATAGCGGTGGTCGTCGTAGCCACCACCCTACCCTGTGCATCGCTCAGCGTCACCTCGGCCTTCATGTTCAGAGACGACTTGACGGAGCGGTCATCTGTGGTCTCGACATCGACCTCCAGCTCGGCTTTCGTGTTACTGATGCTGACGAGGCGATAAGCCGTTCCCCACAATGCCAGATGCACTTCGGGGGCAGTAATGAGCCACACATCGCGATAGATACCGGAGCCCGTGTACCAGCGCGAGTCGGCCTCGTGAGAATGGTCGACACGGACGGCAATCACGTTTTCGACATTTCCGTCTTTGTTTTGGTTTTCGTTCTTAAGATAAGGTGTCAGGTCGTAGAGGAACGAGGCGAAGCCACTGGGGCGACGGCCTAGCAAATGCCCGTTCAGGTAGACTTCGGAGTAGTTGTAGACACCCTCGAAGTAAAGGAAGCTTTTTAATCCCTCACTTTTCACGTCAATCTTCCTCCTGTACCATCCGATGCCGCCGGGGAGATAGCCCTGACAGCTTCCCTTGTCGGGCGACATGGGCAGTTCCACCCCCCAGTCATGGGGCAGCGTAACACGGCGCCAGCGGGAGTCATCGAAACCGGGGACTTTCATATCCTCGGTCTCGTGAATGTTCCACATAGAGTCAATGCGCAGGAAGCGCCAGTCTTCGTTTAGTTTCTCGGCCTTACCGAAAGAGGCCTGGGCCTGTGTCTCTGCCACGAACAGAAACAGACAGGAAAGAAAAGACGCAAATTGTCTCAGCATATAAATATTTATTCTTCTATGATTTCAGCGTCAATCCACTGCTGGACGAGCTTAGCAGCGTCGGCTTTTGCCGTAGCTTCGTCAACGTCGTACTCCTCGCAGAGGTAGGCGCCCAAGTCGTCGATGGTGAAGTCGCCGCTTCCATCGATTTTCTTCCAGAGGAAGGCGGCCGACTCGTTCATGTTGATAATCTTCGAGAAGTCTATGTTCTCAATACCCTCGGCAACGATGACATATTCACCGCAGACATTGCGAAGGTGGAATCCTTTCTTTGTTTTCATTGCTGTTATCTTTTTGTAGTTATTTCTTCTTTTTCCAGCGCCTTGGTATATGGGGATGCATTGCAAAGAGCAAGTAACGGCGCAGCGGCAGCAGGCGGAGCCAAATCCACGAGTAGACGCGCCACTTGAGACCGTCGGTGCTGTCCAGCTTTTCACGGCCTTTACGATAGAAGCCGATGGCCGTGGCCTTGACATTGCCCAGACGACAGTGCTCGACACCGATGTTGCCATCGCCGCGCAGGATGACATGGTCGCCCTTGATACTGACAATGCGGTGAAGGACGAAGTGCTTGGGCGCTATCTCCGCCAGCACGGCATCGCCTACGTTGATGCTCTCAGGCTTGCTCAGCAGAGCCTTGTCGCGACCGTTTTCCAGGAAAGGGCGCATACTGTAGCCGCGCAGGGGCAGCGTGACAGTATGTCCTTCTTCCAGCAGCCTGACCACTTCAGGCAGCAGCACGGCGTTGGCCATCTGTATGGTTTTAATCTCGCTTTTCATCTTCTATTCTTTCGTCAGGGTGGCACAGCTGAGTCGTGCCGCCCCTTCGTCAGGCAGGCAGTGCAGGGTATGGACAGGCGTCGTCTCAATGACGCGGGTGATGGCGTCACAGAGGTTATTATAGATAGTCTGATCCCATTTCATCGACGAGCAAGCAGGCAGCAGCGATGCAAACGCCTGGGTTGGCCCGAGCCGTTCAATGCTGTTTTCCGGGGCACGGTCGATGCGGGTGACGGCTCCCAGACGGACACGGCGGTTACGGTAGCACGGAGTTTTTCCGCTCCAGGGCGAACCGTATATATAGGGCTGGCCGTCGTCCAGAATACGGATGATAGGATTGTCATCGTTCAGCAGTTCTGCACCCTCGATGTATTTCATCCAGAGCGACGTGTGGGTACTCTTGCCCGTACCGCTCTGGGCGGTGAAGGGGTAGCCTTTGTCGCCGTACATGATGCACGATGCATGGATGAGCAGGGTCTGTCGGAAGCTGCCCGCAAAGGCAAAGATGAGCATCAAGGCGTCGTTCAGTCCGAAGGAGCGCATCGTCCAGTCGCCGTTAAGTGCACAGCGGCAGTCCGTGAATTGCTTGTTGGTGATGAGCAGACAGCAGTCGCGGTTATGGATGTCGCGGATGATATACTGGTAGCCGCCGTCCGGCAGTTGGTAGACCAGTGTGTCGCCGTTGCCCGTGTCAAACTTCCTGACGAGCTTTCTGTCTTTCGAAGGGCGCGTTGAGTCGTCGACGGTGAGTGTAAAGAAACAGTCCTCCCCCACTTCATCGGACTTGAAATTGCTGAACGACGGCAGTAGCCACATGCCGTTCTTCTCCGACTCCGCGAACGAAATCCTGATGTTGAAGTCTGCTATCTTGAATGTGTTACTTTCCACCTTTCTTCTTTTTCTTCTTTGGCGACTCCTGTCCGTTCTCTTCTTCATCCGGGAGAGGTCCCACGTTGGCTGCCTTGAACTTGAAGTCGTTCTCTACGATGTCAATCACATTATTGCGGTTCTTGACTTTCTTGTCTGTTCCCAAGTAGAGCTTCTTCATCTTGATATACTTCTTCTGGAGCTTCTTCAGGCTCTTGTCGTAGAAGACCGCACAAACGCGATGAGGCATCTGGTTCTTGTTCAGATAGTCGCGCAGCATGGTCGAATACAGCTGTCTGCCCATGAGGAAGTTAGTCTTGCCGTCTACCCAGGCACTGTCTATAGTCTGGATATTGGTGAAGTGTACTATTGTATCATTGAACGAAGCGGCAAAGCCGAAAATATAGATTCTCTGCGCCACAGCACCCTTGGCTTGCATAGTGGCCGGTAAAAGTGCTGCCGTCATAAAGGCAGCGGCGATGATGTATCTTTGTAGTTTCATTGTCCTAAATATGCTTTTAGCATCTTGTTCTTGGTGCCCTCGCGCAGCCGTCGTATGGCTTTTTCCTTTATCTGGCGTACGCGCTCGCGCGTCAGTCCGTATTTCTCGCCAATCTCCTCAAGGGTCAGCTCCGGACCGTTGATACCGAAGAAAGCCTCAATCACGTTGCGCTCGCGGTCGTTGAGCATCTTCAGTGCCTGTTTGATTTCTGCCTGCAGCGACTCTATCACCAACTGGCGGTCGGCCATGGGCGAGGAGTCGTTCACCAGCACGTCGAGCAGCGAGCCTTCGTCGCCGTCGGCAAAGGGAGCGTCCACCGACACGTGGCGTGTGTTGGCACTCATCGCCTCGTCCACTTTCTCCTCCGGCAGGTTGATTTCCTGCGAAATCTCCTCCACCGACGGGCGGCGCTCGTTCTCCTGCTCAAATTTGCTGAGCATACGGTTAATCTTGTTGACCGACCCCACTTGGTTTAGCGGCAGTCGGACGATACGGCTCTGCTCGGCAATTGCCTGGAGGATGGACTGTCGAATCCACCAGACGGCATACGAGATGAACTTGAAGCCGCGCGTCTCGTCGAACTTCTCGGCGGCCTTGATGAGTCCGAGGTTACCCTCATTGATGAGGTCAGGGAGCGACAGTCCCTGGTTCTGATACTGCTTGGCCACGGAGACCACGAATCTGAGGTTAGCGCGCGTCAGTCGCTCCAAGGCCTTTCGGTCGCCCTTGCGAATACGCTGTGCCAGTTCCACCTCTTCCTCAATGGAAATCATTTCTTCCTTGCCTATTTCCTGCAAGTACTTTTCGAGAGACTCACTCTCCCGATTAGTGATAGATTTCGTGATTTTCAGTTGCCTCATTGGTAGTAAAGTTTAAAGCCGTCGGGCAAAGGTACTGAAAAGAAATGAAAAGAGAGAAGTGAAAAGTGAAAAGTTGCCTTGCCTTGGCATTTTTTAACTTTTCACTTCCCACTTCTCACTATTCACTTTTTGCTATTCACTTCATTATTATCATTCTTCACTTCATCAATCGTTCTGCAGGGGCACGGCGAAGTAGCCTTTCTTGCCGGTGGGGTAGATACCCTGTATGTAGAGCACCGGTTCCTTCGACGTAGATGCTTCCTTCACGATATTCTGCAAATCCTCTATCGACTTCACGCTCTTGTCGTTGATACGCTGTATGACGAAGCCCTTCGGTACGCCGGCATCCTTCAGCTTGCCGCCGCTCACCTTCAGTACTTCCAGTCCATAGCCGATATTGAGCTGTTCCTTCTGCTGATCGGTAAGAGCACGGAACTGGCCTCCCAGCACGTCGATGTCGGCATTCTTCATCACCTTCGTGTTGCCCTGTTCGTTCTTCAGGATGAGTGTGGCCGATTGCTTCTTCTTGTCGCGCAGGTAGTTGATGGTTATCTTGTCGCCGGGCCGCTTCTGGGCGATGACGTTCTGCAGTTCGCCGAACGACTTGATCTTCTGTCCGTCGATATGTGTGATGACGTCGCCCTCCTTCATGCCGGCCTCGGCGGCAGCACCGTCCTCAACGACCTTGGCAATATAAATACCTTCCATTGTGCCGAGATCCACCTCTTTGCCCTTCTCCTTCTCGCTGTCTACATAAGCATTCACGTCAGAACCTTGAATGCCAATCATGGCACGCTGTACGTTGCCGTACTGCTTCAGGTCGGACACCACCTTATTCATAATAGTGGTGGGGATGGCGAAGCCGTAGCCGATGTTCGAGCCTGTCTGCGAGTAGATCATCGCGTTGATACCGATGAGCTCACCTCGGGTATTCACCAGTGCGCCGCCTGAGTTGCCCTGGTTGATGGCGGCGTCGGTCTGTATCATCGACGACACCCCCTGTCCCATCGTGCGGGCCTTGGCCGAGACGATGCCGGCAGTAACGGTGTTGTTCAGTCCTAAGGGGTTACCGACGGCCAGGACCCATTCGCCGACCTTCACGTTATCGGAGTTTGCAATCTGGATGGCAGGCAGCTGCTTGCCGTCAATCTTGATGAGGGCCAGGTCGGTGGTGGCGTCGGCACCGATGATGCGGGCCGAGTACTCCTTGTTGTCGTTCAGCGTCACCATCAGTTCGTCAGCACCGTCGACAACGTGGTTGTTCGTTACGATGTAACCGTCCGACGAGATTATCACACCCGAACCGGCTGCCGTGCGCTTAGGAGTCTGTACCTGACGCTGGCGGCGGCCGCCATTACCCTGTCCGCGGCCGAAGAAACCGCCGAACGGGTCGTTGAAGAAGTCCTCGAACGGGTCGCTGTACTCCACCGTCTGCACTTTCGAGTTCTGTGTGTTCTTGATATACACCACCGATGGCAGTGACTTCTCAGCTGCATAGGTCAGGTCAACGGGCTGACCAGCAGGCATCGACGTGACGGCGGGGGTGGGTACTTGTTCAGGTGACGTGGCAGCATTGGTTTTGTTGAATGCTGCGACTGAGAAGACAACAGCTACCAGTGCTGATGTCGGGACTGCAATGTTGATTACTTTTTTCATATCCATATTCATTTGTATTTTATTTGAATTGTCGTTTCATGTTTTCTGACTGCAAAATTACGCGCAAAGTTTAAGAAACTGACAAAATGACACGAATATTTGTCCCTATTTAACAATTTCACGTCCTGTGTTAACGGTGCTTTGCGATTAACACTCCATTTCTTAAATAGTAGATAAAATTAAGATTTATATAGTCGTTTAGTTCCTTATTTTTAATTACCAAACCGCCAAACCCCATTTAGAAAGGACACGGCTTACTGACGATACAGCAAGTCGTGTCCTTACCTATAATAATGTAATACAAGTTTCGCATGTTTGGAGTTATCAGAAGTTATCGGGAGTTAAGAGGCTTTCAGCCTCTGGAGTTAACAGACATTACTTTGTTACAGCAGGTCTATTGTCCGCTAACTCCACGAGCCGCGGCTCGTTAACTACCTATTAACTCCCATTAACTCCCAGCATGCGGAGCTTGCGAAAGTTGAATAATGTAATAAAAGTCAGATTAAATCTCCTGGTTCTCAGGACGCAGCTTGCGCACGGTCTCGCCGGCGCGCCACATCTCCTGGTTGCGCATGGCCTCGAGCTCCTTCTCCAGGCCGGCACGGTAGTCGGGCTTCGAGTTGGCGTCGATGGTAATCTGAGCCTCGTTGCCGGTCTTCACCGAGTAGTAGAGCCACTCCATGACGGGCTTGATGGCGTCGTGGAAGCGGGGAGCCCAGTCCAGTGCACCACGCTGTGCGGTGGTCGAGCAGTTGGCATACATCCAGTCCATACCCTTGGCACCGAAGAGCGGGCCGAGGCTCTGGGTGAGCTCCTCGACGGTCTCGTTGAAGGCCTCCGAGGGCGAATGGCCGTTCTCGCGCAGCACTTCGTACTGAGCCAGCAGCAGGCCCTGGATGGCACCCATCAGCGAGCCGCGCTCACCGGTGAGGTCAGAGGTAGCCTCGCGCTGGAATGTTGTCTCGAACAGATAGCCGGCACCGATACCGATACCGAAGGCCAGCGTCTTGTCCTTGGCCTTGCCCGTAGCGTCCTGATAGATGGCGTACGAGCAGTTCAGGCCGCGGCCCTCGCAGAACATGGTGCGGAGGCTGGTGCCTGAGCCCTTAGGAGCCACCATGATGACGTCGACGTCCTTCGGGGGGATGACGCCCGTGCGGTCGCTCCAGTTAATGGCGAAGCCGTGGCTGTAGTACAGTGTCTTGCCGGGCTTCAGGTATTTCTTGATGGTGGGCCACTGCTGAATCTGACCAGCGTCGGAGAGCAGCATGCAGAGGATGGTACCCTTCTCGGCGGCCTCTTCGATGCTGAAGAGCGTCTTGCCGGGCACCCAGCCGTCGGCCACAGCCTTGTCGTAGGTCTTGCCCTGACGCTGTCCGACGATGACGTTGAAGCCGTTGTCGCGCAGGTTGCAGGCCTGTCCGGGTCCCTGCACACCGTAGCCGATGACGGCGATGACTTCATCCTTTAATACTTCACGTGCTTTCTCGAGTGAGAACTCCTTGCTGGTGACTACAGTTTCGATAACGCCACCAAAATTCATTTCTGCCATAATAGCTAAAAAATTAAAAATGTTATACTTATCCCTTGTGTACCATGCCAGCCCTAACCCGAGAGCCGTCGTTTTGTCAGTCCACTCCCACCCTACACGAGGGCGCGACGAGGGGTTAACTTAGAAATCGGATGCAAAATTAGCAATAAGCGGGGACACTACAAAATAAATTAGGATTTATTTGCATCCTAATGCGTGAACACCACCTTGCTGCGACAGCACTCAGTGCCGTCGGTGCGGACAATGCGAATGCTGTATTCGCCGTCGGCACCGTCCTCACGATAGAACGAGAGGCGGTCGCCGGCATGAGCCTCAGCCACGTAGGCAATCTCGAAACGCTTGACTGCATGCTCGCGATACCAGTCCATCGGCCAGAGGTCGAGCACGTGCTCGATATACTTCACCGAGTTGACATGTCCGTTGATGTCCACGTCATTATAATAGGTGTCCATGGTACGTACCAGCTGGGCATCGTCCGACATCTTGACGCGGCCGCCCTTGTCGATGGGGCACTCGCGGTCCTTGACTATCCATTGCTCGATGGCTCCGTTGTCGATACTGTAGATGTCCGTCGGCTGGCGCGTCTCGGTGTCAATCATCGCCCAGATGCTGCGGCCGTAGCCGTAGATTTTGGGTGTTGGCTCTTGGCCCACGACGGCGAAGTTGCGGCTGGTGAAGTAGCGCATGGCCGACTCCACCCATGTCTCAACAGTGAATTTCGTGTACTGCTGGGGCATTTCGTTCATCTCAATGGCCAGTCGTGAGAGCACCCACGAGCGGTTCATCTGCATCAGCCGCTTCATGCCGAAGCCGCGGTCGGTAGAGTGGAAGTCGGCGGCATTGAGCATGTGGTTGCCAAGGTGCCCCATGAACAGGCGGCCTGAGAAGTCGCAGTGGAACGGCTCGGCCATAAACTCGTAACGCCCAATGCCCCCTAAGTTAGGGGGTTGGGGGTCTGAACAAGCTAATGATTTTGTTTCCATACTAATTATCTTAAATAGAGTCCTGTTCAGACCCCCTGCCCCCTAACTTAGGGGGTTGAGTGCCCTCTCTTTCCTCTAAGAATGCACTGACCTGCTCCTGCTTGCCACGGGTAACGGCGATGCGGCCCGAGCGGGTGTACTGAAACACGCAGTCGAAGGCGTCGAGGGCGCGGAACAGTTCGATAATCTGCTCCGTCACGCCGTTCTTCATCACGATGGTGTATGTAGGGTTCACCTCGGTGATACTGGCATCATACTTACGGATGGTGCGCGATATTTCCGGATTCTCCAGCACTTTCTCCGTCGACAGCTTGTAGAGTCCCGTCTCGCGGATAAACAGCTGGTCGTCGGTGAAGTAGTTGGCCTTCACCACGTCGATCTTCTTCTCTATCTGGCGCGTAATCTTGATAATCTGGTCCTCGTCGCTCCAGGCGGTGATGGTGTACTTATGCACGCCGGGAATGCTCGATGCACTCACGTTCAGGCTCTCGATGTTCACCTGGCGGCGGGTAAACACAGCGGTAATCTGGTTCAGGATGCCCGCCACGTTCTCAGAGTAGACCAGCAGGGTATAGAGAGAAGGCCCACCCAAGCCCTCCCGAAGGGAGGGATGTTTGGTTACCTGTTTCTTTGCATTGCTTGTTTTATCTTCCATTGTTATAATATTACCTTTATGTATCTAAACATCCCTCCCTTCGGGAGGGCTTGGGTAGGCCTTTTACAGTTCCAACATCATATCATTCACATTCTTTCCCGGCGGCGTCATCGGCAGCACGTTGTCTTCCTCCTTGATGGCACACTCCATGATGAACGGGCCGTCGGTGGCGAGCATCCGCTCTACGGCGGCGGCCAGCTGGCTGCGGTCGGTGACGGCCACGTAGGGAATGCCGTAGCCCTGGGCTATCAGCTCGTAGCAGGGGTTCAGCATCTTCGTGAACGACTTGCGGCGCATCCAGAACATATCCTGCCACTGGCGCACGTTGCCCAGGTAGTGGTTATTCATCAGGATCATCTTCACCGGTGCCTTCTGCTCCATGATGGTGCCCAGCTCCTGGATATTCATCTGGAAGCCGCCGTCGCCCATGAAGCAGCACACCTGACGCTGGGGGGCGGCAAAGGTGGCGCCGATGGCGGCGGGCATACCGTAGCCCATCGTTCCCAAGCCGCCGCTGGTACAGATGCTGCGCTTATGGTGGTACTTGAAGTAGCGGGTTGCAAACAGCTGGTTCTGACCGACATCCGTCACCAGTATGGCGTCGTCCTGCGACTGCTCGGCAACGGCGTGTACCACCTCTCCCATCAGCAGCGGCCCCTCCTTCGGGTGGATGGCCGGTTCAATGACCTTCGTGCGTTCCTTCTCGTCGAGTTCCTTGAACGACGCGCGCCACTGCGCGTGCGTGTTCTTATTCAGTAAAGCCGTCAGTGCGGGCAGCGACTCCTTACAGTCGGCCACCACGGCCACGTCGGTCTTCACATTCTTGTCTATCTCCGAGCGGTCGATGTCCAGGTGGATAATCTTCGCCTGCTTGGCGTAGGTCTTCACATTGCCCGTCACGCGGTCGCTGAACCTCATGCCGATGGCAATCAGCACGTCGCACTCCTGCTCCTTCAGGTTCACGGCGTAGTTGCCGTGCATACCCAGCATACCGACGTTCAGCGGATGGTCCGACGACAGCGCGCTCAACCCGAGCATCGTGCGGCCGGCGGGGATGTCGGCCTTCTCCAGGAAAGCCTTCAGCTCCTCCTGGGCATTTCCCAGCTCAACCCCCTGCCCTACCAGGGCCAGCGGGCGCTTGGCGTTGTTGATGAGTTGGGCAGCCTCGCTGACGGCGTCACTGTCAAGTTCCGGGTAAGGAACGTAGGAGCGCACGAAGTCCACCTTCTTCGGCTCCCAGTCAATCTCCTCGACCTGGGCATTCTTCGGGAAGTCGAGCACCACGGGGCCGGGACGGCCGGTACGCGCTATGTAGAACGCACGGCTGACGGCCCATGCCACATCCTCGGCATGGCGTATCTGGTACGACCACTTCGAGATGGGCTGCGCCAGACCCACGAGGTCCACCTCCTGGAAGGCGTCGGTACCCAGTGCCGTGATGGGCACCTGTCCGGCTATCACCACGATGGGCGTCGAGTCGAGCATGGCGTCGGCAATGCCCGTCAGCGTGTTCGTCACGCCGGGGCCGCTGGTCACCAGTGCCACGCCCACCTCACCGCTGACGCGGGCATAGCCCTCGGCGGCATGGGTGGCTCCCTGCTCGTGGCGTACTAATATGTGGTCGAAACACTTCTTCAGACCACGGGTATAGTCGTAAAGCGCGTCGTAGACGGGCATGATGCTGCCGCCGGGATAGCCGAAGATGGTCTTCACCCCTTCAGCCTGCAGCGCCCTCATCAGCGCTTTCGAACCTGTTACTCTGTCTCTCATATACCTTTAGTCACAAACTCATTTAAGAGCGCAAAGATACAACAATCCATTGACATAGACAAACAATTCGGGCGAAATCTACCACTTTTCGGTTAGATTTCGCCCGAAATTCAGCTATCACGGGCGAAATCTACCTTTATTTGGGTAGATTTCGCCCGGAAGGACGAGTTCCTATGGCTCGACGACCCCTTCCTCCTGCCATTGCGCCACGAGGCGCGCCACGTCGGCGGCGGCGCATTTCTGGCTGATGTCGTACTCCTCGCAGAGGGCTTCGGCCAGCGACTCCACGGTGAAGTCGCCCTGCCTCCCAGCGTCTTGCCGCTGAACGTTGCGCTGTAGATGACTTCCACACCGTTGGTTACATTATAAATAAATGCACACCTGCGGCTGCATTTGGACATCACTGCTCAGCGTGGCGGTTGTCTCAATAATTGACTACAGACAATAGCGGAGGCCAAAAAAGCCCTTCAATACCAACTGATGGTGACACCAAGCGCACCTGACACTCAGTGGGTTAAGTGCCAGGTGCGTCGGGCGTCACCTATTTTCGGGATACATATTCTAACAGTTTCCCGTCGCGCTTGTACATTTGCTAAAAGGCGATGACGGGGCGAATACGAGAACCAGAATGCTTATCATTTTTGTACGCATAGCCATTGGCGGCAATAGACCAAGCACTATCGACACTGCACTCCGTACTCAACCAGTAGCAATTATTAAACCACGAGGCACCGGCACTATTCAAAACGGTGTTGATTTTGCTAATTATTCCGTTTTCGTCGGACAATACTGTTGTTATGGGCGTTGTATAAGACGTACCTGTAGCCTTCGACATCAACCCCCAGGCAATCAGCTGCCACTGGCCTACGCTGGGCAAGAACCATTCGCTGGTGCCGTCTGGACGTTGCTTATTATAGCTATATGCTGCATTGGCGGCAAAATGTTTATGAGTAGAGCCATCAGAATGGCTGACAAGAGATGCGGTCATGCTGATGCCATTCTTAGTATTACAGGCTACAGTAGCGTCAGTGACTTTATCTTTGTCATTGCTGGTACAATCGGCAGTTTTTTCTGAACTCCATACACAAGTAAAAGCATCATTTTTACTCATAACATCATTCATTGCGATGGCGAGACCTCTGTAATCGGAACCAGTCTCAACACTGCCATTTTCTCCGACGTAGGCTATCATGGCTACAGGGGTTATGGTGGAGAGATTCAAATAATTATAAGAGAACCTACCTCTGACCAGTGTTTTGTTTTTGAAACTGACACTATAGATGACACCAGTACCGTTGCTTACTTTATAGATGTTACCATCTGCGAAGATAACATCGCCTACGTTGGCTGCCGTGCAGTTGGCCAGCGTCGCGTTCTGTTTCGTATATAATTTACCCTCTTTTGTCGTCGTAGCTGTAAACGTGAAGTCGGCGTTTTCGATAGGCAGCAGAGCGATGGTAAAGTCGGTGGTAGCATCGGAGGATGTAATGGTATAGTTGTGTGTACCGTCGCTGATTTCCAACTTCTTAGCACTTATGTAGTTGTTGAAATTATCTTTCAAATATAGTGTATAGAGGCACACTTGAGGATCCATAGTGACATTTTCTGTCAGCGTGGCATTCATACCTTCTACTTTCATTGTAGTCGTGGCAGTCTCGATGTCGAGACCGTTGGCGTTGATATAGTCCAGTGTGCCGCCCTGTTTCATCAGGGCATCGGTTTTGAAGCCGCCCTTACCGTCGTGTGCTGTAGCGGGATAAACCAACGTCACGTCGTTATTGCCCGCCTTGGGAGAATGAAGCGTGGCCGTGAAGTTGGCTGACTTGTCATCGTTGACGCTGTTCACCGTGGCCACGGCAGAGGCGTGGCCATCAGGAGTTTCGTAGTAGACGGCGAACTTGTCGCCGGGTTCCCAAGTTCCCTTTCCATTGGCATCGATGGCACGCGTCACGTCACCCTTGCTGCCAAGCGTGCCACTCAGCTCCACGACACCAGTCTCGGAAGAAAGCTGAGGCTCAGGGGTTATATCACTCGTTATGTCATCACCGCCTGAACAGGCAGTCATCACAGTACCTGCCAACAGTAGTGCTACCATATAAAAAGTATTCTTTTTCATCGTTTTATTTAAGTTTTCGTTTTCGTTAACGTTTTCGTTAATTAAACACACCACTATAATTCGTATTATAGCTGCCATGCATCAGACGGGCACCATCGGAAGAGCCTTCAAAGGACATACTTCCCGACAACAACTGTGATTTACCACTCAACTGCACGACTTCCATGCGTGCTTCACTGTACTTTCTTTTCTGTTTCATAAAAAATCTTTAATGGTTGAGTCCACTTGAAAATGTGGCATCAATTTGATTAGGCATTGACCTCAGACTGG
>CAMHIS010000027.1 GCA_946185285.1 uncultured Prevotellaceae bacterium
TAGAAAGCGTGGCAGACCACGCAAAAATCCGGAAGCAAGCATTGTCGTTACAAAACAAATTAAAATTCAGACTTCAAAGTATACCGACAGTTTCGGGAACTCCGTCAGCACGCACCGCAACCAGTATGGAATGACTACAGGCACCTCCTCGTCGTTCAGCGATGGTTATGGAACGACAACCACTACCCATCGTGACAGCTACGGTAACAACCTTGGCACATCCACAACCTACACAGACAGCTATGGTTTCACGACTACGACCCATCGTGACAGCTACGGCAACACTACTGGCATTGACAGAAGCTTTACAGACAGTTACGGTAACACGACCACCACCTACACTGACTCATACGGAAGGAGCAAGGGCTCGTCGAGTACCTACAGGGATGCCTTCGGGAATACCTCGACGACCTACAGGAACAACATCGGACAAAGCATTGGGTCGTCATCGAGCTATACTGATCCTTTCGGCAACACGACCACCCAGCAGCGAAGCTATGACAATAACACCTCCATTTGGTCGTGGTAAAATAGCGACATAAAACACCACAGGGGCAGTTGTCCGGAATTCCCGAACGACTGCCCCTTCTCTTTTGACGAACTCATAAGTATTTCTTATAAGTTCGTTGTTACGCATCTGTACCCTATTATCAGAAATTCCTTGTTATGCGCGACACATTATTCGCGGGCGAACAGCCAGCATAGAGTTTGCTTATAATGTATTAGCATCAATCTTCGCTCAAGTCATGAACCATCTTGCGGTAGAGGGTGTAGAGACGCTGGCGAGAGATGTAGCCCCTCAGGTGATTGCTGCTGTCGATAACCGGCAGCCATTCGGCACCGGTGCGTTCAAATGACTTCATGACCGTTGTCATAGGGGCTGTGTCAGACAGCGTGGCCACCGGCTCCTCCATCAGCTGACTGGCCCTGAAATGATGGTATAGCTCTATGCGGAACAACACCTTGCGGATGTGCGTGATATCAACCTCGCCCAACAGTGTTCCGGCTCCGTCGGTGACAGGCAACATACGAGTGCGACTGCGGCTCACGTGGTTCACAATCTGTCCCAGCTCCATGTCGGGGCTGACGGCCATATAGTCGTGGTCGATGACCGACTCCAGGTTCATCAGCGTCAAAGCGGCGTGGTCGGTGTGGTGGGTCAGCAGCCGGCCTTCCTTGGCCAGTCGGGCACCGTAGATGCTGTGAGGCTCGAAGATGATGATGGTCAGGTAGGCCGATACAGAGACGATCATCAGCGGCAGCAGGAGACTGTAGCCTCCCGTCAGTTCGGCAATGAGGAAGATACCCGTCAGCGGGGCGTGCATCACGCCCGACATCACGCCAGCCATACCCATCAGGGCGAAGTTCTTCTCAGGCAGGTAGACGCCCACCTGCTCGATGTTCCACAGCCGCGAAAAGAGGAAGCCCGTGAAACAGCCTATGAACAGCGAGGGTGCGAACGTACCGCCACAACCGCCGCCGCCGTTGGTGGCCGAGGTGGCAAAGACCTTCGTCAGCAGCACCAGGGCTATGTAGGGGATGAGCATGGCCGTCTTGCCGGCAAAGAGGGAGTTGTCGAGGATGTGATTCCAGTCGGCCTCGGTATGGCCGTTGAGCAGCAGGTTGATGCTGGAGTAGCCCTCGCCGAAGAGTGCCGGGAAGAGGAAGATGAGCAGGCTGAGTAGCGTGCCACCGATGGCCAGCCGCACGTAAGGGCGGTCCTTGAACCGTGCGAAAATGCCCTCGGCGAAGCTCATGGTACGTATGAAATAGAGCGACACCAGTCCACACGAAATGCCCAACAACAGGCAGGCCGGTATACGGTCAACCGTCCACTCGCTGTCGAGGTGGAAGGTGAACAGGGCAGCGTCGCCTCTGAAGATATAGGTGAAGCAGGTTGCCGTGACACAGCTGACGAGGATGGGCAGCAGCGAGGACATGGTCATATCGATGAGCAGCACCTCGAGGGTGAAGACCAGTCCGGCTATCGGGGCCTTGAAGATGCCCGCAATGGCTCCTGCAGCGCCGCAGCCGACAAGCGTCATCAGCGTCTTGCGGTCGAGGTGGAACAGCTGGCCAAGGTTAGAGCCAATGGCCGAGCCAGTCAGCACGATTGGTGCCTCGGCTCCCACGGAGCCTCCGAAGCCGATGGTGATGGCCGAGGCAATGACACTCGACCACGTATTGTGCGACTTCAGCCGTGATTTGTTTGACGAGATGGCATAGAGAATTCGGGTGATGCCGTGCGAGATGTCGTCGCGGACGATGTAGCGCACGAAGAGTGACGTCAGATAGATACCCACTACGGGATAGACCAGGTAAAGCCAGTTGGCATGAGACTGCTCGAACTGCGACGTCAGCAGTGCAACAATCAGGTTGATGATACTGTGCAGGATATAAGCGGCCACGGCTGCAAAGAAGCCCACGATGAAGGCCAAAATGAGCAGGAACATCTTGTCGCTGACGTGCTCTACACGCCAGTTATGCACCCGTTCTATCCATTTCTCGTCACTCATTTCTAACTCATCACTTTTCACATTTCACTTCTATGGCTCTTGCTACCGTGTAGGCCGTCGTCCATGCCGCCTGGAAGTTGAAGCCGCCGGTAACGCCGTCGATGTCGAGCACCTCACCGGCAAAGTAAAGGTTCGGCACATGGCGGCTCTCCAACGTCACAGGGTCAACACTGGCCAGCGACACACCGCCACAGGTAACGAACTCATCGCGATACGGAGCACGTCCAGACGTCAGGTAAACATCGTTGGTCAGCACGTTCGCCAGCCTGTTCAGTTCCTTCTGGTTCAGATTCTGCCACCTGTTGGTGGATCGCTCGCCGATGGTTTTCTGCAGCAGGTAGTCCCAGAGTCGGGACGGCAGTCCACAAGGGCGAACCGTCTGCAGCTGCTTCTGCGGGTTCTGCATCATAACCGTCTGTAGTGTTGTCAGCACATCGGTTTCACGAAGTCCCGTCCAGTTGATGCTCAGCGGCACCTGCCAGGCGAATTCTGCCAGATGGCGGGCGGCATAGCTCGACAGCCGCAATATGGCCGGACCGCTCACCCCCCAATGGGTAATCAGCAACGGTCCGTCGGCTCTCAGCTTCGTACCAGGGATCATCACCTGCACGTTGTCGACAACTGTACCCATCAGCGATGTCAGCGATTCGTCGGCAATGCTCAAGGTGAAGAGCGACGGCACGGGGGGCACGACCTCATGGCCTGTATCAGCCAGCCACTGCAGACCCTCTGCCCTTGGCGAGCCTCCGATGCAGACAGCTACGTAGTCATAGTCTGACAGCAGTTCGCCGACCGAACCGACCTTCACGCCCGTACAGATATTGATATGATGACGATTAGCTTCCTGGAGCAGACAATTGACGATGGTATGCGAATCCTGGGAGGCAGGAAACACGCAGTCGTCATCCTGCGTAATAAGCCTCACCCCGTGGGCTTCGAACCACTGGTAGGCTTCACGGTGGTCGAACACCTTGAAGAGCCGCTTCAGCAACCGATGGCCACGCGGATAGACCTGTGACAGGTCACGGACACGGGCAAAGGAGTTGGTACAGTTGCAACGACCGCCTCCTGACGCCTCCACCTTGGCCAGGACCCGCTGACTGCGCTCCAGTATGGTCACTTCCATCCGGGGAGCCTTCTCCTTCAGGTTCACTGCCAGGAAGAATCCCGCCGCACCGCCACCAACAACTGCAGTCTTCACACTACCAATCTTCGTCCTCGTTACCAACGATACCGTTCTTCACGGCCTCCTCAATCTTGTCCATAACGGCATTCGAGTAGGCATGAGTCATCACCAGCGCCTTGGAACTGGTGCGCTTGGCCGTGTGCAGGTCTTTCTCCACAAAGGGATAGCAGGTGTTCAGCGCCCACGTCTCGTCGTAGAGGTCACGATTGGTGATGTTCTGCTTCTTGCGCTTCTGGTCGTCAAAGACACCAGAATTGTCTGAGAGGACAGCTCCAAGGATACCGCCGCTGACGTCGCGCAGGACATCGTAGCTCTGAACGGTATATGTGACACGCAACTTATTGTCCTTGATGTCTATCTTAATGACGGGCGTAATGCTTACACTGTACTGATTCAAGCCGCCGGTATGAGTGGCGATGTTCTCCATCGCAGCGTTGATGATGATAGTGCCCGTCTCCTTGTCGTTCAGCGTTATCGACTGTTTGTCCTTGAAGGTGGCTGTCACCCAGTAGTTCATCATCACATAGAGCTGCGCCTTGGTCTTGCCAGGAGCCTCGATCACCTGCTGATAGGTCAGGTTGTTATTCTTGTCCAACTGCAGCCCTTTTGAGAGGTTGGCAGCGGCGTCGACCCATTTGTCGCCATAGCGCTCCTTGGCATACTTCTCAAGGTCCTCTGTCTTCATAATCTGAGCATTCACACTCACCTGACCGCAAAAAAGGACGGCGGCCAGAATCCATAATACCTTCTGTTTCATATACATATGTTACTTCCTGATAATAGTCACTTCTCCCCCACTGCCCAGTCTGATGATGCTCGAGGGTGCATGGGGCTGATGCTCCTGTCGACGGCTCCAGCATACGTAGTCGACCTTTTCAATCAACAGCGGGTCGATATCACGGTAGTTCTGCGCCGCCGGCTCACCGCTGATGTTGGCCGATGTCGAGACAATAGCCTTCTGGAAACGATAGCACAGCTCACGTGAGAAAGGCTCCTGGGTAATGCGGATACCGATAGACCCGTCCTCGGCAATGAGGTTAGGTGCCAGATTCACTGCACCGTCAAGAATGAGGGTCGTGGGCTTGGCACCCTCCTTCAGACTGTCTATCAACTGCCATGCCACATCGGGCACATTGCGCACATAGCGCTGCAATCGGGCATCGCTGTCAACCAGACAGATAAGCGCCTTAGAGTCGTCGCGCTGTTTGATTTCGTACACCCGCTTCACGGCCTCAGCATTGGTGGCGTCGCAACCAATGCCCCAGACGGTGTCTGTCGGATAGAGTATCACCCCACCCTGCCTCATCGTCTCAACAGCCTTCCGTATGTCTTCTTCTCTTGTCATTAGAATTCTGATGTAAAGTGAAACTGTATGTGCTCGAAGTCCTGCTGTGCCATCGACAGCATATAGCCGGAGTCAGCGAGGAAGACGTCACGCCCCTCCTTGTCCTTGGCCATATACTGGTACTTGCGCTTCTTGAAGGCTTCCAGTTCAGCGTCGTTATCGCTCGAAATCCAGCAGGCCTTATAGAGGTGAACAGGCTCCCAGCGGCACTTGGCGTTGTACTCGTTCTCCAGTCGGTATTGGATGACCTCGAACTGCAGCTGGCCGACGGTGCCGATAATCTTGCGGCCATTGAACTGATTGACAAACAACTGGGCCACGCCCTCGTCCATCAGCTGGTCGATGCCCTTCTGCAGCTGCTTCGACTTCATCGGGTCGTCGTTCTCGATATACTTGAACAGCTCAGGCGAGAACGATGGCAGTCCGCGGAAGTGTAGCTGCTCGCCCTCGGTCAGCGTGTCGCCAATCTTGAAGATGCCGTTGTCGGGCAGACCGACGATGTCGCCCGGCCACGCCTCGTCGATGGTCGACTTGCGCTGGGCCATGAACTGCGTAGGCGAGGTGAAGCGCATGGTCTTCTGCTGACGCACGTGCAGATAGGGTTGGTTGCGCTGGAACTTACCCGAGCAGACCTTGCAGAAGGCGATGCACGAGCGGTGGTTGGGGTCAATGTTGGCGGTAATCTTGAAGATGAAGCCCGTAAACTTCGGTTCCTCGGGCTGCACCTCGCGCTCCTCGGCCTTTGTGGGACGGGGCGACGGGGCTATCTCGACGAAGCAGTTCAGCAGCTCCTGCACGCCGAAGTTGTTCAGCGCCGAACCGAAGAACACCGGTGCCACCTCGGCCTGACGGTAGGATTCAACGTCGAACTCAGGGTAAACGCCGTCGACCAGTTCCAGGTCCTCGCGAAGCTTCTCGGCATTATCGTCCCCGACTTTCTCGTTGAGCTCGGGTGAACCGAGCTCCACACTGACCTTCTCGGTGACGCGCTGCTTGTCGGGGGTGAAGAGGTCGAGTTTCTGTTCATAGATGTTATAAACGCCCTTGAACTTGGCGCCCTGGTTGATGGGCCAGCTGAGCGGGCGCACCTTGATTTCCAGTTCCTGTTCCAGTTCGTCGAGCAGGTCGAAGGGGTCGCGGCCCTCACGGTCCATCTTGTTGATGAAGATGATGACGGGTGTCTTCCTCATGCGACAGACGGTCATCAGCTTGCGCGTCTGCGTCTCAACGCCCTTGGCACCGTCTACCACGATGATGGCGGAATCGACAGCCGTCAGCGTACGGAATGTGTCCTCGGCAAAGTCCTGGTGACCCGGCGTGTCAAGGATGTTGACCTTATACTCAATGTCCTTCCCGTCGGGCGTATAGTCAAACTCCATCACCGATGTCGATACCGAGATACCGCGCTGCTTCTCAATATCCATCCAGTCCGACGTTGCCGTCTTCTTAATCTTGTTGTTCTTCACTGCACCAGCCACCTGTATTTGTCCGCCAAAAAGCAGGAACTTCTCGGTCAGCGTGGTCTTACCGGCATCGGGGTGCGATATGATCGCAAACGTTCTTCTTCTTTCTATCTCTTGATTCACAATTCTTATGTTTACTATATTTTATTATTATGCTTCGCTACTCTCTATATATTCTATCTCCTCTTTACTCAGACCAACAATATTATATATAATACGGTATGCTTCTTCGAGGCGGGTTTCATCATTTGTTTGCTGATACTGACGGTAGAGTTTTATGATTCGTTGCTCATCAGCGGGAGTTATAATCGGAACAAGCTGTTGCTCAACCTTAAATTTCTGCCACCGTATAGTCCCAGCTCCTGTAGTGTTGCCTAACTTTGAGAACAAATATGCAGATAATGGAGAATTGAGGTAAACCAAAAGGTAAGTGAGGTGCTCTCCACCCATACAATATGTTGTATTATCTCCATAATAACTCGACTCATCCAGATAGAACTTTGGAATATCTGCCAAATCTCCCCAAATGAGCTTCGGCTTCTCAAATTCAGGCCAATACACACAGTTGCGCAAGTTGTAGAATGTGTCGCCCTGGTCTGTGCGGTTGCTTATCTTGTCGCTGTTGGCATCAAGGTAAGCTTTCAGAGCCGGATAATCGTTTATGTCTATCCTTGGTATAATGATTTCTTTTGTTTCCGGGTCTTTGATGCCATTATGGGTATGTATCAGCCATCTGTCGGCGAAGTTCATTTTATACCGCTTCAAGTCTTCGCCTTTCACCAACGGCTTAAACAAGTCTGCTGTACGTGCCCGTTCTTCTTCAGTCTGACAGAGTCTCAATATCTCTTGGCGCTTGCTGTCATTCACAATAAATACATCATTTCTACCTGTCTTCAATCCGAAATGAATGTCCATACACCACGTAGCCAGCATTTTTCCTTTTGCTTGAGCCTTCTTCAATATCATCCAATCCATCCCACTACGTATCACCCAGTCCTCTTTGCCCTTGAAGTCGCAAGAGATGAGATGGCCGTAGACATAATCAGACAAACCTTTCTCACGTTTGATGGTAGAGCAGGCTTGCATCTGGTGCTGATTACTTTCGGCAGACAGCAACAGTATGCATGTCTCTACGGTGGCTTTGGCAAAGAGCTTCTGCCCCGGGAAATCCACAAGCAGCAGCGGGTTGGCAACCGAGGTGAGGAACTGACGTGTGGTTTGCCCAAAACCGGAGCGCATCCACATATTAGTAGTGATGAAACACAGATACCCTTTTGGGCTTAACAATTGTATACCGCGCTCGAAGAAAAGTGTGCAGATGTCACCTGTAGAGGAATATGTGTCGTACAAAGGTGCGAGTTGGTTAAGCCCAATAGGCTTCTTTAGCCCGGCATAGACAGTGCTCATATCTGGCAGAGACTGCATATTGATGTACGGCGGGTTGCCAAGTATGATGTCGAAGCCCACGAAATGACCTTTGTCATCCAAAACTTCGGGAAATACAAGTTGCCAGTCAACAACTGTATTTAACAGCTCTTTCTGATTTTTCGGTGGAAAGAAGCTGCGATGCACAGTGTCGAGCACCATCTCTCCCTGTGTCATTTCGTCAATGCGCTTACGCATCAGGATTTTCTGCTGCTTGTCCTTACAGTCCTTAAAATCCTGAACTAGCTGTCTGTATTCAGCAAAACGCCCTAACAATTCAGGATTAAGTATGCCTGTCCCAACGCGCACAGGATACTTGGATATGAGCGAGTTGCCACACTTGATGTTGATGTCAATGTTCGGTAGCGTCTGCAGTTTGCCCTTCTCATAGTAGGCATTCTTCAGCAGCTCTATCCAAAGACGCAGACGACATATCTCAGCACTCTTCGGATTGATGTCGGCACCAAACAGACAGTTCTCTATCAATGCACGTTTCTCCTCAAAAAGGGTTTTCTGAAGATCATAACCGTCGCTACCACCTTTATAAGCGAACACTCCTGCTCCTTTTTCTCGGATTAGCAGTTCATCGTCTTGTATATCAATGGAGTATTCTTTCACTCTATTCCCCGTGTCAACATATTGCAGGCAACCAAGCTGTTGTTTTATCAGAATGAGTCCGTTCAATGCCGAAACAAGGAAATGCCCGCTGCCCACAGACGGGTCGCAGATATGAATCGAGTTAATAATGGCGTTGGCCTTTGCTCTGTTGACAGCATCTACAGGCAAAGAGTCAACTAAGTCTTGATAATTCTCAAAATGCAGTCCATCTTCCTTATATGCCTCATTGAACTTATCCACCACCGTTCGCTGTATGACCTCGCGGCACATAAACTCTGAGAGGTACGACGGGGTAAAGAAAGCGCCATCCTTGTAGCCATTGATCTTTTCGAAGATAATGCCCAGCACGGCAGCATCGATGATGGTCTTGGCCTCATCGTCTTCATCATCGTCTGATTTGGGATTGCCACTAAAGTCGTAGGCATCGAGAAAGCGTAGCAGATACTCCAATGTTGGCAGTTCACGGCTTGCACGACGACGATTCTCATCATGCAGGCGTGTGCCCTTGAACATCTTCATTGTGCCCCTACGCAGTTCGCGGATACGGAAGTTACTGCTCTCATGCGGGGCAAACTCAAAGAGATTGCTGTTAAGATATGGCACATCGTCAAAACGCCCTTGCATCTCGGCTATACGCTCTTCGACCGGATGGCCCAACACCTGAAAGAACAGATCGTGCAGGGTTGAGTAGTCTGGTATGCGGGCGGGCGTGAGAATTTTCTCTTTTTGTCCAAAGCCTATCAGCTGAGCCTCCAACAACTTGAGGAAAAGCAGACGGTTAACCCAAGT
The DNA here is from genome assembly GCA_946185285.1 of uncultured Prevotellaceae bacterium. Classification (GTDB taxonomy): domain Bacteria; phylum Bacteroidota; class Bacteroidia; order Bacteroidales; family Bacteroidaceae; genus Prevotella. The sequence goes on from CAMHIS010000027.1 coordinate 9,343, forward strand.
CATCACCAGCCCTAAAGCAGCCTCTTCCTTATCGTCATTACTCATCAGCGTCCCACGTTCATCAAAGAGCCGGATAGTTTCCTCCAACATCGAGTGGGGCTGACGATGACTTGGCTTACAGCGCACGATGCGCGCAATGTTGTCCACCATCACCTCCTCCAGTCCCATGATATAGAGCAGCTCGTGATAGAAAGCCATGCTCAGTTCGTTGTGGTCGAACATCACTGGCTGCTTCAGCAAGTGTGTAGGCGAGAGCAGGCGATAGGCCGACGTCACTTTGCGGCTATGGGGCACATGTTCTGCACTGACAGCAGCCACATCAGCCAAGTTGAGATAGGTGTAGCGCAGTTGGTCTCCCAGACTGCCGACGAATGGACGTATGATCTGGTCATAGATATACTGTGTCTTGTTGTTCTCTGCGTCAGCTTTGATGACACGGCTTGCAAAAGATTTATGGGCTATGAAACAGTCGTAGAACACCCGTTTGTCGAACACAAACCACTGCACGCCATCGGTGATGACGAGATGGGTAATATCGGCGTTATGACAAGCCAGCTCCTCACGGATGTAATAGAGCACCAATTCGTGCAGGGCCTTGCGGTTGAGGTCGTCACGCCGCACCATCTCCGGGTTTGTGGGTTGTTTCACCTCAAACAGCACTATGGGACGACTCTCCTTGGCTACAGCACCGGCAAAGATGGCCAGGTCAATAGGATTGGCAGAATTGACGGCATTCTTCCCGTCATAAAACGACTGCTCCAGCAACCTGCCCACAAGTCGTTTATTATGCTCTTCATCCTGAGAGGCATCAAGCTCATGAAGAAAGCGTCTGACCAAATCATAAAAGCGTAACAGCTCCGTCCCTGCTATGGGAATGGAGCGTATAGCCTTACTCAATGTCTGCTCTATGCCTATTGCTTTAGCCATGCTGCAAAATTATTTCAGTTTCTCTATGCACTCGGCTAACGACTCTTCCCAGTAGGGAATCTCGATGCCGTAGGCCTGCTTGATTTTTGTCTTGTCGAGCACGGAATAGTGTGGACGGGCGGCCGGTGTGGGGTACTCCGAGGTGTGTAGCGGACGAACGGTGCATGTGGTAATGCCAGCCAAGCGGTGAATGGCTTTCGTGAAGTCATACCACGATATAACGCCCTCATTACTAAAATGATAGACACCAGGCTTCACGCCTTGATTTATGGCCGTCATGATACAGACGGCGAGGTCACGGGCGTAGGTCGGCGTACCTATCTGGTCGAAGATGACGCCCAACTGCGGACGCTCGTTGCCGAGGCGTATCATTGTCTTCACGAAGTTGTTGCCAAAGGTTGAGTAGAGCCATGCCGTGCGGATAATCATCGTGCGGCTGCAAGCTCTTTGGGCAGCCTCCTCGCCGGCTAATTTCGTACGGCCATAGACGCTGTTAGGGCAGACAGGATCGGTCTCCACGTAAGGCGTGTGGTTCGTACCGTCGAACACGTAGTCGGTCGAAATCTGTATCAGCCAGCCGCCGCGCCGCTCAATAGCCTCGGCCAGGTAGCCGGGAGCCACGCGGTTCAGCAGGTCGCACAGTTCCTGATTGTCCTCAGCCTTGTCCACAGCGGTATAAGCTGCGCAGTTGACGATACCGTCAATCTGGTTGTACTCTACGAACGCGCCGACAGCCTCTTGGTCGGTGATGTCAAGTTCACCAACATCCGTATTAAAATAGGTATGCTGGGGGTTCTTCGCCTCCAGCAACTGCATTTCGTTCCCTAATTGGCCATTACAGCCAGTAATCAGTATATTCATACTCTTTTCATATAGTTTTTCCACGACAACAGGGACAACCGGGACAAGTCCATCTCATTCGAACTTCAGTCCCTCTTCCCTATCCTTCTTGTAGTAGTCGGAGAGCATACCGATGAACGTTGACACTTCCTTCATGGCATGTTCGGTGTTGGGTGTTATCTCCTTCTTCTGCAGCCTCAGCATTAGCACGCCATAGAGCAGGTTGAAGCAGGTCTGTATCTCGTTCTCTTCCTTGTTGGCACCACGGTTGCGCAGTTCGACGATGAACGGCAGCACCTTATAGTATGCAGAGTTGTAGAATGGAAACTTCGGAGACTCCAACAACTGCTGGTGCAGTTCGATGAGCATTTGCAGTGTCACCTTGTTGATTTGCAGGTGTCCCTGTTCGCGACAGCCCTCTTGGTTCATCATCGTAATGAGGTTGCCAAACCAGTCGAGTTCTTCCTCCTTCTGCTCGTCGGTATAGTCGAACCGCTCAATGTATTCCCGCTTGATACGGCTCAGCGAACAGCCGAAAGCCCTGATGGTGTCCTCCACCTGCCACATATACAGCAAGTACTCCGCAATGTTCGTCTTTCTCAATTCGTTTGCAACAAACACTTTTTTGTTTATATTTACGATTTTCTATATTACGATTTGTCACCAGCGCAGCAGATTGGTGGTTGTACCGAGCAGCATAATGACGCTGCCGATAATCACAGCCACACCGATAACCTGATTGATAATCCTTATACCGTTATCGTCAAACTTCGTGCGTATCTTGTCGACCAGCCACGTCAGTCCCCACCACCAAAGCATGGCACCGCCGACGATGCTCAAAAAACCAACAATCATCTCAAACGGATGGTTAGGCAGCACAAAAGCAAACTGTGCATACATGGCTAAGAACAGGAAAATAATCAGCGGGTTGGAGAACGTCACCAGGAAGGCCGTCCATGTATTATACCACAGCGTACCCTTCTGCTGTCCCGACTGGTGGACTTTCTTCATAGGGTCGCTGTGATAGGTGTACCATCCGAAGCAGAGCAGCATCACACTACCCGCTATCTGGAGATAGAAGCGGTTCTGGTCGTTACTTATCAAGTCCATGACAAACGACATACCGAAGCCGGCAAAGGCAGCGTAGATGATGTCGCTCACGGCAGCACCTATACCCGTAGCCATTCCGAACCAACGGCCTTTGTTCAGCGTGCGCTGCACACAAAGGATGCCCACCGGCCCCATTGGCGCCGATGCAATCATCCCTATGAGCATGCCCTTGAAGATGAAATCCAGTATGTTGATAGGCACGTGAAACGGCATATCGAATGCTGAGCAGGGTATTATCAGTGAGCCTTCCTGGCAGCTTTGGCAGCTTTGTCGGCAGCTTTCTGGGCAGCCTGCTGGGCCTTGATAGACTTCGCCTGCAACTTAAGGTCACCAGGATTCTCGGCAGCCTTCTGGACAGCCTTCTGTGCTTTCTTCTGAGCATCCTCGGCCTTGTTCTGAGCCTTCTTGGCTTGGTCGGCCAGTTTCTTTCTCTTCTCGGCCTCCTTCTGTTTCTTCTTGGCTTCCTTCTCCTGTTTCTTGACTTCCTTCTCTTGCTTTTTCTGAGCCTTCTCGGCAGCCTTAGCTTCCTTCTCAGCCTTCTTGGCCTGCTTTTCGGCTTCCTTCTGAATCTTCTCCTGAGCCTTCATCTCAGCCTGTTGCTGGGGGGTAAGCACTTCCTGTGCCTGCACTGTCTGGACGCTCGTCAGCATACTGACGGCCAGCGCCATTGTCATCATAATTCTTTTCATAACCTGTGTTTAAATGTCTAAACCGCTGCAAATGTACAAAAAAGATTTCGTTTAACATATATTTTCAACGGTTTATCGGCGTGTTTTTTAATATTTTTATATTTTATCCAAATCAACCGACAGGCCAACGCTGAAAGATGTGCCCGTGGTCAGCGGCGAACTGTAGTAATATGACTTGGGCTTGTAGTTGAAGAGGTTGTCGATGGCCGTGTTCACGTTGATGCCGCGCCAGAGGTGGTGCTGCAACATCAGTCGCCAGATGGTGTAGCCTTGGTCAACGTCGGTGTGGCCCGACTGGGGTTTGCCCAGACTACGCCCCGAGAGAGCCGCATCGATGGCATAGTGGCGCGAGAAGCGGTGGTCGTAGCCGATGCGCCACGTGCAGGAATGCGAGCGGGGCTGATTGAACTGCGAGAAAAAGACGCTGCCGGACTCGTGCAGCCATGAATAGTTTATCTTCATCGACAGCCCCCAGTCCCAGATGTGTCCCATGCTGAAGTCCACGCCCCAGACCGTGATGCCGTCTTCGTTCCAGTAAAGGGCGCTCTCCATTCCCTCGTAGAGTCCGCCGTCGATGGTGGTGATGCGCTTGTCGAAGATGTTACAGTAGCCCATGAGTGTGAAGTTGTAGCGTCCGTCTAAAAGAAATCCGCTGTTGCTGATGCGGTTCGTGCGCTCGACGGCAACGTTGAAGTTGTGGCTCTTCTCCGGCTTCAGGTCAGGATTTCCCCGGAGCAGATAGCCCATATTGCCCATGTCGAAGTGCATGTACATCTCTTTCAGCGTGGGAGCGCGGAAGCCGCTGGCATAGTTGGCACGGAATGTCATCCACGGCTGTTTGTACACCACGGCGAGGCGCTCGGTGAGGGCCTTCTGCGAAGAGGCCGAGAAGTAGTCGTAGCGGACGCTGCCCACCACGTTCAGCCGCTCTGTGATGTTCCAGTCGAACTGGGCGTAGCCGTCGATGTTGCCTTGTGCGTGGCTGGTGCCTGCAACGAACTGATAGGTCGAGAGGTAGTCGTTGAGGTAGTCGCCCCCCACGAGCAGACTGTTCTTGCCAAACGAATGGCTGTAAAGGGCATGCACGACGTGCTGCCGATTGGTGTAGTCGTGGTCGTGGGTACGTGTACCGTCGGGCATGAAGTTGGCCTTGTCGTACTGGTCGAAGGCGTACGACAGCTCCAGATGGCGGTCATAGTCCCAGGCGTACCGGCCCTTCAGGCCGGCGCTGTAGCCGTTGAAATGATAGTCGTGGGTATCGCGCTCGCTGGTGCGGAAGAAGTAGCTGCCCCGGCCTGTCAGCGTCAGCTGGTCGGTGGCGCGCCACGTCAGCCGCTCCTTGACGTTGTAGGTCTTCTGTCCGTAGAGTCGGCTCAGGTTGGAGTCGTCCTGTAGCACGGATTCGTCGTAGGGCAAGCCTTGCGCCTTCTTCAGCAGTTCGATGGCAATCTCTTCTGAGGAGTGCGCCTTGGGCAGGTTGACCGGGTCGATGCTGGTGTGCTGGAAGCTGGTCTGCGAGTTCCATTTCGCCGTATTGAACGAGAAGCCGGCCCCGTGGCGCCATTCGTGGCCGAAGGAGTTGTAGCGTGAGTTGACATTGGCCGTCCAGGGCTCCAGGTTCTCGCGACTGATGATGTTGACCACGCCGCCCACGGCATTGGAGCCGTAGAGGGCCGACGAAGCCCCCTTCACAATCTCTATGCGCCCGACGTTGTCGAGATTCATACGGTTGTAGTCGACGTTGTCCATCGTCTCGCCAGCCATGCGCTCGCCATCGACGAGGAAGAGGACGGCATTGCCGCCGAAGCCGCTCATGCGGAGCGACGTTTCCTGACTCATGGCAAAGCCGAACTCCAAGCCCGGAATCTCGTGCGTCAGCATGTCCTGTATATTGGTGGCATCAGCAATCTTGATGTCGTGGAGCGTAATCAGCCGCGTGACGACGGGGGCATCCTTCAGCGCCTTGGGCGAATGGGAGGCCGTCACGACGACGGGTTCAAGGTTGACGGAGTCGCGGATGGTGGTCTGCGCAGAGAGTGGAATAGCTGGCACGGCCAAAGCCATGCCAGCTAAAAGGGATTTCTTCAAGCACGCTGTCACCACTTACTTCTTATCTCCTGTAAAAGTGGTTTCCATCGCCATCGGCATAGTACCGTACTTCAAAGAGAATGTCACGGCAACGGCCTTGCCTTTAGGAACATCTTCGAAGGCTACGGCCAAATTACTGATAGTATAGGCTTTCTCTTGCCCGGCGGCGTTGGTCACCGTTCCTGTGTACGAAGCAAGCGTTCCGACAATGCTGTTACCAACCTTTGACAAGGGGATGTTCTTCACAGGGAGTGCCGGGATAACCATCATGCCACTTTCGCCTGACTGGGGGATGACCATGTCAACAGACGTGTCAGAGGCTTTGGAAAAGGCATAGGTTGAGGTGCCGCTCGACGACTCTTCGCCCATAACCATGATGACCTCCGGACCTGTATAGGAGCCGACTACCTGTGCGGACAAAGCTGCCTCCTGATCGTCGTCATCACTACTGCATGAACTCATCCCAAACACGATTGCCATTGTGGCAACCATTACCGTCATAAATCTTTTGAACTTCATAAATGTTTAACTGATTAAATGATTACTTAATGTCCAGTATAGTTTCTATTTCTCTGTACTCAACTGCTGGTTGGCGTAGTCATACTCCGAACCGTAGGCGCTGTGGGGAATGCTGAAGACAGCAATCATGAACAGCACGGCAAGGCCGACAACCCAGCGGTTGTACTTCCACTTCAGCGTGACAAGGGCGGCCACAAAGAAGAGGAACGACAGGAGGGTTTTGTTGTCGGTCAGGTCGGTGCCATAGGGGAATCCCGTCCACCAAGGGCCGAAGGCCTCATGCTGCACGAGCGGTCCGAAGATGAAGCCGCCGACAAACAACGTGACTACCGTCGCCTTCAGCCAACGGCTGTACGACTTGCCGGTGATGACCAGCAGCAGCGTATAGACAGCCAGCAGCATGGCCGCAAACATCAGCAGGATATGGGGCACCAGGATGCCGGCCGGCACGTCGTTGCGGAAACGTATCACGATGGGGTCGTCGGCAGTATAGTCCTTCCCGTCAACCGTAATGTAATACTGCAGCTTGCCGGCGACGGGCTGTACGGGCAATGGGGCCTGCCATGCGTCTCCCTCCCAACTGAAATCCACGGTGGTGTATGCGTCCGCCGTAGGATAGCGTCGGTAATGCAGTTGCGACTTGACATCCTGGGGCACGCCCTTCAGCGTCACCACCTCGTCGTGCTGGACACCACTTCGGGGCAACTTAACCTTGTAGCTTTCCCCATTCAGTTCGACAGTCACTTTCTTGGGATGGGTAGGACCCGTCATGCGCTGATAGACACTCAGCACCAACGTGATGACGACGGCCAAAAGCCAATAGAGGGATTTCTTCATCTGACAGGGGGAGTTAAGTGAACCTGAAAAACAATGGTCTCTTCGCCGCGAAGCACCTTCACGGGAATGGTGGTGCCAGGCTGAAGCTCGGCCAGGAGTTCCATATACTCATTGATGTCCTTCAGCGGCTTACCGTTGATTTCCTGAATGATGTCGCCGCTGCGGATACCGGCATTATGGGCAGGCTTGCCTGCCACCACAATATCGGCACGCAGACCGGGGATGGTGCTTGCGCCCATGACGTCGGGCATCAGGCCCAGCGTAACCTTGAACTTGGCATGGCTCATCTTCTGACTGCTCGGCACGCTGATGTAGTCGGGCGTCTCGGGCATGGCCGCCAGTCGGGCAATCAGTTCCCGCGAGAACTCGAGGGTTTGCTGCATGCCGTCGTAATTCAAGGTTGAGGGAACGTCGGCAGGGGTGTGATACTCCATGTGACCGCCCGTCGTGAGGAAGAGGACGGGGATGTCCTGAGCCACGAACGACGCCTGGTCGCTGGGGCCGTAGCCGTCGGGAATGCAGGCGACATGCAGGCCGGTCTGCCCGGCCACCTCCTCGACCATCGCCTTGAAACTGCTGCTGGTCCCCGTGCCCGAAACGCTCATGGCCTTGTCGCGCATGCGTCCCACCATGTCGAGGTTCACCATCGCCACAATCCCGTCTTTGGTCTTGGGGAGGTTGATGCGGCGACGGTCGTCGTGCTTCATCCATTCGAGGAACTGCTTGGAACCGACGAGGCCTTGCTCTTCGGCACCAAAGAAGGCGAAGATAATGCTGCGCGCCGGGCGAGCCTTCTTGAAGTGGCGGGCCAGCTCAAGCACTACGGCATCGCCGCTGGCATTATCGTCAGCACCGGGGTGAACGCCCAACGTGTCGGGCCGACGCGAGCCGGAGCCTTCGCCGCCCATGCCCAAGTGGTCGTAATGCGAACAAACGACAATGTATTCGTGCTTGAGGCGCTTGTCTTTTCCGGGGACGACGGCGATGATGTTATGGGTAGTTCTCTGCTCCGTCTTCCCGTATGTGAAGTCATGATAGTAGCCCTTGTTCTTCTTGTCCTTGACCACGCGTTTGAACTTCAGCTTGCGCAGCTGGTCGGCGATGAATTCCGAGGCGAGAGTATCGCCATGTGTGCCCGGGAATCGGCCTCCCAGCTCCTGAGAAGCCAGGTATTCCACCGCCCCGCGCATCTCCTCCTGCCTTTGGGCGAAAGCTTGCAGGGCGAAGGCGACAGCTACCGACAACAACAATATTTTCCTCATGGGTAAAGTGATATTTTGAAATCGGGTGCAAAGGTACAAACTTTTCCCGTAACCCACAATCCCCATTTATAAGGATTTTACCATTATCACAGAAAGGTCAATGGCAGATTCAGGGTCATTAGGTTCGAGAGAACTCCAAATCTGCCGTCAATCTCACAAATAAGAGTGTTCTAAATCCGTCACATCCGTCACATTCATGTAAACAACAGACAATCAAGCGGATACGCGATGACGGATGATGGTGACGGATGACGGATGCCCGGTGCATTCCCATGCGCCAAACCTCAGTGCCAAATGTTCACGTGCGGTGAATCATCGTTCACCGCACGTGAATCATTACAGCCGTCGGAGCATATAGCCATCCGTCACCCGTCACCATCATCCGTCACCACGTAACACACTCAGCATAAGGTAGATAGGACGAAGGTGACGGATTGACGGATAGAAACCGTGTTGATCAGTGCTTTTACGTGCTTCTAATGACAGATTTGGGATTGTAGTCATTCGTTATGTGCCCCACAATGTGGACAAGTGCCTTTCTGGTAAAGCAGGGCACCGCAGCGGCCACACGTGTAGCGGGGACGGGGATGGCGGAAGTAGCTCCAGAGGGCGAAGGCAACATAGGCGGCATAGAAAAGGTAGCCTATATAATATAAGGTAAAGACGCTGAGGACAACGTAGACGACGGCACAGACAGCCCCAAGTCCCAAAAGATAGAGCAGGGCGTCGGCAAACGACAGCAGCCGACGGACGTCGTCGAGGACGGCGAGGCCCACGATAAGTATGGCCCATAGCGACACGAGGAACATGCCCAGTGAGGGTGGCACGGCGTAGGGGTTGAGTGTGGGGTGATAGTAGAAATGGCGCCACTTCTCGGGGTCGAAAAGCTGTATGCTGCTGTAGAGCATGGCGGCTGTGGACACGAGGATACAGAGCAGCGTGGGATAGAAGGAGGGGATGTCATTGAAGTGGACGAGTTTAGCCTGCCTGATGTTGAGCTTGCGGATGACAAAGACGGCACCGATAACAACGAACAGTCCAAGGAAGATGAGCAGGTGAGCGTCAGAAAAAAAGTCGATGAACTCGGAAATGGGGTCGTCGGGCGAGACGGCCGAGAGCATGTCGTGCTCATGAATCCATCCGAAGGTATCCTGATCGCGGGCCACCTTCACCCAGATGGAGTCGATGGTGTCAGCAGGCACTGTGGTAATGTCGGCCACGACGAGATGCTCGTTCCGGTAAACCATGAGTGTGTCGACTGGCATGTCGCTGAGTGCCTCGGCGGGCAGTTGCCGGATGATGGGCATGGAGTCGGCGTGCACCCGGAAGTTATAGTTCTGGGTGTAATGGTGTGTAGTATAAAAGGAGATGCTGTCAAGCTGCTGCTCAGTAAGGTCCCAAGCATCAGGCGACTGCTGCCCGCGGTTATAGCACGCGGTAAGCAGCAGCAGTGGCAGGAACAGGCTAAGTATTCGACGCATAGATATTCATTTGACAGTGACGACAATCAAACTCAAGACGGAACATTCGCCCATCGCCCAAGCGCAGCGAGAGCGGTTCGTGCCAATCGGGACGCCTCCCACCGTGGCGGACACAGAAGCCCAGCGCATAGCGGAGACAGTGCCGGCACTGCATGAGCACGGCCTCGGGCGTGGGGTGCAGCTCATAGGCGGAAGGGGTACTGACGCCGTAGAAAGCGGCGGCTTCGCGGTTGGCGATGTTATAGAGGTGGATGGGATAGGTGGGATGGGCAATATGGGCAGAATGGGCAGAATGGACATCACCTCGAACGCCCATATTGCACATTTCGCTCACCCTTCCCATCGTGCCCACCCTGCCCATCATGCCCATCCTCCCCACCAACTCACGCCGCAGCTCGGCGAGCTGGCTACTGGGTATGAAGTAGTTGAAGTCGGCGGGAATGTTCACATCATGGCACTCGTAGGGGGTGTTGCCGAGCTTCGTGAGCTGGCGGACGATGTTCTCGCGCTGGGGTTTCTCAGCCGTCTGGTGTTCGCTCTGGATGCTGACGGTGACATCGCCGGAGGAAAGCGCAAAGCCGTCGGGCGTGGGGCGCAGCGACAGGGTGACGGGAATCTTGCGCTCGGCACTGGGACGCGACAGCAGACGGTCGAACTCCTGGTCGCTGTTGCGGTAAAGACGCAGGCCAGGGCGCAGTTTCTCGGGCATGTGCTGAGGGAAAAGTCGATTGCCCTCCACCCTATTCACACGGAAACCCTGGAGGGCAGAAGGAGAAGCAAAGAAGCAGAGACCGTCGCCGTTGGCAAAGCGGGCGGTGCCGGCCACGGTAAAAGAGTCACGGCGTATTTCCTTGACCGTGCCGACGAACTCGCCGATGGCCTTCGGCGTATCGAAGGAGGCAATATCAGGGCGGCGGCCATTAGCGAAATAATTGGTATAGCCACGATTGAACGTTTTCTGCAAATCGGGCGTGAAGGTATAGCGGCAATGGCCAAGCGAGGCGCGGCGGTAGCGGTCGGGATGGCGGCGAACAAGCAGGTTAAGCCTTTCGCTGTAGGCCGCCGTCACGTTCTTCACGTAGTCGGCATCCTTCAGACGACCTTCTATCTTGAACGAAGTGGCCCCCGCCTCAGCCAGTGCCTCGAGGTTGTCAATCTGGGACAGGTCCTTCAATGACAGGAGATAGCGGTTATGCTCAATGACACGGCCATCGGCATCGACGAGGTCAAACTGCATACGGCAGAACTGGGCACACTCGCCTCGGTTGGCAGAGCGACCGAAGCAGTACTGCGAGGCGTAGCACTGTCCGCTGTAGCTGACGCAGAGAGCACCATGGACGAAAACCTCCAGCTCGACGTCGGGCACAGCCTCATGGATGGCCCGTATCTCGTCGATGGAGAGTTCGCGGGCCAGGACGACGCGCTTGAAGCCCAAGTCGCGCAGCCACGCCACCTTCTCGGCAGTGCGGTTGTCGGTCTGGGTGCTGGCATGGAGGGGCAAGGAAGAAGTAAGAGGCAAGAAGGAAGAAGCAGGATTACCGACTAATGCCATATCCTGCACAAGAATGGCATCGACACGCGCGTCAGCCAGTTCGGTTAATAGCTGGCGCGTCGCCTCCAGTTCGTCGTCGAAGATGATGGTGTTGACCGTCACGTAGACCTTCGCCTGAAACTGGTGGGCATAGTCGCAGAGGCTGGCGATGTCGGCCACGCTGTTACCTGCCGAGGCACGGGCGCCGAAGCGCGGTGCCCCGATGTAGACGGCATCGGCACCATGGTCGATGGCTGCAATGCCACAGGCTAAGTTCTTGGCCGGAGCCAGCAGTTCAAGAGGACGTATCACTTGATTTCCTCGATGTTATACGGCGTCTCTTGATAGACGTAGTAGTTAATCCAGTTGGAGTAGAAAAGATTGGCGTGGGCACGCCAGGTGACCAGCGGTCCCTGCTGGGGATTGTCGTCGCGATAATAGTTCTTAGGCATCTCGACGTCGTCGCGTATGTCCTTGTCGCGGCGATACTCCTTGTCGAGCGTATCAGGGGCATACTCCATGTGGCCTGTAATAAAGAACTCGCGGCCGCCACGGGCCATCACGATACTCACGCCGCAGTCGTCACTGTCGGCAATCAGCGTCAGCTCGGGACGTGCCAATATGTCTTCGCGATGAAGCTCGGTGTGGCGGCTGTGGGGCATTTTGAACACATCGTCGAAGCCCCGGAAGATAGGCAGCTGCGAGTCGAGGGGCAACTGTGGGAAGATGCCGAACATCTTCTTCGGCAGCGGATACTTGGGCACGCCGTAGAAATAGTAAAGTCCGGCCTGGGCAGCCCAGCAGATATACAGGGTACTGGTGACATGGGTGCGTGCCCAAGAGAATATTTTGGTAATCTCGTCCCAGTAGCTCACCTCCTCGAAATCAAGCTGCTCGACGGGGGCGCCGGTGATGATCATACCGTCGAACTTCTCGTTCTGCATATCCTCGAAACTGCGGTAGAACATCATCATGTGCTCTATCGGCGTATTCTTCGGCGTGTGGCTCTGCAGCTTCATGAAGTTGATGTCTAACTGCAAGGGCGTGTTCGAGAGCAGGCGCACGAGGTCGGTCTCGGTAGTTATCTTCAGGGGCATGAGGTTCAGGATGACAATCTTCAGTGGGCGAATATCCTGGGCGTGTGCCCTCGAATCGCCCATAACAAAGATATTCTCCTTCTTCAGCAAGTCAATGGCCGGCAATCGGTCTGGTAATCTTAATGGCATATCTATTCTTTTCTTTAACTATCAATCTTCAATCTTTATAACGCAAACTGTCACATTATCTAATCCTCCTGCATCAACTGCAGCCTGACAGAGTCTTACGGCATCGGCACCCGCGTTAAGCATACGCAGCAGCACCGCGTCGGGAACCATGTCGCTCAGGCCGTCGCTGCACAGCATGAAGGTGTCGCCCGGCTGTACGTCAACCGTACAGTTCACAATGTCGATGTACGAAGTCTTGCAGCCGCCTCCGATACAGTTGGTGATGATGTTGGAATGCTCTGTCCTGCCCATCAGCGTATTCAGTGAATGGTCGGTTGACAACTGTTTAAGGACGCCGTCGTGAAGACGGTAGACACGGCTGTCGCCGCAGTTCATCCAGTAGAACTCCTTGTCGTAATAGGTCAGCGTCACCAGCGTCGTTCCCATGTTATAGTAGCGTGCGTCAGCACGTCCCTTCGAGTCGATGGCCTTATTGACGGACTGCAACCACTCGAAAAACACCTCGTTGAAGTCGCCAGCCTTCAGACCGACGGGTATATCTGAGAAAAAGTAGCGTAGGCTGTGGAGCACATCGCTGCTTGCCACATCGCCGCTGTTGTGTCCGCCCATGCCGTCGGCCAGAGCTATCAGGTAGCGGTCGGTCCTTTCCAGGTCGGCGACATCGGTCATGTCGCCATCGCGGACAAACTGTTGCCCGACAAGCAGCATGTCTTCATTCATTATACGTACACAGCCTACATTGCTGGATGCACTAATCTTCAGTTTCACGTCGTTTATCCTTTCTGTTTTTTAATTGATGCCAATTTGCAGGTTCACGTTGGCTATGGTAACTATGTCGCCCGCCTTGAGCGACATCTCTACGTCGGGCTGCAGCGGATGCTGGTTCAGCTTCGTTCCGTTTGAGGAATGCTTGTCGGCGATGCACCATCCCGACGTCGTACTGTACTTCAGCTGAGCATGAACGCCCGACACATACATATTGTTCTCGAAGAAATGGGAATACGGTCCCTGACGGCGACCAATGACAGCTCCATTGATACCGACAATCCGGATGTTCAGGTTAGGGTTGAACAGCGTCAGCACGGGAATGCCCTGAGGGGCGCCCGTCATCATGTCATCCTGCCGTGAAGGCAACGGCGTATAACCTGGCTGCGAGACAACACCGCCAGAAACAGACATCGAGTACGCCGTCTGCGAACTGACAGAGTTCTGGTATTCATCGACACCGACCATCATGCCGCCGCACGAAGTGCAACGGCGGCCTATTCCCACACGGCCACAGCGGCTGCAATAGACCAAAGCCTGCCCACACTGGTCGCAGTAGTGGCTGTCGTCGTCGATTTCTTCTTTACAGTTAGGACATATAATCATTTCTCGTCGATAATATCTTCTGGTTGGATAATCTGATAAGTCTCTTTCGTCACCTGGTCAGGCGGCAATTGCGACACTCTTACAGAGAGCTGCTGAACGGTCTTGTCGAGCAGGTTGCGCATTTCACGGGCATTGCCGAACGAGGCATCCCTGTTCATCACCATCTTGAAGATGACGTCCAGAGCCTTGAACTCGGCAGTGGGCGAAAGGGTGTAGTGATCTTTCTGCGCCATCTTCTTGAAGATTGCAAGCAGCTCGTCCTCGTTGTAGTCCTCGATATGCAGCTTATGGGTGAAACGGCTGGCCAGCCCAGGGTTCATCTGCAGGAATTCCTCCATTCTGTCCTTATAGCCGGAAGCGATGACCACGAACTTGCCGCGGTCGTCCTCCATGCGCTTCATCAGCGTGTCGACGGCCTCCTTGCCGTACTGGTCGCTCTGGTCGCTCAGCGTGTAGGCCTCGTCGATAAACAGGATGCCACCGATAGCCTTGTCGCAGATGTTGTTGACAATCTTCGGCGTCTCGCCCATATACTTCCCGACAATCGTGGCTCGGCTCACCTCCAGCACACGGTTTGTGGGCAGAATCTCCATCGAGTTCAGAATCTCGCCCATCTTGCGGGCTATCGAGGTCTTGCCCGTACCGGGACTTCCTGTCAGGATGAAGTTCATGACCATCTGCTGCACACCTCCGGCCCCCATAGCGGCACGCTGCTTGATGAACATGCTCTGAACTGCCAGACGGCGTATACTGTTTTTCACGGTGCGCATACCGACGAAATCGTCAAGCTCGTTAAGTACCTCGTCCAACGGACGTGCCTTCTCGCCCTGGGTCGTGGGTAAATCCTCAGCCGTGATGCAGAACATATCCTCCTCCTTGAAGCCTGGGTCGCCCATCAGCTTCACAAGTCGCTGGCTCTGCCGCTCTATCGTCTGGTCGAAGATGCTGCGTGCCTCACGGGCATTGCCGAAGTTCTTGTCGCGGCGAAGGTACAGTTGCTCGAAGTACCGGCCTACGGCCTGCTTCGTCGGTCCGTCGATGACGAAGTTCTTGCCGACAGCCAAGTTGAGGAAAATCTGCGTCAGCTCTTCCGGAGTATAGTCGTCGAAATGGATGGTCTGCGTGAAGCGGCTCTTCAGTCCTGGGTTAGAGTCGATGAAGTCGTGCATCTGGTCCGTATAGCCCGCCACGATGCAGATGAACTTCCCACGGTCGTCCTCAAGACGCTTCAGCAGCGTGTCTACAGCCTCGGCACCGAACGCGTCGTTGTCGCTCGACTTCAGCGTATAAGCTTCATCTATGAACAGTACGCCGCCCATAGCCGTGTCGATGAGCTGATTAGTCTTGATGGCCGTCTGGCCACTGTAGCCAGCCACCAACTTTGCGCGGTCGGCCTCAACAAGATGGCCTCTCGACAAGATGCCCAAGGTCTTGAACACGTCGGCCATGATGCGGGCCACTGTCGTCTTTCCTGTACCGGGATTGCCCGTAAACACATAATGTTTACCCTGGAACGTATTCGTCTCGCCGCGTTTAATCTGTAAGTTCAGGAAGGCAGCCAGACTGCCGATTTCCTTCTTCACAGCCGACAAGCCCACCAGTCCGTCAAGCTTCCTCAGGCATTCAGAATAATCAACCTCCTGGGGAGCATCGAACGGAATATCCTCGTCCTCAATCGTCATCAGTTGGCTGTTGCTCAGCTGCGAGATGTCCTTGGACTGCAGGCGCTGCGCTTGTTTCTTGCATATTTCGTCGAACAGCGAGCGCATGGTGCGTCCATTGGCAAAGTCCTTGTCGCGGCTGTTGTACAGTTGCTCAATGTGTGCCCTGACCCTGGCTTCGGCCTGTGACGATATGATATATTTCTTCTCCTTCGCAAAGACAAGCATTATATCATAGAGTTGCTCGGGAGAATAGTCTTCGATGTTCAGGAAATAATTGAAACGGCTCTTGAAGCCGGGATTGATGCGGAACAGATTGTCCATCTCCGTGCGATAGCCGGCGGCAATGACGACAAACCGACCGCGGTCGTCCTCCATCCGCTTCATCAGCTTCTCCAAAGCCTGGATACCTTGACGGTCACGGTCGCCGCCCTGACTGACGGGAGCCAGACTGTAGGCCTCGTCCACAAAGAGTATGCCGCCCATGGCCTTGTCGCATAGACGGTCTACTACCTTCGGCGTCTCTCCCTGATAGGGACTGACCATCTGGGCACGGTCGACCTCGACCACATGGCCGCTGTCCAAATAGCCGATAGCCGTCAGGATCTCGCCCAACTTGCGGGCTATCGTGGTCTTTCCCGTCCCGGGATTTCCCGTCAGGATGATGTGCATCGACATCTTCTCCTGTTCGCCAAGTCCGCGGGCAGCCCGCTCTATACTGTTCTTCACACTGTAGGCAATCTCTCGCACGGCCCGCTTCACCTCGTCCATACCGATGAACGAGTCCAGGTCGTGCAGAATGTCGTCAAGCGAGCGCTCTTCGGGCACGTAACCATGAATGTCACTCTTCTCAACCTGCGTGGCATCAGTTCCACGGCTGATGAATGACGTGAAAATATCCTCAGCCGTCTTCATGGCCACATGGGCATTGCCGAAAGTGTCGTCCTTCGTCTTTATCTGATACTTGAAGTAGCGTTCCAGCTGTCCGACAGCCTCGGGAGAGTAGTCTGTAATGCCGTATCTGGTACGGAGCGACAACTTGGTTATCTCACACAGCTCATGATAGCCGGGCGTCGGCAGACGGAAAGTGTACTTGAACCTGTTCTTGACAGCCGGATTGCTCTCCAGGAAATCGTCAAGGCCCTTGGGCAGACCCGACATGACGACAACCGGGTTGTCGTCCCACTTATCCATCTCGACAAACAGCTTGTCAAGCGGGTTCACCTGATTGGAATACTTGTCGGGCAGCAGCTTCTGGACGTTGTCAAAAAACAGGATGCCGTTCTTGGCCTTCTTGATGTTGTCGTCCCATTTATCTACAAAACGGCTGTAGTCCACGGCATCAACCATCGTCAGCTTGGCCTTCTCTATAATTTTGTGCTGATAGAAGTAGTCGCGCATGATTTCGGCCAGCGTGGTCTTACCCGTCCCTGTCTCACCTATCACGATGGCATTTACCGACAGGCGGACATTCACTATATCCTTACGCGAACGCAGAAAGGTGTACGTGTCAACGATTGTCTTCAGCTGCGCTTTCACCTCGTCGAGACCAACCAGTCGGTCAAGCAGGTTCTTGCCCACAAATGGCCTTCCACACCATTTGCAGTATTTCGCTATGCTGCGATTCTCTTTATGACAACAGTCACAAATCATTCCACGTCCTTTTCTATCTGTTTAATAACCTTGTGCGGCTGCATTTTCCAGTTACTGTCCAAGTCTGGATTACGCACATCAAGCAATTTGGGACTGAACACCACAAACTCCGTAATGAGCAGCACGAACATCAGGCACCAGAGAATGTAGTGGAGCAGCGACTCGCCCGAAATCGAGCGCACCTCGTCGGTAATGTCGTCAAGCATCCCGAACTTCGAACCCTTGAACCTGAACGACTTCGTCTTGAAGGTATAGTACAGTGGTTCGAGCAGCGACGACTGTATATCGTCAGACAGGGCCTCCTCCACCAGTTTGTTGTCGGCCTTCTGGTCGCCACGGAAGTCTGTCATGTGGCAAACGAGCATATAGACTGCCGTTATCAGTACGACGGCCACATTGAACATCGACGGTATGGTGCTCTCTACTAACTTCAAAAGCAAAATAGGGATATACGATGACAGCAAGCCAAGAAGGCCCCAGAGCATGGACATCACGAAACCGTAGCCACGGAAAAAGGCGCGCGTTGCCACAATGACGGCCGAAATGCCGCCTACAGGCAACGCTATCGTGACAAACGAATTGCGCAGCAGGAAGTCACGGCCGGAGATGCCGAACACCAATACCAGCACAGCCCAAAGCCCGCAAAGCGAATAGAACAACGTGTGCCAGCGATGCTCCTTGTTCTTGGCTTGCTTCCAGCTCTTTCGCACACTGTCCATCTTTTCGCGGGTTGACTGACGGGCATCAACGAAGCGCTTGTAATACTTGTTCGACTGGTCTGTCTCGCCAAGCGCCATCAGCCATTTCTCAAGCTCATGCTCGTATGAGTAGGACTCTTCGAAGTCGCGGGTCGGGTCCTCATGATAGAAGACCGAAAGCCACTGGGTGAAGCTGCCTGAGCGCATCTCAGTGCGCATCATCGGGTTCTGTGAACGGTTCAGCTGCTTTCCGTCCTTCAGTTCGCTGCCGTCAGGCAACAGATAAGAAGGAACAACGCCCAGCAAACGGCAGAAACGGTAGACGGCTGTCTTGACATCGTAGGCACCAAGCCTCACGCGATTCTCCTCCGACTTCAGGTCGAATGTCCTCGCGGCTTCCGCCTGAAGTTCAATCCACCCGTGCAACTGCGCAAAATATGCAAAACGGCCCTCTGGGTCGATGAAGTCGCTCATTTCACTTCTGAACTCCTCATCGTTCAGGTGCTCCACGTTCTTCAGCCGCTCTGCCAGCAACTGTCCGATTTTCTCCGGAGTGTCAGCCGTCCGCAGGTCGTAGGCGGCCTGGCGGTCAAGGTTGTAAAGCACCTTGTAGGCCAGATTCTCGGAATACGTCTGACCTTGCGTCATGATTCGCAGACTCTCGCAGGCCATCAAATCCTCATGGCTGTACATCCACGACAGCAGCCGACCGTCGGTAAGGCTCCGCCATTCGTCTTCCGACAGTTTCTCATAACCAAACGAGTGCACTATCTGCTCTATCGTCGCTGACGGATGATTAGCCAAGAACGGTATCTCGTTGGCAATCTCATATACGCAGCGGAGTATGCCGATACGGTAATCCGGTTCGGCGCCGCTTACTTCGTCCTTTGCGAAATAAGAGCGAAGGCGGTCGACGTCGCAGTCCGAGTGCGATTCCATATAGAGAAAGAATGAGTCGTTGGGGTTCCTCAGCAGCAGCGAATACTGGTCTATATACCTCAACAAAGACAAGGCAATACTATGAACGTCGTCAAACAGGTTACCCGTCACGTCCCTGTAAGGGTAAGTGGGCTCCATGGCATAGATGCTCGCCATCAGGCCCGCATGTTGGTCAACAGGATATCTGTTCACGACGATGTCCTTCACGACTGTGGCCTGCTTCATGTTACCGCATGACTCTAACCACTGGCTGATTCGTCCGCTGTAGAGATAACCCGTGGCCAGACGCTCGTTCTCAATGAGAAGCGGTATCAGCTCCCGCAGGTTCGAAGCCACTAAGTTACGGTCAGGGTCTACAACGAAATTACTGTATCTCAGGAAGGGCGAACTGATGTCCACATCCACCTTCTTGCCCAAGAACCATTTCTCGACTTCGTTATAACCCCAGCGGCTCTGAGGGTTCACCGCCGTCAGGCCCTGTACGATGAGCTTGACCGTCTCAGGCAGTTCGTCAATCCTCGGCAGACGCCCCTCGTTCTTCTGTCGCATCATCACACGTTCATTCGAACTCATCGGGTTCTCACCAAGCCACAGCGCAAACAGCGTCATGCCCAGCGAATAATAGTCGGCCGCCGGCGTCAGTTCCACGACACCGTCTATCACATCCGAATACATTTCTGGAGCAGCATAAGTCGGAGTACGTGCCTGAGTAGTCCTATACCCCCTTCCGCTCCTGTTTTCGTTCCCGTTAGGGTTAGGGTTAGGGTTAACGTTATCGTCTTCATTCATCGACGAAATTCCGAAGTCACCCAGCACCAGCTCGTCGTGAGACTCGTCACGGAAAAAGAAGTTGCCCGGCTTCACGTCCTTGTGCAGGATATTGTTGTTATGGCAATAGGCCAATGCTGCCGCCCCTTGAAGAGCTATCCGGCGGAACTGGTTCAGGTCGCCTTTCAACTTATATTCGCTCAGCGTACCACCGCACAGATATTCCATCAGCTCGTAGTCGCGATATTTGCCATCTACGTAAGTCTTACCGTAGTCATACAACCGCACTATCATCTCGAAGTTAAAGGAATGAATCCTCTTCAACAGTTTCTTGTTCGTGTCAAAGTTCGGATAGTACACTTTCAGAACGAACAACTTTCCGTTTTCGTTTCTGCCATGCTCAACCAGAAAGACCTGCGCTTCACCTGACAACGAGTTCAAGCACCTGACCTTCCGGTACTCAACGCCTTTCAGGACAAACAGTCCACTGCTCACAGCAGAAGCTTCTGCTTCCACTCCCGCTCTGACAGTCTGCTGCACTTCGTCACTGCCCAAGCCTACCGTTCTATCCTCTATACTACTCATTCCCTCACTTCTCACCTCCTAAAATCACCCACTTTCCACCGAGATGAGGCTTACCGCAGCCACATGGACTCGAATGAATCGCACGCTTCCAGTTACACACCCAGGCTACTTTCACCCCCATCGGTTTCTGAGCCATGGCATAGTTCCGGGCCTTAACGGGCGAAGGTACCGCCGGCACCGCCATACGCTCAAGCGCCTCGGTCAACAGCCGAATCTTCTCCTCCTTCGTCTGCCGAAGCTCCTCCACCGAGCGCATCTTCCTTCCGTTCCCGTCCACGTTCCCGTCCACGTTCCCGTTCACGTTCCCCTTATCTCTCCCCAGCAACATCAGCACACGCTCACGCAACTTTTCATTCTCACGGCAGCGAATAACGTCCTGCTCATTACGGTAAGACTCCTCCATGTCAAGGCTCTCAAGTTCTCGCGACAAGCCCTCCATCAACTGGTAATCAGGAAGACCCTTCAAGCTCTCAGCCAAAGCACGGGCCTCGTCAGTCAGGGGAGTACCGCAAACCTTGCAGAACGAGAAGTCGTTCAGCGTATTGCACATCGGACAGACAATGCCTCCACGCGGATTTCCGCATTCATGGCAGTACATTTCCTCAGCCCCCATACTTGTACCGCAGAAACTGCACACTTCAAAATTAACATAGCGGTGGCACGACTCACAGTAGTCAGCATCACCATCAATGTCATTGCCACACATCGGGCACTTCAAGCCCGTCCGCGCCTGGGCAGCCTCTACAGCCCCCCCGACCGGCTGAGCTGCCGCTTGTCCGCTGTGCAGTGGCGGTGTCACTGCCACCCCCGTATCACTCCTCAGAGTCCTCTCTTCCGTCATATACAATAATGAGTCCTTTTATTCGTGCAAAGATATGAAAAAAAACTAAATCCACAAAAAAACCGCCATAAATTTTCATTTACGACGGCATTTTTCCCTTCAGGAGTAGCTAATTCACCACAATTGCAGGCGTTTTTCCTTCGGAATGAACATACTGTCGCCCTCCTTTACGCCAAAGGCCTCATACCAGGCATCTATGTGCGGCAGGGCACCGTTCACGCGCCATCGTCCCAGCGAGTGGGGGTCGCTCTTTGTACGGTTACGTATTTCCGCCTCCGTGATGTTGCCTGCCCACACCCCGGCGTATGCAAGGAAGAAGCGCTGGTCCGCTGTCAGACCGTCGATGACGGGCAGCGGTTGGTTCTTCGTGGCGTTCTTATAAGCGGCATAGGCCACCATCAGTCCGCCGTGGTCGGCCAGGTTCTCGCCGAGCGTCAGCCGGCCGTTGGCTTTCAGGTCGGGCAACACACTGATTCCCGAGAAGAAGTCGGCATACTTGTCTGTGCGCTCTGTAAAGTTCTTTCCGTCCGACTCCTTCCACCAGTCGTGCATATTTCCATCCTTGTCGAACTGGCGTCCCTGGTCATCGAAACCGTGGGTCATCTCGTGGCCGATAACCACGCCGATGGCACCATAGTTAAAGGCATCGTCAGCCGTCATATCAAAGAACGGAACTTGCAGAATACCAGCAGGAAAGCAGATTTCGTTCGTGGTAGGGTTATAGTAGGCGTTCACCGTCTG
>CAMHIS010000028.1 GCA_946185285.1 uncultured Prevotellaceae bacterium
AAGGGCGACCAAGGCGAAAAGGGCGACCAAGGCGAAAAGGGCGACCAGGGCGAGAAGGGCGACCAAGGCGAGAAGGGCGAAAAGGGCAATACCGGCACCGCACCGCTGATTTCCGTCGGTATGAACCCCAGCAATCCCAGCGACACCAATGTCTACTGGTTCGTCAACGGCGAACCCCTGACCACCACAAACTCCCTCGGACAGACCATTATGATACGTGCCAACGGTAAGGACGGCGAAAAGGGTGACGACGGCATCTCGCCGCAACTGCGCATCACTGACGAAGGCTTCTGGCAGATATCCATCGACCGTGGTATCGTCTGGAACTACATCTATACTTCCGACGGCAAAGCCATCTCTGCCACCGGTCCCAAGGGCGACAAGGGCGACCAAGGCGACAAGGGCGACAAGGGCGACCAAGGCGACCAAGGCGACAAGGGCGACAAGGGCGATCCGGGTGTCAACGCCACCAATATGTTCAAGGAAATCAGGCCCATCGTAGGCGACGACGGCATTACTCTCAAGGAAGTTACTTTCGTGCTCAACAACGGATGGGCATTCACCATTCCTGCCTACTCCGCTAAATAACGACAAATACACGGCAACATGAAAAGGATAGAGATTTCACTGGCCGTCGTAGCCCTTATGGGACTGACAGCCTGTAACGAATACATCGACGACCTGCGCGACTTAGGCCAGCGTGTCGAGGTGCTGGAGAGTTCGACACTCGACTTCACCAACCAGATGGAAGCTCTCAAGCGCATTGTAGCCGTCGTAGAGTCGCACGGTTACATCACCGATCTGCAGCAGCAGGACGATGCCTTCATCATCACGTTCAACGACAACAAGGACCCCATCGTGCTCAAGAATGGCGAGAAAGGCCAGCAGGGCGACAAGGGTGAAACCGGCGACAAGGGTGAAACCGGCGACAAAGGCGTAACCGGCGACAAGGGTGAGACCGGCGACAAGGGCCTGCAAGGCGACAAGGGCCAGCAAGGCGACAAAGGTGAAACCGGCGACAAAGGTGAAACCGGCGACAAAGGTGAGACCGGCGACAAGGGCCAGCAAGGCGACAAGGGTGAAACCGGCGACAAAGGTGTGACCGGCGACAAGGGTGAAACCGGCGACAAGGGTGAGACCGGCGACAAGGGCCAGCAAGGCGACAAAGGTGAAACCGGCGACAAAGGCGTGACCGGCGACAAAGGTGAAACCGGCGACAAGGGTGAGACCGGCGACAAGGGCCAGCAAGGCGACAAAGGTGAAACCGGCGACAAAGGCGTGACCGGCGACAAAGGTGAAACCGGCGACAAGGGCCAGCAGGGCGACAAGGGTGAAACCGGCGACAAGGGTGAAACCGGCGACAAAGGTGAAACCGGCGACAAAGGTGAAACCGGCGACAAGGGTCTGCAAGGCGACACCGGCGATGCCGTATTAGGCATCATCTTAGGCGAAGACGGTAAATACTACTGGACCTTCAACGGTAAGCCTCTCATCAAGAGCGACGGCTCCGGGCTGCCTGTCAGTGCCACACCCACCGACGGCAAGAAGGGCGAGACCGGCAATTCGGCTGTCGGCGACACCACTATACCCCGCATCCGTATCAACATCATCAATAATACTTGGGAAATCACCCTCGACGAAGGTAAGACCTGGATAACCGCCGGTCTGTACAAAGGCGCCAAGGGCGACAAAGGCGACAAGGGAGAAAAGGGAGAAAAAGGAGACCAAGGTGACAAGGGCGACAAGGGCGACCAAGGCGAGCCAGGCCTACCCGACAAGGTCTTTGCCGAAGTCGTTCCCATCTACGACAGCTTCACCGGTAAACTGCTCTCTGTCAAGTTCGTTCCTGTAGACTCAAGTATTCCCACTTTCGAAGTACCCGTACAGCAATAACATGACACAACAAGAGAAGACGCTCCTCGAGGAGCATATCGTCGACGTGCTGAAGACCGTCTACGATCCTGAGATTCCCGTCAACATCTTTGACTTGGGTATGATTTACAAGATTGACGTCAAAGACGACGCCACCGTCGACCTCGACATGACTTTCACCGCCCCGAACTGTCCCGCCGCCGACTTCATCCTTGAAGACGTGCGCACGAAGGTCGAGGGTGTGGCCGGCATCAAGGCCGCCAACGTCAACCTGGTCTTCGAGCCCGCCTGGGACCAGTCGATGATGACCGAAGAAGCGCGAGTAGAGTTGGGATTTGACTAAGATATGAAATGAGAGATGAAGAGTATCTATTTCCTCAGCGATGCCCACCTCGGTTCCTGGGCCATTGAGCACGGACGGATGCAGGAGCGGCGGCTCGTGCGCTTCCTTGACAGCATCAAGGAGAAGGCGGCGGCAGTCTACCTGCTCGGCGACATGTTCGACTTCTGGTACGAATACCGCTACGTCGTGCCTAAGGGCTACACGCGGTTCCTCGGCAAGCTGTCGGAACTGACCGACATGGGCGTCGAGGTGCACTACTTCACCGGCAACCACGACATCTGGGCCTACGACTACCTGGAGCGGGAGTGTGGTGTCATACTCCATCACAAGCCACTCACCACCGAGATCTACGGCAAGATATTCTTCATGGCCCACGGCGACGGCCTCGGCGACCCCAACCGCTCGTTCAAGTTCATACGCTGGATATTCCACAACCGCACCTGCCAGTGGCTCTTCTCGGCAATCCACCCCCGCTGGGGCATGTGGTTCGGCCAGACGTGGGCCAAGCACTCGCGACTGAGCCACGAGGCCGACGGGCCGCCAGCCTACATGGGCGAGGACCGCGAGCACCTGGTGCTCTACACCAAGCGCTACATTCAGTACCACTCTAACGTCGACTACTTCATCTACGGCCACCGCCACATCGAGGTCGACCTGCAGCTTACCAAGAAGGCTCGGATGTTAATCCTCGGCGACTGGATCAGCCAGTTCTCCTATGTCGTCTACGACGGCGAACATCTGTTCATGTCGCAGTACATCGAGGGTGAGAGCATCTTATGACAAATCCACACTACGAACCAATAAACCATTAAGAGAATGAAAAAGACCTTCATCACCATTATTACTGCCGGCGCCCTGATGACAGCACTCTCTGCCTGCGGCAACGCACTATCGAGTATCAACAGCGCCATGTACGACATCAACAGTGCGCAGTACACCATTGGAAGCGTGGCTTCCGCCGTGGGTACCATCACTGGCACCAACAGCAGCAACGACAATCCATACTACAGCGTACAGCAGGCCCAAGCACAGTCTGCCGCCACAAATTCAGCAACACGGACAGCCACCACGACTACCCGTGCCGCCTCAGCCACGACGCGGCCTGCTACGACAACATCGGCTACGACGACCCGTTCCGCCTCGACATCATCGTCGAGCAGTAGCGGCATGGACCTGTACGTCAGCGGCTCGCGCAAAGGCGAGATACGTTCTAACGGCGACGTCTATATCGGCGGCTCGCGCAAGGGTGAGTTCCGCTCCAGCGGCGACATCTATGTCAACGGCTCGCGCAAGGGTGAAATCCGCTCCAACGGCGACGTCTACAAGGACGGCCGCCGCGTCGGCGAAATACGCTCCAACGGTGACATCTACGAGGACGGTCGCCGCGTCGGCGAGATACGCTCCAACGGCGATGTCTACAAAAACGGTTCACGCGTGGGCGAGGCCCGTAACATGACCAACCGCAACTGGGTGGCCGCCGCCTACTTCTTCGGTTTCTTCAGCCTGTAGGCAAAAACGGTTTTTATCCGTCAATCCGTCACCTTCGCCCTAACTGCCTTATGCTGAGCGTGTTACGTGGTGACGGATGATGGTGACGGGTGACGGATGGCGATATGCTCCGACGGCTGTAATGATTCACGTGCGGTGAACGATGATTCACCGCACGTGAACATTTGGCAAAGAAGCTTGGCGCACGGGAATGCGCGGTGCATCCGTCATCCGCCACCATCATCCGTTATCACGTATCCATCTGATTGTCTGTTGTTTACGTAGATGTGACGGATGTGACGGATTTAGAACTCTCTTATTTGTGAGATTGACGGCAGATTTGGAGTTCTTTCCGTTTCAGGATTTCACCGGGCTGGGCAAAAGTTATAGATGCCAAAAAAATGACATACCTATAGAAAAATAGCAAGAAAGTTTGGCGTTTTCTCTTTTTTGCGCTATCTTTGCAGCACATTGTGCGAATAGACGAAAGCAAACATGAATAATAGCAAAGTAACCTTAGTTATAGAAGCGAATTGTAACGGACATGATTATGGAACCAAAAGAATACGAGATTAAGACGCAGTTGGCGGAGAACGCATTCCGCGAACTGAAAGAGGGAGAAGAGTACGAACCACTGATGTCGCCGAAAGGTCAGTACCCCGAGGTGAACACGTGGTCGGTGACGTGGGGCGTGCTGATGGCGATGCTCTTTTCGGCCGCCGCTGCCTACCTGGGCCTGAAGGTGGGACAGGTGTTCGAGGCCGCCATCCCGATAGCCATCATCGCCGTGGGTGTGTCAACGGCGGCCAAGCGGTCGAAGGCCTTGGGCGAGAACGTCATCATCCAGTCGATAGGCGCCTGCTCGGGTGCCGTGGTAGCCGGTGCTATCTTCACGCTGCCCGCCATCTACATCCTGCAGGCAAAGTATCCCGAGATGTCGGCATCGTTCCTGAAGATATTCATTGCCTCGCTGCTTGGCGGCATCATCGGCATACTGTTCCTCATACCGTTCCGCAAGTATTTTGTGAGCGACATGCACGGCAAGTACCCCTTCCCCGAGGCTACGGCGACGACGCAGGTGCTGGTGAGCGGCGCCAAGGGCGGCGACCAGGCCAAGCCTCTGCTCATGGCCGGCCTGACAGGCGGTCTGTACGACTTCATCGTGGCCACCTTCGGCTGGTGGAACGAGAACTTCACGAGCCGCGTCGTCGGCTGGGGCGAGCAACTGGCCGACCAGGCCAAGCTGGTGTTCAAGATCAACACCGGCGCGGCCGTCTTGGGCTTGGGCTATATCGTCGGCTTCAAATACGCGCTGATTATCACGCTGGGATCGCTCAGCGTGTGGTGGCTCATCGTGCCCGGCATGGCGCTGCTCTTCGGCGGCGACGTGCTTAACCAGTGGGACCCGAGCATCACGACAGCCGTTGGCGACATGTCGCCTGAGGAGATATTCAAGGCCTACGGCAAGTCAATCGGCATCGGCGGCATCGCCATGGCCGGCATCATCGGTATTATCAAGTCGTGGGGCATCATCAAGAGCGCCGTGGGCCTGGCAGCCAAGGAGATGAAAGGTGGCGGGGAGGCTGCGACGGAGTCGCAGCGAACGAGCAAGGACTTGCCGTTCCGGTTCATTGCCATTGCGTCGATAGTGACCATCGTGCTGACGTTCCTGTTCTTCTGGTTCGGCGTGATGGACGGCAACATGCTGCAGGCACTGGTGGCCATTGTGCTGGTGGCGGTCATCGCGTTCCTCTTTACGACGGTAGCGGCTAACGCCATCGCCATCGTGGGGTCGAACCCCGTCAGCGGCATGACGCTGATGACGCTCATCCTGGCCTCGGTGGTCATGGTGGGCGTGGGTCTGAACGGCACCAGCGGCATGGTGGCTGCCCTGATTATGGGCGGCGTAGTGTGTACGGCACTGGCCATGGCCGGGGCGTTCATCACCGACCTGAAGATAGGCTACTGGCTCGGCACGACGCCGAGGAAGCAGGAGACGTGGAAGTTCCTCGGCACGCTGGTCTCAGCGGCTACCGTCGGCGGCGTGATGATGCTGCTGAACGAGACTTACGGCTTCGCCTCAGGGCAGCTGGCCGCCCCGCAGGCCAATGCGATGGCAGCGGTCATCGACCCGCTGATGAACGGCGTCGGCGCGCCGTGGCTGCTCTATGCCATCGGTGCCCTGCTGGCCGTGGTGCTGACGCTCTGCAAGGTGCCGGCGCTGGCCTTCGCGCTGGGTATGTTCATCCCGATGGAACTGAACGTGCCGTTGGTCGTCGGCGGTGCCATCAACTGGTACGTCACCACACGGTCGAAGGACAAAGCCGTGAACGAGGCCCGCGGCGAGAAGGGCACGCTTCTGGCCAGCGGCTTCATTGCCGGCGGTGCCCTGATGGGCGTGGTGAGCGCCCTGCTGCGCTTCGGCGGCTTCAACCCCGTCAGCGAGTCGTGGTTAGCCAACCCGCTGAGCGAGGTCTGCTCGCTCTTGGCATACGTGTTGCTGATCGTCTACTTCATCAAGGCCACGAAAACCAAGCAGGCATAGCATGATAAAGAAAGGTACGTACACCGTACTGTCGCACATCGCCACTTGGGGCGTGCTGTTTCTGCTGCCGATGACGCTTCGGCAGATAGAGTATCCGCTGTCGCTCATACCGACGGCAACGGTGGTGACGCTGTTCTACATCAACTACCTGTGGCTGACCCCCCGCTTCTACATGCAGGGGCAAAAGCCCGTGCTCTGGGTGGCCAACATCGTCCTGGTAACGATACTGGCCATCGCCATGCACTACTGGTTAGGCATTGGGCGCGGCTTCGTGTTCAACATGGCCGTGTCGGTGATGATTGCCGTCTCCATGAGGTTAGGCTCGCTGTGGCAGGAGTCTGAGGAAGCACGGCTGACGGCAGAGGCGGCACGCGCCGACGCCGAACTGAGCAACCTGCGCTACGAGATGAACCCCCACTTCCTGCTGAACACGCTGAACAACATCTACGCCCTGACGGCCTTCGACACGCGGCGCGCCCAGGAGGCCATCCAGCAGCTGTCGGCCATGCTGCGCCACATGCTCTACGACAACATGGAGGACAAAGTGCAGATGGAGGACGAGGTAAAGTTCATTGAGAGTTACATCAAACTGATGAAGATTCGGCTGCCGGAGCCGGTAAAGGTTAACTTCGATGCCAGCGAGGCAAAGAATGAGGCAAAGATAGCGCCGCTCATTCTGATACCGCTGGTGGAGAACGCCTTCAAGCACGGCATCAGTCCCACCCGCGAGAGCTTTATCAGCATCAGCCTAAAGGCCGACAAGGAACAAATTGACTTCTGCATCGAGAACTCGAACCACCCCAAGACGGCCAACGACGAAAGTGGTCACGGCATCGGACTGACACAGGTGCAGAAACGCCTGGAACTGACCTACCCCAACCACTATCGATGGGAGTACGGTCCGTCGGCCGACCAAACCGTCTACCGCTCACACCTATTGATAATACCAACAAAACAAACAGACTGAAACAAAGATGAGACTAACCTGTGCCATTATCGACGACGAGCCCCTGGCCGCCCAGCTCCTGGAGAGCTATGCTAAAGAAATGTCAAGTCTGATGCTGACTGGCGTCTACAACAGTGCGCTGACCGCCATGACCGGACTGCGCAGCGCGCCCGTCGACCTGCTGTTCCTCGACATCCAGATGCCCGAACTGTCGGGCATGGAGTTTGCACGGCTCATACCCAAACAGACGCGCATCGTCTTTACCACCGCCTTCAAGCAGTATGCCATCGACGGCTACAAGGTGGCGGCCTTCGACTACCTGCTGAAGCCCATCAGCTTCGAGACCTTCGCCGAAACCGTCAACAAGGCATTGGAGTGGTTTGCCACCCAGAGCCAGCAGATAGTGACGCGCGAAGACCGTTTCATCTTCGTCAAGAGCGACTACCGGCTTGTGCGCATCATGCTCAACGACATTCTCTACATCGAAGGACTGAAGGACTATGTGCAAATCTGCCTGACGAATGGCGAGCGCATCATGTCACTTATCAACATGAAGCGCCTCGAAGAACTGCTGCCCCGCCCTGAGTTCCTGCGCACCCACCGTTCCTATATTGCCCACATGACGAACATCGTCACCGTAGACCGCCAGCGCATCATGTACGGTACGGAGAGCGTTCCCATTTCCGAAAATTACAAGGACGACGTGTCGCGATTCCTCGACCAGCATACGTTGGCATAAGACCGCAAGAAGAAGGCAAATACCGACCTTTTAGGTCGTTTTTGTAGCTTTGCGCACAAAATTACTAAATATTTTCCGCTTCTCATCTTGCATTTCTATATAATTTTGTACCTTTGCAGTCAAAACGGGAAGCTTATGGCAAAAAACTTAAAATGGCAAGATGACTACTGGCTGCTCCTGATGCAAATCTACCTGCGCCGGCCTGTCGGTGTGAAGCCCATGTACAGCCGTGAAATGGTAACGCTGGCACTGGAGCTACACATTCATCCGCAGGTCCTGATGGAAAAGATGAAGGAGATTTCCAGTCTTGAGACACCTCGCATAGAACGTATCTGGCAGACCTACAGTGACAATCCCCGTAAGTTGGCACGAGCTGCACGCCTGCTACGCGAGATGGCGGGCTTCGGGCGTGCCGACGAGTTTTATAACGGCGTGGAGCTGAACCAGACGTGGGAAAAGGACTGGGAGCCTCTGCCTGAGAACGAGCGGATAACGCCAGTGGTACTGACACTGGTGCTCGACCTCTACTTCCGACTGACGCCGGCCACGATGGTCAGGAACACACCTGAAGTACAGGAACTGGCCCAACTGGTGAAAGTGGGGACAGACGACGTGGTGGAGCTGTTGGAGGTATTCCAGCACTGCGACCCATACCTGAACCGCCGCGACGTGACATTCAGCCCCCTGCTGCTGCCTTGTCAGTCAATATGGCAGCGCTACGGCAACGGCGACACAGAAGAGTTAGCCGCCCTGGCCGAAAAACTGAAAGTATATTACGCATGAGTCAGAGCCAGATACAGGAACAGAAGCAGGAGCAGAAACTGGCACAGAGCTTCTCGCAGCAGCAACTGCTGCAAGCCCAGCTGACGGAGCTGCCCATCACGCAGCTCATAGAGCGCGTCAATGCCGAGATGGACGACAACCCGGCCCTGGAAATCGGGACGGAAAGCCCGGAGTTACCCGACAATCTTGACTATCAGGAAAGTGCGGATACTCCGGAAGCCCCTGACGACTACGACAGTCTGCGCGAACGAGAGGACCGGCAGTCGGCTCTCGACGAGGCACTGCAAAACATCGGGCGCGACGACGAAGAACTCCCTGTCTACCAAGGTGGCAACAACATCGGCGAAGAGCGCGAAGAAATGGTCTACGGCAATGGCGTCTCATTCTATGACCAACTGAAGGAGCAGATGCGTCTGGCAGACCTGACGGAGCGCGAACAGTCTATCATGGAGTACCTGATAGGATCACTCGATGACGACGGTCTCATACGCAAGCCCTTGGAAGCTATCAGCGACGAACTGGCCGTCTATCACAACATCGATGCCACTATCCAGGAGATAGAGCAAGTGCTGATGAAGCTGCAGCAATTAGACCCGGCCGGCATCGGAGCCCGCTCGCTGCAGGAGTGCCTGCTGCTGCAGATAGAACGACGCGACGACTCGCGGGTGAAGGAACTGATGAAGCGGGTTGTCACTGACTACTTCGAGGCATTCACAAAGAAACACTGGGACAAAATCAAGACCTCGCTGAAACTAAGCGACTTGCAGGCAAAAGCCCTCTTCGGCGAACTGCGCCGCCTGAACCCCAAGCCAGGAGCATCGATGGGCGAGACAGTCGGACGCTCACTACAGCAGATAACGCCCGACTTCATCGTCGACACCAGCGACGACGGCACCATCACCTTCACGCTGAACCAGGGAGAAATGCCCGAACTGAAAGTGTCGCAGTCGTTCGCCGACTCCATGAAAGAGTACCAGCAGGGCAAGGAGCATATCAGCCGACAGCAGAAGGAGGCCCTGCTCTATATCAAAAGGAAAGTTGACGCCGCCCAAGGCTTCATCGAGGCCATCCGCGTACGACGCCACACGCTGACCGTCACCATGAAGGCCATCATCCAACTGCAACGGCAGTTCTTCCTCGACGGCGACGAGGCTTCGCTGCAGCCCATGATATTGAAGGACGTAGCCGAGCGGACGGGACTTGACCTGTCAACAGTCTCGCGCGTGTCAAACTCAAAATACGCCCAGACGCGGTGGGGCACGTTCCCCCTGCGCCACTTTTTCAGCGACAGCTATACCACCAGCCAGGGCGAGGAGTTGTCGACACGGAGAATCAAGGCAGCCCTGCGCGACATTATTGATGGCGAGGACAAGCGCAAGCCGCTGAGTGACGACGCGCTGACCAGACTGATGGCCGAACAAGGATTCCCTATCGCCCGGCGCACAGTAGCCAAATACCGCGAACAGTTAGGAATCCCTGTAGCGAGACTGAGGAAATGAGATAACAATGAAAAGACTTACCAGAGAAAGACAAATCATCACGGCTGCCAGAGTAGCCAGCATGGTGTTCACACCGTTCTACCTGCCCATGTTAGGACTGGTAGTATTGTTCTTCCTGAGCTCTCTCAGCCAATATCCGCTCGACTACAAGTTCTACATCCTGGCCGTGGTGTACTTCTTCACCATTCTGCTGCCGACGTTCCTCATACATCTGTACCGGCGCTACCAAGGATGGACACTCATAGAACTAGGCAGTCGTGAGCGGCGCATCGTGCCATACGTCATCTCCATACTCTGCTACTTCACCTGCCTTTACATCATGGAGCGGATGCACACGCCCTACTTCATGCGCAGCATCGTGAGCAGTGCGCTGATTATACAAGTGTTCTGCGCGCTCATCAACGTATGGTGGAAAATCTCCACCCACATGGCAGCTATCGGCGGGGTGGCCGGGGCACTGTACGTATTCTCGGAGATATTCCGCTTCAATCCCATGTGGTGGTTTTGCCTGGTGCTCATCGTGGCGGGCATCCTTGGCTCCAGCCGCATGATACTACGACAGCACTCGCTGCTTCAGGTCGTGGTCGGCTTCGTAGTCGGCTGTGCCTGCGCCGTGGTGGGGATTATCTATTTATAACGTGACAACGTCATAACGAAATATCAAATGAAACCATTAGTAAGCATTATCATGGGCAGTACCAGCGACCTGCCCGTCATGGAGAAAGCCTGCAAGCTGCTCGACGAGCTGCAGGTGCCTTTTGAAGTCAACGCCCTCTCGGCCCACCGCACGCCTGACGCCGTAGAGCAGTTCGCACGTACCGCCGAAGAGCGCGGACTGAAGGTCATCATTGCTGCAGCAGGCATGGCCGCCGCCCTGCCCGGCGTCATCGCCGCCTCCACCACACTGCCCGTCATCGGCGTGCCTATCAAGGGTATGCTCGACGGGCTTGACGCTATGCTCTCCATTATCCAGATGCCGCCGGGCATCCCTGTGGCTACCGTCGGCGTAAACGGTGCCCAGAACGCGGCCATCCTCGCTGTCGAGATGCTGGCTCTCAGTGATGAGCAGACAGCCCGGCGACTCCGCGATTACAAAGCCGGCCTGAAGTCGAAGATAGAGAAGGCGAACAAGGAATTAGCAGAAATCAAATATGAGTACAAGACGAATTAGCAGCGTCACTCACGTCGGCAGCATCACCATCGGCGGCGAAAGCCCTATCCGCATCCAGTCAATGGCAACAACCGACACCAACGACACTGAAGCATCGGTGGCACAGGCCAAGCGCATCATCGATGCCGGCGGTGAACTGGTGCGCTTCACCACACAGGGCATCCGCGAGGCCGAGAACATGAAGAACATTTCGGCACGTCTGAAAGCCGACGGTTACCCACAGCCCCTCGTGGCCGATGTTCACTTTACGGCCCACACGGCTGACATCGCCGCCCTGTATTGCGAGAAGGTGCGCATCAATCCGGGCAACTACGTTGACCCGGGCCGCACGTTCAAGCACTTAGAGTACACCGACGAGGAGTACAGCGAGGAGCTGAAGAAAATCGAGGACCGCCTCGTACCTTTTATCAATATTTGCAAGGAGCACAAGACTGCGGTCCGCATCGGCGTGAACCACGGTTCGCTCAGCGACCGCATCATGTCGCGCTACGGCGACACCCCAGAGGGTGTTGTAGAGAGCTGTATGGAGTTCCTGCGCATCTTCCGCCGCGAACACTTCGACGACGTAGTCATCAGCATCAAGGCCTCCAACACCGTCGTCATGGTACAGACTGTCCGCCTGTTGGTCAAGACAATGGACAGTGAGGACATACACTACCCCTTGCATCTCGGTGTCACCGAGGCCGGTGAGGGCGAAGACGGTCGCATCAAGAGTGCCGTCGGCATCGGCGCTCTGCTAACCGAGGGCATAGGCGACACCATCCGAGTCTCACTGAGTGAGGAGCCGGAGTGTGAGATTCCCGTAGCACGGACAATCGTCGATTCCATCGGGGAATGTACGGCCTTGCGCGCTCAGGCTGAGGCCAGTATCAAGGACGGCACCATCACCCTGACAATCGACGAGCCCGACTGGGAAGCCTTCCAGCTGAAGGCCGCCATGGCCGTCGGCGCCCTGCTCATAGACCGCCGCGCTACGAAGTTAGAGCTTACGTCACCCACAGCGCAGTTCGCGCCGCAGGCCCTGACGGCCCTCGCCGACGCCATTCTCCAGGCTGCCCGCATCAAGTTTACCAAGACGGAGTACATCAGCTGTCCCGGCTGTGGCCGCACCCTCTACAACCTACAGGACACGATAGCCCGCATCAAAGCCGCCACCAGCCACCTTGTCGGTCTGAAGATTGGCATCATGGGCTGCATCGTCAACGGCCCTGGTGAGATGGCCGATGCCGACTACGGCTACGTGGGCGCCGGGCGCGGAAAAATCTCCCTCTATCGCCAAAAGGAGTGTGTAGCGAAAAACATTCCTGAAGAAGAGGCCGTCGACCGACTGTTGGAACTGATAGCCGACGGCAACGCCCGACGATGACCGCGACACATTGACGGTCATTTGAAGAACCTGTTGCTGAGATACGCTTGGAAGGTTTCTTTGTACAGGTCTCCGATGGGAAGGTAGGAGTTGGCATCCATGATGATGCGATTCTTATTGACTTCCTGAATCTTGTTGAGGTTTACGATGTAGGAACGGTGGATGCGCATGAAATAGCCAGGAAGCCGTTCCTCCATTTTCTTCATGGACAGCAGGGTGATGACGGGCTTGGGCTGGCCTTCGATCCAGACCTTCAGATACTCACTCATGCCTTCGATGTATCGTATTTCGGGTATGCTGACCTTGACGATACGATAGTCAGACTTGAGGAAGAGGATGTCCTCGTTTGAGGAAGCAGGAGACTGGGGTAAGAGTGAAGAGTATCTCTCCTTGAGACGGTTGGCGGCACGCTGAAATTCCTGAAAGCCAAAGGGCTTGAGAAGATAGTCCACGGCATTGACGCGAAAGCCTTCGACAGCGTACTCGGAATAAGCCGTGGTGAATACGACAAGCGGCGGCACAATGAGCGACTTTACGAAATCCATGCCGTTGAGGTCGGGCATATTGATGTCGCAGAAGACGGCATCAACGGATTCTTGTTCCAAGAACTCACGAGCCTGCACGGCACTCTGACACTGGGCGGTGAGCTCGAGGAACGACAGCTTATTGATATAGCTGGCGAGTTGTTGAAGAGCCAAAGGCTCATCATCGATGGCGAGACAACGAATCATAACGGTATAATTAATTCAACATTGTAAATCTCCGGCCCGTCACTGATGGCGAGCGTAAAATTCTTGTGGTAGAGCAGATTGAGGCGCTTACGTACGTTGGCAAGTCCCACGCCGCCTTTCTCTTGATTTGAAGCATCAGCCTTCGAATTACGGCATACGAAATGTAACGATTCCCCTTCGACGGAAATCCGAATGTCGATGAACGACGGATGCTGATAGCTGATACCATGTTTGAAGGCATTCTCGATGAACGAAATGAGTATCAGCGGCGGAACGTTCCGGTCTGGCACGTCGGCGGGTGTTGTGAGAGCAATGTTGACCCTGTCGGTATATCGGAGGCGCATCAGTTCCACGTATGTGCGTATGAATTCCAACTCCTTCGTCAGCGGCACGGTGTTTCTGTCACCCTCATAAAGGACGAAGCGCATCATCTTTGAAAGTTCGACAACGGTCTCCTGGGCTTTCACTGGGTCGATGTCAATGAGTGCATGGATGTTGTTGAGTGTATTCATAAAGAAATGCGGGTTAATCTGGTAGCGCAGATATTCCAACTGGTGTTCCAGATTCTGC
The DNA here is from genome assembly GCA_946185285.1 of uncultured Prevotellaceae bacterium. Classification (GTDB taxonomy): domain Bacteria; phylum Bacteroidota; class Bacteroidia; order Bacteroidales; family Bacteroidaceae; genus Prevotella. The sequence goes on from CAMHIS010000028.1 coordinate 14,054, forward strand.
TTTTCCAGTTCGGCCAGACGTTTACGGTCTTCGCGGCTGCGAAAATAGCCCTTGATGCCGAGGTTGGCTCCGAACATCAGGATAAGCATCACGATGGCCATGATGTCGCGCTCGCCTCCGACAGGAGGTCTCCTGCCATGTGAGAACTCACGAGGATTGTGTTCCGGCGGTGGAGGACCGTGACGGTGTGCCATACCCATTCTCAGTCCTTGACTGTCTATAGGCGACGGGCCTGGTCTGCTGTTGCACTGATATATGGCGAACGACAGCAGCACCACGGCTACGATGGAGAAATATGCCACACGCCTATGTCCGTGTATCAGCAGCGGTGCCAACAGGAAATTATGAACGAGGAACAGCAACAGATAGACAGCAAACTTACGCCATACGAAAAGTACCTCCATCCAGTCAAGCGCCAGGGTGGTATCGCTGACAGTACGCACATAATGACTCAGTAGCGGGGCAGCAAAGAGCAAGCCCCACACCACCGAGTAAATCAGGTTCTCCTGTCTTGACTGCTTCATCCAGTATTCCTTTTTCATCTACAATAACGTAAAGAGCGTTAAAATATTGTTTCGGCAATGGCAGTGCAAAGATAGTACATTCCGTCCATTCATCATTATTATTTCTATGAACCAGCCGTTTTTTTCAGCGAAATATTGCGTATTCCTTGCACATATCATTTTATTGCTGTACCTTTGCGGGCAAATAGCAACGGAAATGACTGCAACGATAAAAAGAGCAAATTTCGGAAAGGAACTGCGCGACTATATCATTATTACCATCGCCATGATGAGCTACGCCATCGGATGGGGCGTGTTCTTGCTGCCCAACAACATCACGACGGGCGGCGTAGCCGGTGTGTCGTCCATTCTCTACTGGGCCACGGGCATTCCTGTACAACTCAGTTACTTCGTCATCAACGGAGTGTTGCTGGCCGTGGCACTCAAGGTGCTGGGCTGGAGATTCTGTGTCAAGACCGTCTTTGCGGTGATGACACTGACGGTGAGCATCGGCATGGTGGCCGACCACTACAGTGCCCACCTGTTGGCAGACCAGCCGTTCATGGCAGCCATCATCGGCGCGGTGTTCTGCGGCTGCGGCGTCGGTTTAGGCCTGGCCAACAACGGCTCTACGGGCGGCACCGACATCATTGCGGCCATCATCAACAAGTATCGCGACGTGTCGCTGGGCCGCGTCATCATGATCTGCGACGTCATCATCATCTCCTGTTCCTATTTCGTGCTGCACGACTGGGAGAAGGTCATCTACGGCTACGTCGTGCTCTACGTCACTGCCTTCTGTATCGACCAGGTGGTGGAGTCGGCGCGCCGTTCGGTGCAGTTCTTCATCATCTCCGACAAATACCGCGAGATAGGCGAGCGCATCAACCGTGAGCCCCACCGTGGCTGCACCATCGTCGACGCCCAGGGCTTCTACTCGGGCAAAGAAGTAAAGATGCTGTTCGTGCTGGCCAAGCGCCGCCAGAGCAACCTGATATTCCGCATTATCAACGAGGTCGACCCGACGGCCTTCGTGTCGCAGAGTGCCGTCATCGGCGTCTACGGCGAGGGCTTCGACCACTTCAAAGTAAGAATGAAGAAACCGGAAACTAAGCATGAAACTGATTAAAGACCAAAAGTTCGGTGGCGAGCGACCGCTGTTCGCCTCCCATGACCTGCAGTTAGAGAACATCACCATTACCGACGGCGAGTCGGGCATCAAGCAGTGCCAGCGCATGGAGGCCCGCAACTGCAAGTTCTACGGCAAATATCCGTGGTGGCACGTCGACGGTGCACTCATCGAGGACTGCTATTTTGCCGAGGGTTCGCGTTCGGCCATCTGGTACACCAACGACCTCGTGATGCGCCGCTGCCGCATCGACGGGCCGAAGTTCTTCCGCGAGATGCGCAACGTGGAGATGGAGGACGTAGAGATAACCGACGCCGACGAGACGTTCTGGCGCGTGGACGGTCTGCGGCTGAAGAATGTACGGCTGCACGGCGGCACTTATCCGTTCATGTTCTCGCAGAACATCTATGTCGACGGGCTGCAGAGCGACTCGAAGTACGTGTTCCAGTACTGCCGCAACGTGGAGATTCACAACGCCAACATCCTGACGAAGGACTCGTTCTGGGAGTGCGAGAACGTGACCGTCTACGACTCGGTGCTCGACGGTGAGTATCTGGCCTGGCACTCGAAGAACGTCAGGCTCGTGAACTGTCACCTGGCCGGCGAGCAGCTGCTCTGCTACACGCAGGACCTGGTGCTCGAGAACTGCACCTTCGACCCGATGTGCGACCGAGTCTTCGAGTATTCGACGGTGGAGGCCGACATCCGCGGGCACATCGAGAACATCAAGAACCCGACCAGCGGGCACATCGTGGCCGACTCGATAGGCAGCGTGACGATAGACGAAAACGTGCGCCAGCCGAACGATTGTGTGATAGAAGCCCACCCAAGCCCTCCCGAAGGGAGGGGTGTTTAACAGTAAATGCTATAGAATGAAAAAAACAGACAATGAGTGTCCCCACCAAGTAATTGAACATCCCTCCCGTGGGGAGGGCTTGGGTGGGCCCTTCGACGAACTGATAGAGCGGCGCGGCACGGGCTGCGTGAAGTGGGATGAGAGTCCTTCTGCCGATGTTATCCCCCTCTGGGTGGCCGACATGGACTTCAAGGCCGCTCCCGCCATCCTGAAAGCCGTGAGGAAACGGGCTGAGCACGGAGTGTTCGGCTATACGGTGGTTGGCAACGACTACTACGAAGCTATCATCGCGTGGTTCCGGCGCCGACACCAGTGGACCATCCATCGCGAGGAGATTCTATACACCACGGGCGTCGTGCCGGCCATGTCGGTGGCCATCAAGGCGCTGACGATGCCCGGCGAGAAAGTGCTGATACTGTCGCCCGACTACAACTGCTTCTTCTCCAGCATCCGCAACAACGGCTGCGAGGTGCTGGAGTCCCGTCTGTTGCTGTACTACAGCAACAAACAGAACCGCTTCGAGGTAGACTGGACCGACTTTGAAGCCTGCTGCGCCGACGAGAAGACCACTGTCTTCCTGCTCTGCAACCCCCACAACCCGACGGGCCGCGTCTGGACCCGCGATGAGCTGGAGCGCATGAACGACATCTGCCTTCGCCACGGCGTGAAGGTGGTGAGCGACGAGATTCACTGCGAGCTGATCATGCCCGGCCACACGTTCCAGCCCTTTGCTGCCGTCAGCGAACAGTGCCGCCAGAACAGCGTCGTGCTGAACTCCCCGTCGAAGTCGTTCAACACTGCCGGCCTGCAGATAGCCAACATCATCTGCGCACAGCCTGAATGGCGCCGCCGACTGGACCGCGCCATCAACATCAACGAGGTGTGCGACGTCGGCCCCTTCGGTCCCGTGGCGCTCATCGCCGCCTACAACGAAAGCGAGGCGTGGCTCGACGAGCTTTGCCAGTATCTCTGGGGCAACTACACGGCGCTTTGCGACTTTGCCGCAAAGCATCTCCCCCTGTGGCAGCTCCGTCCCTTGGAAGGCACCTACCTGCCTTGGGTCGATATTACGGCCACCGGCATGACCTCCCAACAATACGCCGACCTTCTGCTGCAGAAAGCCCGTGTCTGGGTGAACCCCGGTACGATGTACGGCCCGCAGTCGGGCGAGGGCTACATCCGCCTGAACATCGCCTGTCCGCGCGCCCGACTGATGGAGGCGCTGGAGAGAATCAGTAAGATTGAATAATGATAATTGACACATCATCGCGCATGAAGCGCGCCGAAGAGTTGTTTATGCAGGGTTTCAACTGTGCGCAGTCCGTGGCTGCCGCCTTTGCCGACGTCTACGGCTATAGCGAGGAACAGATGCTGCGCGTCAGCGCCGGCTTCGGTGCCGGCATCGGCCGGATGCGTATGTCATGCGGCGCGTTCAACGCCCTGGTCCTTCTGGCCGGACTTGAGAACGGCAGCGTGACACCCGGCGACCAGCAGGGGAAGTCGCAGAACTACAAACTGGTACAGGAGCTGGCCGCCCGTTTCCAGCAGGAGCACGGCTCGCTCATCTGCGCCGAACTGCTGAAACTGAAGCGCGGTACGCCCCTTAGCTATGAAGCCTCAGAGCGTACCGCCGAATATTACCAGAAGCGGCCCTGCGTCCGCCAGATCATCTCTGCCGCCCGCATTTATGCCGAGTTCTTAGAGGGATAAAGCTTACTCTATCATTTTAATAAGGGCAGTCACGTCGGTAATGTCCACCTGCCCGTCGCCGTTGACGTCGGCGGCCTTGGCGTTGAACTGGCCGGGCGTCAGGCCGATGATATGGCTGACAAGGGCGCTGACGTCGGCGTGGTCGGTGATGCTGTCGCCAGTGACGTCGCCCTTCTGGCTGCCCTTCAGCAGCTGCAGGCGGGTGATGGTGCCGGGGGTGCTCCCCCACCCTAACTTGATGGCGTTCAGGTGGACGAACTCATAGTCCTTGAGGCTGACGACCGCCCTGCCGTCAGTGCCAATGACGGGGTTCAGTTCCGTCAGTGCACCGCCGTTCTGGTCGCCGCCGCCGTTGCCTACTTCCAGGCGGTTGAGCAGTACGCGCAGGGTGACGCCCGACGTGCCGCTGATGACCAGACGGTCGTAGCCCGTCAGGTTGGCGTAGTGGGTGTAATAGACGTTACCGTCGCCATAGACGAGGTTGCCAGCCTGAAGTTCCTTGTTGAGGTCATAGGCACCATTGCCTTGTGTGTTGGTCACCGTCGGCCAGGCCGTGCAACCGTCCCAGATGTGATAGTCGTCTGCCGTCAGGTCGTTGTTGGCACTGATAGTCTTCAGGCGGCACTCCAGCAGCAGGAACTCGTGCAAGCCGCCCCCATTTGTGGCGTCGGTGAAGCTGATGACATACTTGCCGGCCCTACTGATGCCAAACGTCAGCGTGCGGCTTTCGGCGCTGCTCATGTTGGCTGACGTGCTGCCATTGGCATTTGGGGCGGCGGTAAACACGTCTGATACAGCCACAGAGTTTCCTGTGCCGGCATCAAGAATCGATACCTTGTATTTTGGCTCCCCCTTCCACGCTGCCATCGCGAAGGTCAGCTCGTAGTTGCCCTCGTTCAGCGTCAGCGGGTACTGCTCCTGCCGCCCGTACTCGGCGCGGTCGTTGCGCCAGTAGAGTGCTTTGCCCTGATAGCCGCCGAAGCCGCTCATAATGCGTGCGCCCTGCGTGTAGCTGTTGCCGTATTCGTGCACCTCACTGTTATCCTGTACGCAGCGCCAGCCTTCTGGCAGATTTCCAGACAACGTGTTTTTAAAATCAAGGCGGTAGTTGCCCAAGGCGTCGGAAACGAGTGGCGTGCTGGAGGTGAAGACGGGCTGGAGAACGACGTTGTCGGCAATCATATTAAAGGTAACCTCCCCTTCGCCATTGACGGGGATGGTCTTTCCGAGCGTAAAGAAGACGGAGTTTACCAAGCGCAGCTCCTTCAGGCGGTATCCCTCGGCGGCACTGACGGTCAGTTTGACGGTCTCGCCCTCGGCGGCCTCATTGCGGTTGGCGGTGACGGAGCCGTTCTCGGCTGAGCGTACGCTGATGCCGTACTTTAAGGGCTCTGCGTCAGCGGGCTGGTAGACGACCTGGTCGATGTAGAGTGACTTGCCGCCGCTGTTTGTGATGACGAGCGTGTTCTGGCCTTCGTTGAGGTTGGCGCTGACGGTGGCTAAGCGCCACTCGTTCTGGGCTGTGCGCGGGCAGGAGACGGTCTGCTGACTGCCGTTCACGTTGACGGCGAGCCTGCCGTCATCCGAGGTGCCGGTGTAGCGCACCTGAATTTGGTAGTTGCCAGTCTGGCCTTCCTTCAGGCGCAGGTAGTGGCGCAGGCTGCCAGAGGGGTTGGTGCCCATGTCAACGAAACCATTGGCCGCATGGCCGGTGACGTTAGGGTATCTGGAGAACGGGTCGGTGCAGCAGGATTGGATGTTCTTGTAGTCCATGTCCTCGGCCTCGATGATGATGGGGCCGCGGTAGAGGGCGGGGGCTTTGGGGAGGGGAAGGGCCTTTGGCTGCGGCAGCGCCGCAGCATAGCCGACAGAAGGACGGGCGGCGGCGCCGGAGCAACGGACGGTGAGGGAGACGGCGCCGCAGTGGTTGACGGTGAGGGTGTAGGTGCCGTCGGCGTAGGCGGCTGTGGCTTCGGCCTGGGCGGTTTCGTGGCGGTTGAGGGTGTAGGTGGGCTTCGTCGTAGCACCCTTGATGGTGATGATGTCGGTGCGCAGGCCGGTGGAGTCGCTGCGGTAGTTGTTCAGGTAGAAGTCAATGTGGTCCTCGTACTCACGGACGATGCCCGACGACAGCTTGTCGTAATTCAGTTCCAGCGTCTCGCAGGTGTTGTACTGTAAGGGGATGGTGGCCTGTGCCGCCGTCTTCGTATTAAGATAGGTATAGGGCGTGTAGGTGACCAGCTGGTTGCGGAAACGGTTGACGTAGAGGTCGCCGGACGACACCTCCGGATACTGGGCGTTGAAGTCGCTGACCTTCTTGGCCTGCGTGTCCCACTTGGAGGTGCGCTGCGACTTCTTCACCTGTACGGGGATGGCCTTGGCAGCGTCGTCATAGAGGCCGGTGACCATGGGGATGGCCCCGTAGCGGCCCGTCGACTTGAAGTAGCAGTAGTTGTCCATCCACTGGCCGTAGCGGCGGTTGAAGGGGTCGGTCTGCTTGTACAGGCCGTCGTAGAGGTCGCCCCACGTGGCGTACTTATCCTCGTCGCTGCCGTTGTTGACGTCGTTGATGACGACGACCTTGGTCTTGCCGACGACCTCCTCGCGGGTGGGTATGTACATCGTGCCGTTGATAACCTGGCGGAACATGTCGAGCCAGACGCCGTTGAAGTTGGGGAAGCGCTCCCAGCGGCGGCGGGTGTAGCCGTTGTCAACGCCTTGCGCCCACAGTTCGTGGAAGCACTCCTGGTTCCACGTCAGCTCAGGGCCGTCCCAGACGGCACCGCCGTTGACGCACGTCTGCTCCATCACCGTGCCGATGCCGGCGGCGGCAGGGTACTTCTTGCCGTGATCCTTGCCGAGCAGATCGTCCATGGCGCCGTTCCAGCCGCAGTTGTCGTAGCGCACGCCGTAGTTCTTGGCCAGTCCGCTGACGAACGGGCCGAACGTCACCGACTCGTTGTTGTAGAAGCAGCTGGACGTGGTGTACTTATAGAGCCAGAGGATGGCCTCGGGATATTTCCGGCAGGCCTCGAGCAGGGCCGGCGTGCGCTTCATCTCGCCGATGGGGTTCAGCGGGTGGCTCCAGATGTTGCCGCAGAACGACACGGTGAGGAAGCCGCCGTACTTGTGCGACATCTCCACGAGCTTGGCAAAGAGCGCCCAGCGCGTGACCTGCTTCGACGACGACAGGTCGCCGCCCTCGTCGAAGCCCCAGAACTGCTCGGCGTAGTTCCAGCCGAGGAAGTTGGGGAACTGCTTGAAGAAGTACTCGAACGTCACCAGGTCGTCGTCCTGGATGTGGGTGTGGCCGCCCGAGGCGGGCTGGCAGGAGAACCAGATGCCGTTCTGCTGGCAGACGGTGCCCCACGACTTGTAGGTCTGGAAGGCGTAGTGGGGCATCTTGTACTGGTTCTTCTCCTTGTCGTACTGGCACGACAGGCTCAGGTTCAGACAGATGTAGGGCCGCACGTCCTCGGGAATGAGGTCGATGATTTTCTGCGGGTCGGCCTTGTACCACACGTCGCAATGGATAAACCACAGCGGATGCTGCGAGTCGACGGGGCGGCGCTCTTGCGCCTTCAGTCCTTGCATGGTGGCTGTCAGGGCCAGCAGCAGGACTACGAGTGCTTTCTTCATTCTTTTTGCAACAGTTATTTGATTACTGACTGCAAAGGTACGATGAAAAAAGCACTTGCGCTATTAAAAACGTCTCACATTCCCCATAAAATTGGCTCAATAGCCGGAAAGCAGCCTGACATACAGCTCTATGGCCTGCCGGATTTCCGAGATACGGATGAATTCGTCGGCCGAGTGGCTGCGCGACGACTCGCCGGGGCCGAGCTTCAGCGAGGGGAAGGGCATCAGCGCCTGGTCGCTGAGCGTGGGCGAGCCGAAGGGCGTGCGCCCCATCGCCACGAGCCGCTTTACCAGCGGGTGGTCGTGGGGAATGCCCGACGAGTGAAGCCGGAAGGAGCGGGCCTGCAACTCGCACTTCTTCATGTGCCTGCGCAGGAACTCAAAGACGTACTCGTTCTGGTAATATTCGTTGGTGCGCACGTCGATGACGAAGTGCAGCAGGTCGGGCACGACGTTGTGCTGCGTGCCGCTCCCGACGACGGTCACCGTCATCTTCGTCGGCCCCAGCAGCGGACTCTCCTTGCGGAAGCGGTAGTCGCGCAGCCACACGAGGTCGTCCAAGGCTTCGTAGATGGCGTTCACCCCCTCGTTGCGGGCGGCGTGTCCCGACTTGCCGTGGGCATAGCCGTCGATGACCATCAGGCCCTTCTCGGCGGTGGCGGGCTGCAGCCCCGTCGGCTCGCCGACGATGGCCACGTCGACCGGCGGCAGCAGCGGCAGCACGCGGCTGAAGCCGTCGCGGCCCGACACCTCCTCCTCGGCCGAGCACACCCACAGCAGATTGTAGCTGCGCGGATGGCGCAGCAGTATGCGGTAGGCCTGGAGCGTGGCCACCAGTCCGCCGCCGCAGTCGTTGGAGCCGAGGCCGTAGAGCACGTCGCCCTCGACGGCGGGGTCGAAGGGGTCGCGTGTCCACGTCGAGACGGGCTTCACCGTGTCAATGTGGGCATTGAGCATCACCGTCTTGCGGCTGTTGTCCCAGTCGGGACAGCCCACCCACAGATTGTTCCCCTCACGACCGTTCGGGAGTCCCCACATCCGCAGGTGCTCCTCCATCACGTCGGCTGCCACCCTTTCGTCGCGGCTCACCGAGGGCGTTGCTATCAGTCGTCGCAGCAGTCCCACTGCATCCTGTACATATTGTTCCATTGGCTTGTTCAACTTGGTTTCAGAATCGTTGTGCGGTTTTCCCGTAACCGGCGCAAAGGTACGTAATTATTTTCAAAGCCGCAATAATATATCCGTATTTTTCGTGTTCACAGTCGAAAAGCGCCACATAGTGGTCAATCACAGGAAACAAGTGTCACTTCCGTCACTTCTGTCACCTGGGCGGGTGCTGGAAGTGACGGAAGTGACACTTGTTTCCTGTGATTCACAATCAGTCAACATCAAGCTTTCGCATTCGTCTCATTGGGCATGAGACAAACGTGAAACGCCACAGGACGTATGAATATCCACGCTTTGCATATATATGCAGCCGGACGGCGTTTTCGGCAAAACGTGGCGGGTTTCAGCAAAAACGCGCCACGATTTCCCCTAAAGCCGCCACGTTTTGCCGAAAACACGCCACTCCTTGCAGAATGTATATTCATTCATTACGCCAGTCCGACAAGAAAAGACAAGAAATAAAGCTGAAAGTTTTGCGCTTTCGGCTTTTTTTCTTACTTTTGCAGAAAATTTTGTGTGACCATGCAGAACAACAGTCATCTGGCCGTGCTCATTCACGAGCAGGCCAAGCAGTACGGCGACCGCGAAGTGCTGATTTATAAGGACTTCGGCGGAACGGAGTGGAAATCGTATTCGTGGAATGAGTTCTCGACGAAGGTGAAACAGGTGTCGAACGCCCTGCTGAACCTCGGCGTGAAGGTGCAGGAGAACATCGGTGTGTTCTCGCAGAACTCGGCCCAGTACCTGTTCTGCGACTTCGGTGCCTGGGGCATCCGCGCCGTGACTATCCCGTTCTATGCCACCTCGTCGGAACAACAGATACAGTTTATGCTGAACGACGCGAAGATACGCATCCTCTTCGTCGGCGAACAGGAGCAGTACGACAAGGCGCACCGCGTGCAGGCCACCTGCCACACACTGGAGCGCATCATCGTCTTCGACCGAGGCGTCCGCCTGAACGAGGAGGACAAGATGGCCATGTACTTCGACGACCTGCTGCAGCAGGCAGAGGGACTGCCCCGGCAGTCGGAAGTGGAGACGCTGCAGGCGCAGGCGTCGATGGACGACATTGCCAACATCCTGTACACCAGCGGCACGACGGGCGACTCGAAGGGCGTCATCCTGACCTGCGGCCAGTACCACGCCGCCATGGAGGCCAACAACAAGTGCGTGCCCGTTGGCGAGAACGACCGCGTGCTGAACTTCCTGCCGTTCACACATATCTTTGAGAAGGGCTGGAAGATTCTGTGCCTGTCGGAGGGGGCACGGCTGATTATCAACACCTACCCGCAACAGGTGCAGCAGGCGATGAAGGAGACCCACCCGACGTGTATGTCCAGCGTGCCCCGCTTCTGGGAGAAGGTCTACATGGGCGTCCAGGAGAAGATAGAAACGAGCGGCGCCGTGCAGCGCAAGCTGTTTGAGCACGCCATCGAGGTGGGCCGCAGGCATAACATCGACTACCTGTCGAAGGGCAAGAAGCCGCCTATGGGACTGCACTTGGAGTACGAGATGCTGAACAAGACTATCTTCTCACTGGTCCGCAAGGAGCTGGGACTGGAGAACGCCCACTTCTTCCCCACCGCCGGCGCTACGGTGAACCCGAAGGTCGAGGAGTTCGTCCATTCCATAGGTATAAATATGGTGGTGGGCTACGGACTGACCGAAAGCCTGGCAACCGTCTCGTGCAACCACCTGGGCGACCCCTGGACAGTGGGCAGCGTAGGCATTCCCATCGAGGGCATCAGCATCCGCATCAGCGACGACGGCGAGGTGCTGCTGAAAGGCCCGACCATCACCCGTGGCTACTACAACCGCGACGACCTGACGAAGGCGGCCTTCACCGACGACGGCTACTTCCGCACAGGCGACTCGGGCTACCTGGAGGGCGGCGAGCTGTTCCTCAAGGAGCGCATCAAGGACCTCTACAAGACGTCGAACGGCAAATACATCGCCCCGCAAATGATTGAGTCGAAGATTCTGGTCGACAAGTACGTCGACCAGATAGCCATCATCGCCGACCAGCGGAAGTTCGTCTCGGCACTCATCATACCGGTCTACCCGCTGCTCGAGGAGTACGCCCGCGAACACGGCATCAGGTTCGAGAGCCGCGAGGACCTCTGCCACAACCAGCAGATATACGCGATGATGAAGGAGCGCATCGACACACTGCAGCAGCAGCTGGCCCACTACGAGCAGATCAAGTGCTTCACGCTGCTGCCCCACGCCTTCTCGATGGAGCGCGGCGAACTGACCAACACGCTGAAAATAAAGCGCCGCGTGCTGAACGAGAACTACCGCAAGGAGATTGACAAGATGTATGAAGAATAGAACGAAAATGCAAACGATGAAAAGACATAACATACTGCTGCTACTGCTACTGCTGACGCTCAGCAACCTTGCACAGGGACAGAGGAACCACAACCTGGACGTAGCCAAGAACCTGGACATCTTCAACCAGGTGTACAAGAACCTGGACCTGATATACGTCGACACTCTCAACCCCAACGAGGTGATATCCACAGGCATCAAGGCCATGCTCCGCTCGCTGGACCCCTATACGGAGTACTACCCTGAAAGCGAGACGAAGAACCTGAAAATGATGCTCACGGGCAAGTACGCCGGCATCGGCTCGCTCATACGCTACCACCAGAAGCTGAAGCGGGTGGTCGTTGACGAACCCTACGAGGGTATGCCCGCCGCCACCGCCGGACTGAAGAAGGGCGACATCATACTGAGCATAGACGACTCGCTGGTGACGGAAAAGGACGTAAGCTACGTCAGCAGCCATCTGCGCGGCGATGCCGGCACGAACTTCGTGGTGAAGGTGCAGCGCCCGTCGACGGGAAAGAAAATGAGCTTCAAACTGACACGCCAGACCATCAAGCTGCCCGAACTGCCCTATTACGGGATTCTGGAGGAGACTTCTCCCGACGCCCGCCAACAGTCTACTGCCGCTCCGAAAATAGGCTACATCAACCTGAACCAGTTCACCGAGGGCTGCGCCAAAGAGGTGCGACGCGCTTTCGTCGACCTGAAGAAGCAAGGGGCTACGGCCCTCGTCTTCGACCTGCGCAACAACGGCGGCGGCTCCGAAATGGAGGCCGTCGACATCGTAAACCTCTGGGTAGGCAAAGGGCAGACCATCGTCGAGAACCGAGGCAAGATATCCCAGGCTAACCACTCCTATATGACCCGCCTGGAACCCGTCGACACGCTGATGCCACTGGTGGTGCTCGTCAACGGCGAGACGGCCTCGGCCAGCGAGATTACCAGCGGTGCCCTGCAGGACCTGGACCGCGGATTGATATTAGGTACACGCACATACGGGAAAGGACTGGTGCAGGTGCCGCTCGACATGCCCTACAACTCGAACCTGAAGGTGACCACCTCGAAATACTACATTCCCAGCGGGCGCTGCATACAGGCCATCAACTACCGCCGCGACGGCAGCGGAGGCTACCGCGAGCGCGTTCCCGATTCGCTGACACACGTCTTCTACACCCGCGCAGGCCGTGAAGTGCGCGACGGCGGCGGCATCAAGCCCGACGTCGAGGTGCGCAACGACACCATCCCCAACATTGCCTACTATCTCTCTGCCTCGGGCCAGGACTCTACCGAGGTGATGTTCGACTGGGTGGTCGATTACATCAGCCGCCACCCCACGATTCCTTCACCGAAGGAGTTCCACATCACGGACGACGATTTCGCCGACTTCAAGCAGTGCGTCGTCAGGAGCGGCTTCACCTACGACCCCGTGAGCCAGAAACAGCTGAAGGAGCTTGTCAGCACGGCCAAGGCCGAGGGCTACTATGAACAGGCCAAGGAGGCGTTCGGACTGCTGGAAAGCAAACTGAAGCACGATGTGGCTACCGACATTGACAAGCACGAGGACATCCTCCGACAGATACTGGAGCTTGACATCATTGCCGCCTACTATTATCAGGCTGGCAGCATTGAGGCCGGACTGAAGTACGACAACCAGCTGCGCGAGGCCATCCGACTGCTGCAGTCGCCCGAGGAGTACCAGAAGTTGCTGACACCCAAGAAGACAAAGGAAGCGGCACAGTCAATAGCACTGCCCAAGAAGCAAACCGCACCCGTAACCTTGAAAAAGAAGCCCGTGACAACGATATTTGATGCTATCGCGTGAAAAAAACAGAATAAATGTTTGGTGGATTGCAGAAAATTTAGTACCTTTGCACCCGTTCAGTGGAATGAGAGGCCCGGCAGGGTCTCTCATTTACATTATAAATAGACACATTTAGATGATTAACAAAGAAGTTGTAACAACATTTGTGGAAGAGTGGCTGCAGGGCAACGACTACTTCCTGGTAGACATCATTTTCGGTGCCGACGACCGTATCGTAATCGAAATCGACCACGCAGACGGCGTGTGGATTGAAGACTGCGCTGAGCTGAGCCGCTTCCTGCAGGAGAAACTGGGCGACGAACTGGGCGACTACGAACTGGAGGTCGGCAGCGCCGGCCTCGGCCAACCCTTCAAGGTGGCACAACAGTACAAGAACCATATCGGCGACGAAGTGGAAGTACTGAAGCAGGACGGACAGAAACTGAAAGGGATACTGAAGTCCGTCGACGGCCAACAGTTTACCATAACCGTACAGGAAAAGCAGACGGTAGAGGGAAAGAAGCGCCCCGTCATGGTCGACGTGGACAAAACCTACTCGATGGACGAAGTCAAGTCTGTGAAATACCTCCTGGCATTCAAGTAAAAACGGAAACGAAAACAAAAACAATAATAAATGGCAACAAGAAAAGATTCGAAAGGCCCCTCAATGATTGAGACCTTTCAGGAGTTTAAAGACACCAAGAACATCGACCGCACCACACTGGTGAGCGTACTCGAAGAGAGCTTCCGCAACGTGATTGCAAAGATGTTCGGCTCGGACGAGAACTTCGACGTGATTGTGAACCCCGACAAGGGTGACTTCGAGATTCACCGCAACCGCATTGTGGTTGCCGACGGTGAGGTCAAGGACGAGAACAAGGAGATAGGATTGACCGAGGCCCAGAAAATCGAGCCCGACTACGAGGTGGGCGAGGAAGTATCTGAGGAAGTGGACTTCCAGAAGTTCGGCCGCCGCGCCATCCTGAACCTGCGACAGACACTGGCTTCGAAAATCCTGGAACTGGAGCACGACTCACTCTACCAGAAGTACAAGGACAAGGTGGGCAACATCGTCAGCGGGGAAGTCTACCAGATGTGGAAGCGCGAAGTGCTACTCATGGACGACGAGGGCAACGAGCTGCACCTGCCGAAGAGTGAGCAGATTCCTGCTGACAACTACCACAAGGGCGAAACCGTTCGCGCCATCGTCAAGGAAGTACAGAACGAGAACAACAACCCGCGCATCATACTCTCGCGCACCAGCCCCGTTTTCCTGGAACGCCTGCTGGAGGCCGAGGTTCCTGAAATCAACGATGGCCTGATTACCATCAAGCGCGTAGCCCGTATGCCGGGCGAGCGTGCCAAGGTGGCCGTCGAGAGCTACGACGAGCGCATCGACCCGGTAGGTGCTTGCGTAGGCGTGAAGGGTAGTCGCGTACACGGCATCGTCCGCGAACTGGGTGGCGAGAACATCGACGTCATCAACTACACCAGCAACACACAGCTGTTTATCCAGCGCGCCCTGAGCCCGGCAAAGGTCAGCAGCATCACCCTCGACGAGGAGAACCATAAGGCAGAGGTCTACCTACAGCCTGAGGAGGTGAGTCTGGCCATTGGTAAGGGCGGCATGAACATCAAGCTGGCCTCCATGCTGACCGACCACACCATCGACGTGTTCCGCGTCGTCAGCGAGGGTACCGAGGACGAAGACATCTATCTGGACGAGTTCGCCGACGAGATTGACCAGTGGATTATCGACTCCATCAAGGGTATCGGCCTCGACACGGCCAAGGCCGTTCTCAACGCCCCGCGCGAAATGCTTATCGAGAAGGCCGACCTCGAAGAGGAGACTGTCGACGAAGTTCTTAGCATCCTAAGAGCAGAATTTGAATAAAAACGTGAACCAAAACGAAAACGCGAATAAATAGATGGGAGTAAGATTAAACAAGGTATTATCAGAGCTGAACATAGGACTCCAGACGGCAGTGGAGTACCTCAAGAAGAAAAGCAGTCTGGGCGAGGTGAAGGATGACGCCACCCCGAACACGAAAATCAGCGACGAACAGTATGCGGCGCTGGTCAGTGAGTTCAAGGGCGACAAAGCCATCAAGAAGCAGGCCGAGATGATTTTCCCGAAGAAGAAAGAGAAAGAGAAGAAAAAGGAGGAAGAGGCTCCCAAGGTGGAGGTGCGCCAGACGTACAAGCCGCTCGGAAAGATTGACCTGGACAGTCTGAACGGTCGCACCACCCATGCTACTTCAGCTCCGAAAGAGACCCCTAAGCCCGAGGCTGCTGCCGTGAGCCCGGCTAAAGAGGTGAAAACCGAGACCCCGAAGGTGGAGGCTCCGAAAGTGGAGGCTCCGAAGGCTGAGGCTCCGAAGGTGGAGACTCCGAAGACAGAAGCCCCGAAGGCAGAGGCTCCGAAGGCAGAGGCTCCGAAGGCAGAGGCTGCAAAAGAAAAAGAGTCCGAGCCCAAACCAGCAGTAAAGGCTGAACCAGCACCCGCCCCTGAGAAGCCCGTTGTAGCCGACACACCCGCCAAGGACACCGAGGAGAAAGCCGGACCGAAAGTCTTCACGCTGAAGAGCGAAGCCAAACTGGCGCCGAAGGTGAACGTGCTCGGCAAGATTGACCTCGACGCCCTGAACCAGAGTACCCGCCCGAAAAAGAAGACGAAGGAGGAGAAGAAAAAGGAGCGCGAGGAGAAACTGGCCCAGCAGCGCAGCGAGAAGAAGAAGCGCGTGCGCATTGGCAAGGAGCGCGTCGACATCGAGGCCGAGGCCAAGAACGACAGCCAGAACAAGAACAAGAAGAACAAGAACAAAGGCGGCGAAGGCAACCAGCAGCAACAACAGCAGGGCGGTGGCAAGAACAAGAAGAACAAGAACCGCCAGCAGAAGCCGTTGGAGGTGAACGAGGAAGACGTGGCACGCCAGGTCAAGGAGACGCTGGCCCGTCTGACCACGAAGAACCAGAACAAGAAGGGTGCCAAATACCGCCGCGAGAAGCGCGACGCCGTACAGGAGCGCATCAGCGAGGAGATGGCCCAGGAGGCAGCACAGTCGAAGGTGCTGAAGCTGACGGAGTTCGTGACCGTCTCAGAGCTGGCCACGATGATGAACGTCGGCGTGAACCAGGTCATCGGTACTTGTATGTCCATCGGCATCATGGTTTCCATCAACCAGCGTCTGGACGCTGAGACTATTAACATCGTTGCCGACGAGTTCGGCTTCACCACTGAGTACGTCAGCGCTGAAGTCCAGAACGCCATCACCGAGGAGGAGGACGACGAAAACGACCTCGTAACCCGCGCACCGATTGTGACGGTCATGGGCCATGTAGACCACGGTAAGACCTCGCTGCTCGACTTCATCCGCAACACCAACGTCATTGCCGGTGAGGCCGGCGGCATCACCCAGCATATCGGTGCCTACAACGTGGAACTGAAGGACGGCCGACAGATTACGTTCCTCGACACGCCCGGACACGAAGCTTTCACCGCCATGCGTGCACGTGGTGCACAGGTGACGGATATCGCCATCATCATCATTGCTGCCGACGACTCGGTGATGCCCACCACGAAGGAGGCCATCGCCCACGCCCAGGCGGCCAACGTGCCGATGGTGTTTGCCATCAACAAGATTGACAAGCCGGGGGCCAACCCCGACAAGATACGCGAAGACCTGGCCCAGATGAACCTGCTCGTCGAAGAGTGGGGCGGCAAGTACCAGTGTCAGGAGATTTCGGCCAAGAAGGGCATCGGCGTGAGCGACCTGCTGGAGAAAGTGCTGCTCGAAGCCGAGATGCTCGACCTGAAGGCCAACCCCAACCGCAAGG
>CAMHIS010000029.1 GCA_946185285.1 uncultured Prevotellaceae bacterium
TTCTTCCTCGACCACGACATCGACACGGGGCGCATCATCATGCAGCTGCCCTTCGACATTCCTGACACGGCCGATGTGGAGTATGTCTACGACGGACTGATGCACCTCGGTGCTGATATCTGCTTGCAGACGCTCGACCGCATCATTGCGGCTGACGGTTTCCCCGTCAGCATCCCCCAAACAGAGACCGCCGACCTGAAACAGGCCCCGAAGCTGTTCAAGGAGACCTGCGAGGTAGACTGGAACCAGCCGTCGAAGCGCGTCTACGACTTCATCCGCGGATTGAGTCCATACCCGGGAGCATGGACCACCCTCGTCGGCCCCGACGGACGGGAGACGGTGCTGAAGCTGTACCGCACTACCAAGACTAACCGCGAAGCTGTCGGTGGGGTAGGGCGCATCGTGTCCGACCGCAAGCACCTCTATATCGCGGCTGCCGACGGTCTTTTGCAGGTAGACGAGCTGCAGTTGGCCGGCAAGAAGCGCATGGACGCTGTTTCGTTCCTGAACGGTATGAAGACGATGGAAAATTATTTTGTGAAATGATATAATAATTTCGCGCGCGCTGCGTTTCATAATTATAAACATCATTTAAAAACGTAGCAGCCTATGCAAATATCTACCCAGCAAATTATTTCTGCCGTCGCCTCGATGAGCGAAGGATTGAAGCCGAGCGAGAAGACGCTCAAGTTTATCAAGGATTTCGCATACACCTACAGGGTGAAGAACGGTCAGGCGTTCTGTCTGAATTGACAATTGAAATAGTATGGCATTAGTATCTCCGTCACTGCTCGCCGCCGACTTCCTGCATCTCGACCGCGACTTGGAAATGATAAACCGCAGTGAGGCCGACTGGCTTCACTTGGACGTGATGGACGGCGTGTTCGTCCCCAACATCTCTTTTGGCTTTCCCGTCCTAGAGGCTGTGGCTTCGCTGTGCCGCAAGCCCCTCGACGTTCACTACATGATTGTGAAGCCCGAGCGTTACATCCGTCAGACGGCCAAGCTCGGTGCCATGATGATGAATGTACACGTTGAGGCCTGCGACCACCTGCACCGCACCGTACAGGAAATCCACGATGCCGGCATGAAGGCCGGTGTGACGCTGAATCCCGCAACGCCTGTGTCGATGCTCGAGGACATTATCTGCGATGTCGACATGGTGCTGCTGATGAGTGTCAACCCCGG
This sequence comes from uncultured Prevotellaceae bacterium, assembly GCA_946185285.1. GTDB lineage: Bacteria > Bacteroidota > Bacteroidia > Bacteroidales > Bacteroidaceae > Prevotella. The sequence goes on from CAMHIS010000029.1 coordinate 1,189, forward strand.
GTTCGGCGGTCAGAAGTTCATTGAGAACACCCTCAAGAAGGCCCGTCAGCTGCGCCGTCTCATTACCGAGAGCGGCAGTCAGGCACTCATCGAGGTCGATGGTGGCGTGCAGGGCGAGACCGCTCCACCGCTGGTGCAGGCCGGTGTCGACGTCCTGGTCTCTGGCAGCTACGTCTTCAAGAGTCCCGCACCCGAACAGACCATTCACGACCTGCGGATGCTGTAAGCAGCTAAAATACGGCTGAGCAAGGAAAACGAGCAGTCTAAAGTCTTATACCAAAGGAAGTGTTGACGTACCAGTCGTATCGTGTCGATGAGCGTTCCCACTTTCTTGATGAATGTAGTCACAGTGTTTTGTGCCGCCGTCTGTGCGCAGACTGCCAGCACTACGAGTATAGCCAAATACTTTCTTGTAAACTCGTGCATGGGGTGAAGGGCTGGCTCAGTATTCCAGCGCCAGCTCAATTTGGTGCTCCTTGGCCATTTTGCGCAGGTTCATCAGGGCGTAGCGCATACGGCCCAGGGCGGTGTTGATGCTGACGCCCGTCAGCTGGGCAATCTCCTTGAACGACAGCTGCTGGTAGAAACGCATGTAGACCACTTCGCGCTGTGTGGCGGGCAGTTCCTCCATCATCCGCCTGACGTCGGCCATTACCTGTTCGTTGACGAGTTCGCATTCGCGGAACGAGTCCTGTACCTCAGAACCGCTCAGGTTGCTCAGGTCGTTGTCGTCGGCCAGGTCGACGATGCGGTCGCTCTTCTGGGCGCGATACCAGTCCATAATGGCATTGTGGGCAATGCGCATCAGCCAGAAGGAGAACTGTCCTGAGTCGGTATAGCGCCCTTCGTGCAGCTTGGTGATAACCTTGACGAATGTTTCCTGGAAGATGTCGTTAGCCAAGTCCTCATTGCGTACGACAAACATGATATACGCATAAAGTTTTGACTGAGTCCTTTCCAATAACTCATCAAATGCCTTATTGTTTCCTCCTACGTAAAGTAATGCCAACGCTTCGTTGGACATCCCTTCAAATTCCTTCATATTCGGTTCTTATTTGTTATGAAGTAATTGTGTTTCGATAGGCAATAAAGTTTAATGTTTTGAGTTATTTACTATTGTTGACGCTGCAAAAGTAGATAAAATAATTAAAATAACCAAACAAATCGGCGAAAAACTGAAAAATATTCGTATCTTTGTATTCAAATTAACAGAATTGACCATGATAAAGCTATTTGTTCCGGGGCGTCTCTGCCTCTTTGGAGAGCATTCTGACTGGGCCGGGCACTATCGTACGATGAATGCCGACATTTTGCCCGGTGCTGCCATTGTGACGGGTATTGAACAGGGTATTTATGCCGAAGTAGAGAAGTCTTCGCTGTTCGAGGTACAGAGTACAGCCCCTGAGATAGAAGGCCAGTGGCAGGACTTTGCCTGCCGCATGGACGAGCAGGAGCTGAAGCGCATTGCGAAGTCGGGCTCGTTCTTCTGCTACTGTGCCGGCGTGGCCAGCTATATGCTGGAGTGGTACAAGGTGGGCGGCGTGCGCATCAAGCTGACATCGATGACGCTGCCTATGAAGAGCGGCCTGTCGTCGAGTGCGGCCATCTGTGTGCTTGTCGCGCGCGCGTTCAATTTACTATATAATCTCAACCTGAACACACTGGGCGAGATGAACATTGCCTACGTCGGCGAGCTGCGCACCTCGAGTCGGTGCGGCCGTCTCGACCAGGCTTGTGCCTTCGGCGTGAAGCCCAACCTCATGACCTTCGACGGTGATGAGGTGGAGGTGCGTTCGCTTAATGTTAAGAAACCGCTTTACTGGGTCTTTGCCGACCTTTGCGGGGAAAAGGACACGGTGAAGATTCTGCGTGACCTGAACCGCGGCTACCCGTTTGCCTCGGACGAGAAAGAGGAGCGCGAGCATCAGGCGCTTGGACAGTTGAACCAAGACATCATTGACCGCGCCGTAGAGTACATGGCCAAGGGCGAGGTGGAGAAGCTGGGACAGCTGATGACCGAGGCTGAAGACCTGTTCAACAGTCACGTCGCCCCGATGTCGCCCCAGGAGCTTGAAGCCCCGAAACTGCGCAAGGTACTGGCCGACCCGCAGTTACTGCCTCTTGTCTATGGGGGCAAGGGCGTAGGCTCGCATGGTGACGGCTCGGTACAGTTCCTGGCCCGTGACCCTGACTGCCAGCAGCAGGTCATCGACTACCTGAACCAGCAGGGTATGCGTGCCTATCCGCTGACTATCAAGCCGGTACATACCGTCCGACGGGCCATCATACCCGTTGCCGGTTTCGGCACCCGCCTTTATCCGGCTACCCGTGCCCTGAAGAAGGACTTCTTCCCCATTCCCTGCCCCGACGGTATGGTGCGCCCTGTCATCCTGATTCTGCTGGAGGAACTGGTACAGAGCGGCATCGAGGAAATATGCCTCGTCCTGGGCAGCGAGGAGGAACGCAAGCTGTATGCCGACTTCTTCGAGCGGCCCCTTAGTGACGAGCACCAGAGCAAACTGCCGAAGGACCGTCTGGAGTACGAGAACCATATACTCGATATCGGCAAGCGTCTGCGCTATGTCTACCAGCACGAGAAGCGGGGCTTCGGCCACGCCGTCTATCAGGCAGTGGAGTTTGCCCATGACGAGCCGGTACTGCTCATGCTGGGCGACACGCTATACCGCTCACTCACGAACAAGCCCTGTGCCCTGCAGCTCATTGAGGAGTACGAGCGCTACAATAGGCTCACGGTGGGACTGTTCCCCGTCAACCTGGCCGATGTCAGCCATTTCGGTATTATGACAGGCATCTGGGAGGACAAGGACGAGCGTATTCTCAACGTGTCCTCCATCCACGAGAAACCCACGGCCAACTATGCCGAGGAATACCTTGGCGTGCGCGGCAGCATGGGAGGGCGTGAGTACTGCTCTGTATTCGGACAGTACATCCTCACTCCCGAGGTGTTCCAGCAACTGGCCGATGATATCAGACAGGCCGATGAAAAGGGTGACTTGTCACATGAGATAGAACTCACGTCAGCCCTTGAGGCTGTACGCAGCCGGAGCGGTATGGTAGGCGTGCGTCTCTACAGCCAGCGCTTCGACATGGGCAATCCCAATGCCCTTGTCGATACCATCGCCAAGTTCTCAAGACTATAATCCTCAGGAAATGTATATTGCCGTCGCAGGAAACATTGGCAGCGGGAAATCGACGCTCACCAGGATGCTTGCCCACCACTACCGGTGGGAGGCACGCTTCGAGTCGGTCGACCACAACCCCTATCTCGAGGACTACTACCGCGACATACGCCGGTGGTCGTTCAACCTGGAGGTCTACTTTCTGAAAGAGCGCTTCCGCGACCTGCTGGATATCCAGCAGGCCGGCCACACCATTGTCCAGGACCGCACCATCTTCGAGGGCGTCTATGTCTTCATGGAGAACAACCGCGACATGGGCAACCTGAGCGACCGCGACTACAACACTTATATGGAACTGTTTGAGCAGATGCTCCAGATGGTGAGCCTGCCCGACCTCATGATATACCTCCGTGCCTCTGTTCCACATCTGGTGGGAAACATCCAGAAGCGGGGGCGCGAGTACGAGCAGACCATGCAGTTAGAGTATCTCGAGAACCTCAATCGCCGTTACGACGATTTCATCTATCAGCGTTATAAGGGGCGCGTCATGACTATCGACAAGGACAGCCTTGACTTCGAGCATAACAAGAAAGACTTCGCCCAGATTGTCAACCGCATCGACAGTACCCTCTTCGGACTCTTCCCAACATAACCTAATAACTCCCCCCCAAGAAATATGCACATAGCAGTAGCAGGAAACATCGGCAGTGGCAAGACCACCCTCACCAAATTGCTCGCCCATCGTTATGGATGGACGCCTCGTTTCGAACCTGTAGACAACAATCCTTATCTGGCCGACTTCTACGCTGACATGCCGCGGTGGTCGTTCAACTTACAGGTTTACTTCCTTAACAAACGGTTTAAGGAAGTTGTGGAAATATCAAAGTCTGAGGACACTATCATTCAGGACAGGACAATCTTCGAGGATGCCCGCATCTTCGCGCCCAACCTGCACGACCAGGGTATGATGTCGGACCGCGACTTCCAGAACTACAGCGACCTGTTCGACCTGATGATGTCGCTCGTCAGGCTGCCCGACCTCATGATCTATATCCGCAGTTCGATACCCACGCTCGTCGGACAGATACAGAAGCGGGGCCGCGACTACGAGCAGACTATGCGACTGGACTACCTGCAGGGACTGGAGCGCCGCTACGAGGAATGGATTTCGACGTATAAGGGACAGCTCATCATTATCGACGGCGACCATTGCAAGTTCGGCGACAAGCCAGAGCACCTGCAGCAGGTCACCGACATGATTGATGCCAAGCTCTATGGTCTCTTCCCGATGGAGTGAGTATTGAGAATTGATAATTGATAATTGAGAATTGATAATTGAGAATTGAGGATGAAGAGACTGAAAGCCGCATTGTTCGATTTAGACGGCGTGGTGTTCGACACCGAACCGCAGTACACCGTGTTTTGGGGAAGTCAGTGCCGATTGTACCACCCTGAGCATCCGGGCCTGGAGAACGAGATAAAGGGTTCGACGCTGACGCAGATTTATAACCGCTGGTTCTCAGGCCCTTTGGCTGGTGAACAGGCGGCCATCACGCAGCGGCTCAATGCTTTCGAGGCCCAGATGCACTATGACTATATTGACGGCTTCGAGGCACTGATAGCCGATTTTCACGCACACGGCGTGAAAACGGCGGTGGTGACAAGCTCCAACCAGCCGAAGATGGAGAGCGTCTACCGTGCGCAACCGGGTTTCCGCAGCTTGTTCGACGCCATCCTGACGAGCGAGGACTTTGAGTATTCGAAGCCCCATCCCGACTGTTACCTGAAGGCAGCGGCCCGCTTTGGTGCAGCCCCAGAGGAGTGTGTCGTCTTCGAGGACAGCTTCAACGGTCTGAAGTCGGGACGCGCAGCCGGTATGAAGGTCGTGGGGCTGGCAACTACCAACAGCAGCGAGGCTATCGCCCCATTGTCCGACATGCAAATCAGCGACTATGTCGGTATGGACTTCCAACAGCTACAGGGGCTTCTCTGAAAACTCTTGCTGAGAGATTAAAATGATGCCCGAAAATAACAAATTTTTGTGTTTTCTATTGCATATATGCGTAAATTTTTCTACTTTTGCAGAAAAATAGCGTGGAATATGAATAAAAACGAGAAATTTGTCATTACCATCAACCGCGAAGTCGGTAGCGGTGGTCGTACAATTGGTGAAAAACTGGCCAAGAAGCTGGGCGTGACATTCTACGACAAAGCTGTCATCAAGGGTCTGGAAGAGAAATACAACCTCGACGTGGATGAAATCGAAAAGATGAGAGACCGCGAGTATGGCTGGTGGACCGAATTCAAGCGAGTGACTGGCATCGGCCACGGACTCCTTAGCAGCAGTCACTTTATTGCTGAGACGGGCAAGGAGCCTGACGAGCTAACCACCGAAAGTGTGTTCAAGGCTGAGACAGAGATACTGAGAGATATCGCGGCTGTGGAGTCGTGCGTCATTGCCGGCCGCTCAGGGTTCTTTGTGTTCCGCGACCACCCCAACCACCTGCGCATCCTGATTCAGGCTTCCCTGCCTTACCGTACGGAGCGTTTGATGCGTAAACGGAACATCACCGAGGACGAGGCCCGCGCAATCATCGAGAAGGTAGACAGGATGCGCAATAAGTATGTCGAGAGATACACAGGCACCTCGCGCTACGATTTCCGCAACTACGACATCGCCTTTACTGTCGATGGCAAGACCGAGGACGAGATTGTAGACCAGATCCTGATGTTTATCGGATAGTCTTGCCTTCACCAACCTTCACTTTTCTGGCCTGATACGCCGGCTCTTTGCCAAAGACCGCCACATTTTGATTGAAAACTTGCAGTTTGTCTTAGGACGGGGGTGTCGTCCGCTTCTATTTGGCCAAACGATTCGATGGAAAAAAGAATCCGTCATTCCGTCACTTTTGGTCTATCATATTCGTAATCTGCAGGTTACGGGGTGACGGATAGCGGTGACGGATGACGGATGGAGGCCTGTGCGGTGAGGAACTGGCCGGTTGTCCAGGACGTCCGCAGTGACTCACCGTCCGTGAACAATCATTCACCGCCCGTGAACACCGACCTCCAGCCGTCACCGCCGACCATCCGTTATTCCCTCATCCGTCATTCCGTCACCCGTCACTATTATCCGTTACCGCTTATCTTCCTGATTATCAGATGTTTTCGAAGTGGTGACGGATGTGATGTTTTCTTTTCTGAATTGTAATGTGTGTGGACAGATGTCGCGCAGGTCGCATTTCTGGCATTTAGGGCGCTGCGACGTGCAGACGTAGCGGCCGTGGAGGAGTAGCCAGTGGTGGGCGAGGGGGATGAGGCCGGCAGGGATGTGGCGCACGAGGGCCTGCTCGACCTTGTAGGGCGTGTTGTCGCTCTTGTTGACGAGGCCGAGACGGTGGCTGACGCGGAAGACGTGGGTGTCGACGGCCATGGCTGACTTGCCGAAGGCAACGGCCTGGATGACGTTGGCCGTCTTGCGGCCCACGCCCGGGAGACTGAGCAACAGGTCCATGTCGGCGGGCACCTCGCCGCCGAAGCGGCCGGTGAGTGCGCGGGCGGTCTCCACGAGGTGGCGCGCCTTGGCGTTGGGGTAGGACACGCTCCGAATATACTCGTAGACATCTTCCGGCTCTGCCTGTGCCATCGCTCGTGCGTCAGGGAAGCGGCTGAAGAGACCGGGCGTCACGAGGTTGACGCGCTTGTCGGTACACTGTGCGCTGAGGATGACGGCAACGAGGAGCTGGAACACGCTGCCGAACTGTAGCTCGGTGCTCACCTCGGGCATTTGCTGCTGAAAATACTGTAATACGGCCTTGTAACGTTCTTCTCGCTTCATAATATGCTAAAGTTTCTGCAAAGATACAAAATAAATCGTAATTCGTCATTCTTAATTCGCATTTATTTTGTAATTTTGCAGGCTGATAGCAAAAAGCAATGAAGAAGACAAAGATATTAGGCTGTCTGCTGATGGCCTTAACAACAATAAGTGGAGCCTGGGCCCAGGGAGGTACGAATTCTCCTTACAGCCAGTTCGGCATCGGTGCTCTTAGTGACCAGTCGCAGAGCATGAGTCGCGGCATGAACGGCGTAGGCTATGCTTTGCGACAGGGAAATCAGGTAAACACGCTGAACCCTGCTTCCTATTCGAGTATAGACTCGTTGACCATGCTTTTCGACATGGGGTTGTCAGGACAGTTCACGCACTTCGAGGAGAACAGCGTCAGGCGTAATGCCTCGAAGGCAAGCTTCGAGTATCTGGTAGGGTCGTTCCGCGCCTGGAAGAATGTCGGTGTGTCGTTCGGTTTGCTGCCCTATTCCAGTGTAGGCTACAATTATGAGACTTCGGCGCATGTTTCTCCTACAAGTTCGCTCACCGAGAGCTATAGTGGCAGCGGCGGTCTGCACCAGCTGATGCTCGGTATGGGCGTCAAGTTGTTGAAGCCGCTTTCCGTCGGTGTCAACGCCTCCTATCTGTGGGGCTCCATCGACCGCAGCGTGTCGCCCGTTGTCTCAACGGCTTCCAACAACCTGACCAAGAGCTATTCCACCAACGTGAACAGCTATAAGCTGGATTTCGGCGTGCAGTGGGTGCAGCCTCTGAACCGTTTCGACCGTCTGACCTTGGGCGCCGTAGTTGGCCTGGGCCATAACCTGAACAACAAGATGAGCATGAGCATCGTCAGCAAGACTGTGCTGTCGGAAGCTCTCGACACCGCTACGACCAGCCTGTCAGACGCTTTCGAACTGCCGTTGTCCATTGGAGCTGGTGCTGCCTACAATCACCGTGGGAAACTGACGGTGGCTGCCGACTTCTCGCTCGAGAAGTGGGGCGACCTGAAGTTCCCGGGCTTCGACGGCAGCAATTACAAAATGCAAAATGGCCTGCTGAAGGACCGCATGAAGGTGAACGCCGGTATTGACTGGCTGCCGAATCCCAGCGCGCTGGGCGGCCGCTACTTCTCCCACGTCCATTACCGTCTGGGTGCCGGCTTTGCTACACCTTATTATAATATTAACGGTCAGGACGGTCCGAAGGAACTGAGCATAAGTGCCGGTCTGGGCTTTCCTATAGTGAATATGCATAACAACCGCTCGGTGGTGAATGTCAGTGGCCAGTGGGTACGCTCGTCGGCTGACAATTTCATCACGGAGAACACCTTCAGAATCAACATCGGCATTACGTTCAACGAACGATGGTTCATGAAGTGGAAGGTCGACTAAGTTGAGGTTTGAGGATTGAGGATTGAAGACGATATGATGCAGAGCCGTGTGAAAGTGCTGTCGCCAGTGCTTTTCTCTTTTATTTTCATGCTTTTCGCTTCCTCATGCGGAGAGGAGGCAAAGGAGCACACGGCACCTGCAATACTGCCCCGCGACTCAGCGTCGATGATGACATCCTATGGTGTCAATACGCTGATTTCCGACTCTGGCGTCATCAAGTACCGCATCGTTACCGAGCGGTGGGATGTCAACACCGTGCGCCAGCCCAGCCGCTGGGAGTTCATGAAGGGCGTGTTCTTTGAACAGTTCGACGAGCAATTCCATGTACAGGCTTACATTCAGGCCGACACGGCTTGGTATTTCGACCGACTGAAACTGTGGAAGCTCCGCGGACGGGTGCGCATACGCAACAACAACGGGATGAACTATCGGAGCGAGGAACTGTATTGGGACGGCATACGCCATGAACTCTACTCAAACGTGTTTTCGCGCGTCATAACCCCTGAGCGCACGCTGCAGGGAACCTATTTCCGCAGTGACGAACGGATGACGCGCTACACCGTGTCGAACTCCAAAGGCTCGTTCGTTCCAGAGGAAGAGAGCAGCGACGGCGGCAGCACTGCGCCCGCCGACACCTCGCAGCAGGAGATACAGATCCCCGTGCGTCCAGCCGCCACCAAGCATCCTATGACTGTTACGAAACAAGACGCAGAATGACTTCACTCATCATAGGGCTTATCGTGGCTATGGTCTTTTCCGCCTTCTTCTCAGGCATGGAGATAGCCTTCGTCAGCAGTAACCGTCTGCTGGCTGAGATGGACCGTGAGAAGAACGGACTGTCGCAGCGGGCCATCAGCCTGTTCTACCAGCATCCCAACAACTTCGTGTCTACCATGCTGGTGGGCAACAACATTGCCCTGGTTATCTATGGCATTCTGTTCGCCCGGATTTTCGACACGCTGTTCTTTAGCGGCCTCAGCGACGGTGCCCGCGTGACCGCCGACACGCTGCTGTCGACACTGGTGGTGCTGTTCACGGGCGAGTTTCTGCCCAAGAACATATTCAAGTCGAATCCCAATACGCTGCTGACGTTCTTTGCCGTGCCGGCATTTGTCTGTTATGTAGTGCTTTATCCCATTTCCCGGTTTGCCACCCTACTGTCGCGCTGGCTGTTACGGCTGGTGGGAGTCCGGATAAAAAAGGAGCAGGATGTCGGCGGCTTTTCCCGCGTCGACCTGGACTATCTGGTACAGTCGAGTATCGACAACGCCAAGAGTGAGGAGGAAATTGAAGACGAGGTGAAAATATTCCAGAACGCGCTGGAGTTCACCGAGACCCGCGTCCGCGACTGCATGGTGCCCCGCACGGAGATTGACGCCGTGGAGGACACAAGCAGCATAGAGCAGCTGAAGCAGGTCTTCATAGAGAGCGGCCACTCGAAGGTCATCGTCTTTCATGAGGACATCGACCATGTCGTGGGATATATCCACTCCTCAGAGCTGTTTCACCATCCCTCGGACTGGCGGAAGGGCATTCGCCAGCTGGCTTTCGTTCCAGAGACCATGCAGGCTTCGCGGCTGATGAAGAACTTCATGCAGCAGCACAAGTCGCTGGCCATTGTCGTCGATGAGTTTGGCGGCACCAGCGGACTCATTGCCCTGGAGGACATCGTAGAGGAGATTTTCGGTGACATTGAAGACGAGCACGACTCCAACAACTACATAGCCAAGCAATTGGACGACGGCGAATATATCCTCTCAGCGCGATTGGAGATAGAAAAGGTCAACGAGCAGTTCGACCTGAAGCTTCCCGAGAGTGACGAATACATGACCGTCGGCGGACTGATATTACATGAATACCAGTCGTTCCCCAAACTCAATGAAATAGTCAAGATAGGACACTTTGAGTTCAAAATTGTCAAGAATACGGCTACAAAAATCGAACTTGTACGGTTAAAAGTCACAGAATAGGCGGTTTTTTACAAAAAAATTTCGTTATGTCCGACATTTTTAGTAATTTTGCCGACTGAATTTGAAAAAAGTAAAAATCAAATAATTAAAAAACTACAAAATTAAATGGCAGCAATTGGAAAAATCAGAAGCTGGGGACCAGTACTCGTGACAGTCATTGGTCTGGCCCTTTTTGCATTCATTGCCGAGGAAATGTTCCGCTCGTGTGAAACGTCAAAGAACAACGAGCGCCAGCAGGTCGGCGAAGTGTTAGGTGAGAAAATCAACGTCCAGGAATTCCAGGCTCTTGTCGACGAGTACCAGCAGGTCATCAAGATGACCCAGGGTCGCGAAAACCTGAGCGAGGACGAACTGAACCAAATCAAGGATCAGGTTTGGAACACCTTTGTGAGCAACAAGATTATGGAGGACGAAGCTGCGAAGCTTGGCCTGACCGTTACCGACGAGGAGTTGCAGAACATTCTGCGCGAAGGCAAGAACCCCATGCTTGCCCAGACACCGTTCTACAACCAGCAGACGGGACGTTTCGACGCCACCCAGCTGCAGAAGTTCCTCAACGACTACAAGGCTAACCAGAACCCGCAGATTGCAGAGCAGTACAAGACCATCTACGACTACTGGAAGTTCATCGAGAAGAGCCTGCGCCAGCAGACTCTGGCCCAGAAGTATCAGGCACTGCTGGGTAACTGCCTGCTCACTAATCCCGTCAGCGCCAAGGCCTCTTTCGATGCCCGCCAGCAGGAGAAGAGCATCCTGCTCGCCTCATTCCCTTATTCATCGGTCAAGGATGACGAGGTGAAGGTGACGGAGTCTGACCTTAAGGAGAAGTACAACGAGCAGAAGGAGCACTACAAGCAGACAATTGAGACCCGCGACATCAAGTATGTTGACTTCCAGGTACTGCCTTCTTCGTCAGACCGCATCGAGCTGATGACGACCATGAAGGAAGCCTGCCAGAAGCTGCAGAGCGGTGCCGCTGCTGCCGAGGTTGTCCGCAAAGCCCAGTCACAGTTCCCCTATATCGGATTCCCCGTCACGAAGAGCGCACTGCCCTCCGATATTGCCATGCGCATCGACTCGATGGCCGTCGGTCAGACTACAGACCCCTTCGAGACTGTTGCCGACAACACGCTCAACGTCGTGAAGCTTATCAGCAAGCAGCAGTTGCCCGACTCTGTGGAGTATCGCATGATTGCTGTCAGCGAGGCCTCTGCCGACAGTGTCTACAATGCCCTGAAGGCTGGTGCTCCTTTCGACTCTATCGCCAAGAAGTACGGTCAGGATGGCAGCAAGCAGTGGCTTGTCTCCAACCAGTACCAGAGCCAGAATACGCTCGATGCTGATACCAAGCAGTATCTGACCACCCTTAATATGATGGCAACCGGCGAGCTCAGAAACCTGAAGTTCTCGCAGAACAACATCATTGCCCAGGTCACGGACCGCCGTGCTATGGTCTCCAAGTACGACGTGGCCGTCATCAAGCATACCATCGACTTCTCGAAGCAGACCTATAGCGATGCCTACAACAAGTTCAGCCAGTACGTCAGCGAGAATAACTCTATTGAGGGACTGGAGAAGAATGCTGAGAAGTTCGGATTCAAGGTTAACGAGCGTCAGAACATGACAAACTCTGAGCACAACGTGGCTGGCATCCGTGCCACCCGTGAGGCTATGAAGTGGATCTTCGATGCCAAGGCCGGCGATGTGAGTCCGCTCTATGAGTGCGGTTCTAACGACCACCTGCTGGTTATCGCCCTTGACAAGATTCATCCTGCTGGCTACCGCGACCTTGGCAGCGTGAAGGAGATGGTCACCGCCGATGTAGTTCTTGACAAGAAGTTCGACCTGCTGAAGGGCAAGCTCGACGGTGTCAAGAGCATTGCCGATGCTCAGGCCAAGGGTGCCAAGATTGACTCTGTGAAGCAGATTACGTTCGGCTCTCCCGCATTCATCCAGTCTACCGGTACGTCTGAGCCCGCTCTCACCGGTGCTGTAGCAGCTACTAAGGTCGGTGAGTTCCATGCCACTCCTATCAAGGGTAACGGTGGCGCCTTCGTGTTCCAGGTGCTCGAAGCAGGTAAGCCCGCAGGTAAGTTCGATGCTAAGGCTACTGAGACCCAGCTGAGGCAGCAGGCCATTCAGGCCGCAAGCCGCTTCATGTCGGAACTCTACATGAAGGCCGGTGTCACCGATAAGCGCTACCTCTTCTTCTAAATTCAGCGCAGACAATGGCCGTGGCAATGGCCACGTTCAACGACTCAGCCGTATCATCAGTACGGTACGACGGAATAAGCAGGCGACGGTTAACCCGTCGCCTGACTTTTTCTGTCAGACCGTTACCCTCGTTGCCCATGATGATGATGCCGCCCCGGGTCAGTTCCTGACTGTAGATGTTGTTGCCGTCCAGCAGCGTGCCGTAGACTGGTGTGCCTTCAGGCAGCTTGTCGAGCATTCCGGCCAGGTCGGTGTAGACGATGTCAACCCTGGCGATGCTGCCCATCGTGGCCTGTACCACTTTCGGATTCCAGGCATCGGCGGTTTCTTCGCTGCAGACAATGGTGCCGATGCCGAACCAGTCGGCAAGCCTGATGATGGTGCCCAGGTTGCCTGGGTCTTGTACGCCGTCGAGGGCAAGGGTGAGGGTGTCGGGCGATGGGGGTTGGGGGGTGGGAGATGGGGGAATTGGGAACAGCGCAAGCACCTGCTGCGGATGCTGCAGGAAGCTCACCCGCCGCAGTTCCTCCTCGCTGACGTGCTGTATGTCAGCGGGGCGTGGTGGGGTGTAGTCCTCGGTTGCAAACACGCAGGCGGGCTGCCACTTCTTCATAAGGTCGCCAACCACCTTCGGCCCTTCGGCCACAAACAGTCCTTCACGCCGCCGGAATTTCTTCTGCTCCAGCTGCTTGATGAGTTTTATCTGGTTCTTGCTTATCATTGTTCCAGTCTTTTTTTCAGTGCCATGAGTTCGTTCCAATGCTTCATAGCCTCTTCTTCGCCAATCTTAATCATACGGCGGCTGTTCTTGTTGCCGAAGCTCGAGGCGTCCATGTCGGGCAGCGGGGGATGAATGTAGATGTCCGACCGTTTCACGTTCTCGTCGTATTTGGTAATGTCAGGGCGGGTGGTCACCCAGTTCAGGAGTCCGCCAATGCCTAACATGTCGCCAAGACCGCCTAAGATGCCTAAGTCGTAATCGCTTCTTTTCGCGTTTTGTTCTTTCTGCTGAAGGTCGATGGCAATGACGATGTCGGCCCCCATAGCTGTCACGACGTCGACGGGCAGGTTGTTGAGCATTCCGCCGTCAACGAGTATCTTGCCGTCACGAAGCACTGGCTTGAAGATGCCTGGAATGGCCATCGATGCCCTGACGGCTTTCGCCAGTCGTCCGTTCTTGATGATGACCTCCTTGGCCGAACGGAAGTCTGAAGCCACGCACCGGAAGGGAATCCGCAGACAGTCGAGGTCACGGCAGTCCTTCCGCCGGGCCATTGAGTCGATGAGATGTTCCACCTGTTCGCCCCTCATCAGTCCGAAGCCGCCGATGTCGCCCGCTTTCAAGTCGCCCATTATAGGGAAACCGAAGATGTAAGTTACGCCGTCCTTCACTTTGTATGGCTCGCCAGACAGGTCGCTCTTCCGGTCGGTCAGCAGCGTGAGCCACTCCTGCTGGCACATCATAGAGTCAAGCTCCGTCGGCGTGTAGCCAGCAGCGTAAAGCCCACCGACGATGGAGCCTATCGACGTACCGGCAATGTAGTCGACAGGAATGCCGGCCTTTTCAATGACCTTCAGTACACCAACCTCGGCAGCACCCTTGGCACCGCCGCCGCCAAGCACCAGCCCGACCTTCGGGCGGCCGCTCCAGGCTGCTATTTGGCAGCCCAACAGAAAAAATAATAAAATTCTTCTCATAACTGGCCGCAAAAATACGAAAATATTTGTATCTTTGCAACCGATAATACACTTTTTAATATGACAGATGACGGCTTAAACAAATATTTAGACGTTATAGGGCGCGAACCCCTGCTCACCGACGAGCAGGAGCGTCAGCTCTCGGTGCAGATTCAGCAGGGTGACGGCGATGCCGTCGGCAAGCTGGCGAAGGCTAATCTGCGCTTCGTCGTAAAGCTTGCCTCACAGTATCAGGGGAAGGGCCTGAGCATCGACGACCTGGTCTGCGAGGGCAATATGGCACTGCTGCAGGCTGCCATGAAGTTTGATGCTGCCCGTGGCATACGTTTCGTCAACTACGCAGCTCCCTTCATCCGCAGACAGATGGAGCGGGCCATCGACGAGCAGAACGGCTTCTACAAAGTACCGCGCGACGGCAATCCCCTTGACCGTCAGCAGAGCCGTCCGCTCTCCGTCGATGCCCCCTTGGGCTATCGTACCGGCATGAGCCTGCTTTCCGTCCTGATAAACAGCGATTCGCCTCAGGCTGATGAGCGCGTCTACAGCGAAGCCCTTGAGAATGCGATAGAGTTTGCCCTGTTGTCGCTCAGCGTGCGCGAGTCGCAGGTTATCAACCGCTTCTTCGGAATAGACCGTGAGCGCGAGACAATGGCAGAGATAGCAGAAGACCTTGGGCTCAAGCGCGAGCGTGTGCGGCAAATCCGCAATCGTGCCATTCGCCGCCTCAGAAAGGCATATCGCCACAAACTGGCCGAACTCGGCCATACTTCTTAAACAGTAACGCCCAGCCGAAAGTGTTTTCGGGCTGGGCGAATTCAGTCTTTTTGTCTGTCATTCTGCTCCGTCGACCTCTTTGTCGTACTGCTCGTAGGCGTTGACGATGCGTGTCACCAGTTTATGGCGGACAATGTCGCGACGGTCGAGATTGACGACGCCGATGCCCTCAACGTCGTTCAATATATGGAGAGCCTCGATGAGACCGCTCTTCTGTGAGCGTGGCAGGTCAATCTGCGTCATGTCGCCCGTGATAATCATTTTTGTGTTCCAGCCCATACGGGTTAGGAACATCCGAATCTGGGCTGGCGTAGTGTTCTGAGCCTCGTCGAGTATGACCACTGCATCGGAGAGCGTGCGGCCACGCATAAAGGCCAGCGGGGCTATCTGGATGACGTGCTTCTCCATCATATCCTGTAGCTTCACCTGTGGCAGCATATCCTCGAGGGCGTCGTAGAGCGGCTGGAGATAAGGGTCGATTTTGTCCTTCATGTCGCCTGGCAGGAAACCCAACTTCTCGCCAGCCTCAACGGCGGGGCGCGAGAGGATGATCTTCTTCGCCGTCTTCTCCTTCAGCGCCTTGACGGCCAAGGCTATCGATAGATAGGTTTTTCCCGTACCGGCAGGACCGACGGCAAACACCATGTCGTTCTCCTTGTAGGCTTCGATGAGTCGCTGCTGGTTCTCGGAGCGGGCCTTGATGGGACGGCCAGACATGGTGTAGACCACCACATCCTCAGGCACATCCTTCGTGTGTCCGCCACGAATGATTTCAAGAATGTCCTCTTCGCGTAACGAGTTGAACTTCAGTATATGTCGGCGTATCTGTTCGACACTCTCTTCAAAGGCGGCCATCTGCTCCTCGTCGCCTAAGACACGGATGACATTGTCGCGCGCCACGATTCTCAACTTGGGGTAGAGCGAGCGGATCATCTGCAGATGACAGTTGCCGACGCCGTAGAACACCACGGTGTCGATGTCTTCTAATACAATATGCTTTTCTATCAAACCAAATGTGCGTTTTATCGTTTCAGTGCGCAAAATTACGCAAAAAATCGCTAATAGCCGCAAGTTTTCCTGATTATTTTCGTACCTTTGCCGAACTTATGAGAAAGTACACAGGAAGTAATGAGCAGGGCGACTATAGCCACTACACGGTGGAGGAAGAAGCACCGCTGCTGGAATGGCTGCTGAAGAACGTGGCACAGAGCCGTTCGAAGATTAAGGCTACGCTGCAAGGACGTGGCATCAAGGTCGACGGCAAGACCGTCTCGCAGTTTGACTTTCCACTGAAGAAAGGGATGAAGGTGGCCGTATCGAACACGAAGCGCAACCAGCAGGGCTTCAAGAACCGTTATGTGAAGATTGTCTACGAAGACCGCTGGCTGATTGTAGTTGAGAAGGCCGTGGGCATCCTCTCGATGGCGGCGGGCCACTCGACGCTGAACGTGAAGTCGGTGCTCGACGACTATTTTAAGAAGAGCCGCCAGAAGTGTACGGCTCACGTCGTACACCGCCTGGACCGTGACACCAGCGGACTGATGGTCTATGCCAAGGATATGGAGACAGAGCAGATTCTGGAGCACAACTGGCACGACATCGTCTACGACCGCCGCTATGTGGCAGTGGTCAGCGGCGAGATGGAGCAGGACGACGGCACCATCGCCAACTGGCTGAAGGACAACAAGGCCTACGTCACCTATTCGTCGCCCGTCGACAATGGCGGCAAGTACGCCGTGACACATTTCCACGTGCTCGACCGCACAACGGAGCACTCGCTTGTGGAATACAAGTTGGAGACGGGGCGCAAGAACCAGATCCGTGTCCACTCGGCAGACATGGGGCATCCCGTCTGTGGCGACGAGAAATACGGTAACGGCGACGACCCGCTCCACCGTCTCTGCCTTCATGCCTGGCTTCTCTGCTTCACCCATCCCGTCATGGGGCAGCCGATGGAGTTTGAGACGCCTGTTCCCGTAGCATTCAGAAAACTTTTCAAGTAAAAGTAAAAAGGTAAAAATGGATAGTAACATTGGATATTACATTTTCGCGCTGATAGCCATCATTGTGGCCTTCCTTATTATTAAAAAGGTGACAACGTGTATGCTGAAGTCGGTGGTGCTCATTGTGCTGGCCGCTTTGCTGGCCTTTGTCTATTTCTATTATATGAGATGACGAGCGAGTACCAGATAAGGGTGCGGCCGCAGGTGGCGGCCAACGAGCAGAGCTTGAAAGCGTGGCTGGCCGATGAGTACGGCTTCGATGTGCGAACCTGTCAGGGAGTGCGCATCCTGAAGCGCAGCATCGATGCCCGTCAGCGTACCATCTTTGTCAACCTGAAGGTGCGCGTCTACGTGAACGAGATGCCTGCCGACGATGAGTATGTGCATACTGAGTATGGCGACGTCTCAGACCGTCCGCAGGTCATCGTCGTAGGGGCAGGTCCTGGTGGACTTTTCGCTGCACTGCGACTGATTGAGTTGGGCTTGTGTCCCATTGTGCTGGAGCGCGGCAAGAACGTCCGCGACCGCAAGCGCGACCTGGCTGAAATCTCACGGACACAGCAGGTGGACCCTGAGAGCAACTACTGCTTCGGCGAGGGTGGGGCAGGGGCCTACTCTGACGGCAAACTCTACACCCGCTCGAAGAAGCGCGGCAGCATCGACAAGATTCTGAATGTGTTCTGTCAGCACGGAGCTTCGACGGCCATTCTTGCCGATGCTCATCCCCATATCGGTACCGACAGGCTGCCGAAGGTAATCGAGAATATCCGCAATACCATCATCAGGTGTGGCGGTGAAGTGTACTTTCAGACGAAGATGACCCGCCTCATACTGGAGGGTGACAAGGTCGTCGGCTGTGTGGCTGACAAGGAGTATCGTGGTCCGGTTATCTTGGCTACGGGCCACTCAGCCCGAGACGTCTACAGATACCTCGCAGATGCAAAGATTGAGATTGAGGCCAAGGGCATTGCCGTAGGCGTGCGCTTAGAGCATCCGTCGCAGTTGATAGACCAGATACAGTATCACTCCCGACAGGGGCGCGGCAAATTTCTGCCAGCTGCGGAATACTCATTCGTGACTCAGGTCGATGGCCGCGGTGTCTATTCGTTCTGTATGTGTCCGGGTGGGTTCGTGATTCCTGCGGCTACGGACAAGGAGCAGATCGTGGTCAACGGGATGAGTCCCGCCAGTCGTGGCACGGCCTGGTCGAACAGCGGTATGGTGGTCGAGGTGAGGCCCGAGGACATTGATAATGGACAATTGACAATTGATAATGGACAATTGAAGATGATGACTTTCCAGGAACGTCTCGAGCGGCTCTGCTGGCAGCAGGGCAATATGAAGCAGACGGCACCGGCGCAGCGTATGGCCGACTTCGTGAACAACCGTCTGAGCTATGACCTGCCTCGCAGCAGCTATGCGCCTGGATTGCTTTCAAGTCCGTTGCACTTCTGGCTGCCGCCGATGATTGGCCGCCGGTTGCAGGAAGGTTTCAAGACGTTCGGACGGCAGGCTCACGGATTCCTCACCAATGAGGCCGTGCTCATAGCCGTCGAGACGCGCACCAGCAGTCCGGTGCGCATCGTCCGCGATGCCGCTACACTCCAGCACGTCCGTGTCAGCGGACTATTCCCGTGCGGCGAGGGTGCCGGCTATGCAGGAGGCATCGTCTCTGCCGCTATCGACGGCGAACGCTGTGCGGAGATGTGTGCAGAATACCTTACTTCAGTCCCACAATCTTAGTCTTGGGCTGCTCGCGGTTGCGGCGGTTCACGACGGTGACGACGGCCTGTGCCAGCGATATGAAGGCCAGTCCTGTAGCAGTATCGCTGCTCAGGGCGGCAGGAGTCCCCTGGTCGCCGTTGTCGCAGATACCCTGTACCAACGGAATCTGAGCCAGCAGCGGAACCTGCATCTCATCGGCCAGCTGCTTACAGCCCTCACGTCCGAAGATGTAGTAGCGGTTCTCTGGCAGTTCGGCAGGCGTGAACCACGCCATATTCTCGACCAGTCCTAAGATAGGCACGTTCACTTTTTCGTTGCGGTACATGTCAATACCTTTGCGGGCGTCGGCCAGTGCCACCTGCTGAGGTGTCGAGACGATGACGGCCCCAGTGATGGCGAGGGTCTGGAGAAGCGTCAGGTGAATGTCGCTGGTGCCTGGCGGCGTGTCGAGGATAAAGTAGTCGAGTTCGCCCCAGTCAGCATCGGCGATGAGCTGTTTCAGCGCGCTGGTGGCCATGCCGCCGCGCCAGAGCGTAGCCGTTGACGGCGATACGAAGAAACCGATGGAGAGCATCTTTACGCCGTACTGCTCGATGGGGCAGATGAGGTCGCGACCGTCCTTCTTCACTGCATAAGGACGCGCATCCTCACAACCCAGCATCTTGGGCATCGACGGGCCGAAGATGTCGCAGTCCAACAGTCCCACTTTATAGCCCAGACGGGCCAGTGCGATGGCCAGGTTGGCGGCTACGGTCGACTTGCCTACGCCGCCCTTTCCTGAGCTGACGGCGATGATGTTCTTTACATCGGGCAGCAGCTTGTCAACATCGGGCCGTGGCTTCGACTTGAACTCTGTCACAATCGTTACCTCCACGTCCTCTCCACAGTGGTACTTAATGGCTGCCTCGGCAGCCTTGACTGTTGACTTCAGAAAGGGGTCGGTATCGCGCGGGAACTCCAATACCACCTTCACCTGATGGCCGTTGATGGCAGGCTGGTCAGTCACCATCTGGCTCTCCACGAGGTTCTTCTTCGTGCCGGCATACGTAACGGTAGCCAGCGCGTCCATAATCAGTTTAGGGTATAATGTCATGTCTTACTTTTCAAATAATTGCGGAATCTTCTGCCACTGCTTGTCCATAGCATACTGTGGCTTGCAGCCCTTGGGGACGTAGAACTTGCAGGCTCCGAGGACGACGTCCTTGAATGTCGATTTCGTCATCTTAGGAGGCAGGGGCGCGTTCAGCACCACCTCGCGCAACGATACGCACTTTGCAAAAGCACCGCCGCCAATGGTCTTCAGACTTACCGGCAGCTCTGCCGAACTCAGCGCACTGCACTCGCGGAAGGCATCGCCGCCAATCTCCTTGACGGCTGCGGGAATGACAATACGGCCTAAGGAAGAGCAGCTGGCGAAGGCGTCGCTGCCAATGCTCTGCAGCGTGATGGGCAGCGTGACAGATGCCAGTAGGGCGCAACCTTCGAAGGCCTTGCTGCCAATTTTCTTCACTGATACGGGTAATTCAATGCTGCGCAGGCTCTGGCAGTGGCGGAACGTCTCGCTCTCAATTTCGCCAACGAATCCCTTGATTTGTACGCTGTCGAGGGCAGTACACTCTTCGAAGGCACTGCTGCCCATCGACTTCACGTTGCTGGGAATGACGATGCGCTTCAGGCTGGAGCAGTTCTCGAAGGCGTGATCCTCAATTTCTTTCAGCGATGTGGGCAGCTCGATGGTTTCCAGACTCTTGCAGTTCTTGAAGGCGTTATCCTCTATCTCCTGGATACTGCCTGACAGACTGACATCCTCCAAACTGGTGCATTCGGTGAACGTGTTGCTGCCAATCTTGTTGAGTGAGCCTTGCAGGTCGACTTTCTTCAGGTTCGTACACTTCTGGAAAGCGCCGTTGCCCAGGTTCTTCAGGTTCTCTACCTCAACTGTCTCCAAGCTGGCACAGTTCTCGAAAGCAGCGGAGCCAATCTTCGACACCTCGCTGATGCCGACGGTTTTCAAGCCTATGCAGTCCTCAAAGGCCGAGTTACCGATAAGCTCCAGGTTGTCGCTCAACGAGATGCTTTCCAGACTCTTACAGCCCCTGAAGGCGTTGTTGCCGACCGTCCTGACGCTTTCGGGTATGGAAATCTCCAACAGGCCCTCGCAGTCCATAAACATCGCCGTGCCGAGGGTGGTGATGTTGTTGCTGTGGATTATTACCTTGGTGAGGGCTTTGCAGCCTGTGAAGACATTGGTCTCGATTTCGACAACGTTCTCTGGAATCTCAATCTCCTTCAAGCCTGTACACTGCTCGAAAGCGTCGTGCTCAATCTTTGTCAGCGACTTCGGCAGTGTGATAGTCTCTAAGGCGGGACAGTCTCTGAAGGCATTTGAACCGATGGTGATGACACTCTCAGGAATCGTTACCTCCTTCAGGCTCTCGCAGTTGTCGAATGTATTGCGGCCAATGTTCACTACGTTTTCAGGGAGAATGGCCTTCACCAGGCTCTTGGCATTTGAAAACAGACCGTTGGGCATCACATTGTTCTCAGTCCTCATGCCCTCCTTGCCTTCGGTAATCACTGCTTCGCTAAGGTCGATGGCCGTTACCAGACATTCGTCGGCCACCTTCTTGCTCACCTTGGTGCGGGTGACGATCTGGCTCAGCAGCTTCAGGTCGGCACCGTTCAGCGGTCCCGTTATCTTCAGTTCGGCCACCTTGAAACGCACACTGTCAGGCAGTTCCTTAGCCAGCATACCTACTGTGTCAACACTGACGTTCATCGATTGTGCCATCGTTGTGATTGGCAGTACGATGGCGATAATGGTCAATAGCTTCTTCATATCATTCGTCATTTAGTTATTTTGCTTTGTCGAGCGAACTGCGTTTCGTGCGGTGGTAGGAGCGGTACTCGTCCAACTCAATCTCCATGTCAGGCTCAGCGAGCGGTATGGAGTGGGGCAGGTGCCACCGCATATAGCGGATGTTCAGTCCGCGGGCTATCCACATCTGTTCGTAGTAGGTCTGTACTGACAGCGTGGCAGGCTCCACGTTGAGCGCCGACCGTTCGTCGTGGTACAGGTCTTCGGTCCGGAAGTCTATGGGCAGCCCGTTCTTTTCCGTCATATAAGTGGTATAGGTGAACAGGAAGTTGGAGTCCGTCTTCAGGTGAATGGTGCCGCCGTCCGTCAGGAAGCGGCGGTAGCGCTCCATGAAATATGTCGACGTGAGTCGTTTTCTCGGATTCTTCATTTGGGGGTCACTGAACGTCAGCCAGATTTCCTGTACTTCGTCTGCAGTAAAGAAACGGTCGATAATTTCGATGTTCGTACGTAGGAAGGCTACGTTCTTCAAGCCGTCGTGGAGTGCCTGTGTGGCTCCTGTCCACATCCGTGCGCCCTTGATGTCGACGCCGATAAAGTTCTTGTCAGGATAGTTGCGCGCCAACTCAACCGCATACTCTCCCTTGCCGCAGCCCAGCTCCAGTACAATCGGGTTGTCGTTCTTGAAGTACACGCTGCGCCACTGGCCTTGCATCGTGAACGGGTGCTCCTCGTAGGTTGAGAACGGATACTGGAACACATTGCCGTACGTATCCATATCCGCGAACTTTGCTAATTTCCCTTTTCCCATAACGACTGCAAAGGTACGAATTACTTTTGTAATCCCCAAATAATTTTGGCAGTTTCGAAAATAATGCGTAACTTTGTCGGCTGAAACAGATAATACAAACAGAAATGCATACACGAGAAGAACAAATGAGGGCTTTCGGACGTCTGCTCGACGTACTCGATCAGTTGCGTGAGAAGTGCCCTTGGGACAGGAAGCAGACGAATGAGAGTCTGCGTCCCAACACAATTGAAGAGGTCTATGAGCTGTGCGACGCCCTGATGCGTGACGACAAGAAGAACATCTGCAAGGAACTGGGCGATGTGCTGATGCACGTCATGTTCTATGCCAAGATAGGCTCTGAGACGGGCGACTTTGACATGGCCGATGTCTGCAACCAGGAGGCCGACAAGCTGATTTTCCGTCATCCGCACGTTTATCCGCCTAAGGAGGATGCTGAGTTCACGGATGCCAAGACTTCGGAACAGGTGTTGCAGAACTGGGAGCAGATCAAGCTGAAGGAGAAGGATGGCAACAAGACGGTTCTCAGCGGCGTACCGGTGGCCCTGCCCTCGCTCATCAAGGCCTACCGCATACAGGACAAGGCGCGCAATGTAGGCTTCGACTGGCAGAAGAAGGAAGATGTGTGGGCGAAGGTGCATGAAGAACTGGCTGAGTTGGAGGCAGAGCTTGCACGTGAGGACAAGGAACGTTCTACTGATGAGCTTGGTGACTTCCTCTTCTCTGTCATCAACGCTGCCAGGCTCTACAAGCTGAATCCTGAGAATGCCCTGGAACGTACAAACCAGAAGTTCATTTCACGTTTTGGGTTTATTGAACAGCACAGTATCCGTGCGGGTCGCCCATTGACAGAGATGACGCTCGGGGAGATGGATGCTCTGTGGAACGAGGCGAAAAATAATGAAAAGTGAAAAGTATATGAGGCGTTTTTTGTTTTTCGTATGTGCAGCTGTGGCTGGCATGACCATGAACAGCTGTGGGAAGAAGACGGTGCAACAGGAGGCAGAAGCCGAACCTGACACTGCAGCAGTGGTTTACGTGAACCGCGACTCCACGCTCTATGGACTCTGTGGCGACGGTTCGGCCATGAATACGCTACAGCTCATTACCGATGTCGGCGACACTGTGGTACTGAGCATCGCTGAGGCTAACGACATGGGGCGTTGCTATGGCGGTTTCCAGAGTGGCGACCGTATGGCAGTGATTCTCAAGGACGAGTCAACGGCCTTGATGGTAATCAATCAGTCGGCCATGCTTGGCGACTGGGTGATGCCTAACCCTATGGACGGCAGTTCGGAGATGGGCATTCGTATCATGGAGGGCGGAATTGCCGAGAGTATCGACCAGCCGTCGGTCATCTTCCGTTCATGGAAACTCTTCAACGGCAAGCTGGAAATCGTGTCTGTGCGTGAGGGCGGTGCCGAGAAGGTTGAGACGAATTTCTACGACATCGTCTCGATAGGTCCCGACTCGTTGGTGTTTAAGGATTCGGAGGATATCTATGAGTACAGTCGCTATCAGCCGCAAGAGGAACATTCCAAAGTGAAGTTAGAAGAGTCCTCGATAGACGATTTCAAAATGTAGCTTCAGCGTGGAACCTTTTAGAGTACATATCTTGGGCTGTGGCAGTGCGCTGCCCACTCTTCGGCATTATCCGTCGGCACAGATTGTCGAGGTGCGTGAGAAAATGTTCATGGTCGACTGCGGCGAGGGCGTGCAGATGCAGTTGCGCCGTTGCCATGTCCGTTTCACGAAGGTGAGCCATGTGTTCATCTCACACCTGCACGGCGACCATTGCTTCGGACTGATAGGCATGATTTCCACCTTTGGACTGATGGGACGCACGGCTACCCTCCATGTCCATGCCCATGAATCGCTGGAAGACCTGCTGCAAAAGCAAATGCAGCTGTTTTGCCGCGACCTGGGCTATGAGGTGGTGTTCCATCCTATTGATGCCTCCCGGCAGGCTGTCATCTATGAAGACCGCTCGCTTACCGTGGAGACCATTCCTTTGACCCACCGTCTGCCTACATGTGGGTTCCTGTTCCGTGAGAAACCGTCGCTGCCACATATTCGCCGCGACATGATTGACTTCTACGGAATACCTTTGTCGCAGATACAGAATATCAAGAACGGTGCCGACTGGACGACTGAAGACGGCACCGTTGTCCCCAACAGCAGGCTGGTCGCTCCTGCCGATGCCCCCCGCAGTTATGCCTACTGCAGCGACACGCGGTATATGCCTGGCCTGCACCAAGTGCTGAAAGGCGTCTCAACCCTTTATCATGAAAGCACCTATGGTGAGGACAATCTGTCGAAGGCCGAGAAGTACAACCATTCAACCGCCCGCCAGGCAGCGATGGTGGCGCGCGATGCCGGTGTCGGACAACTGTTGTTGGGACACTACAGTTCACGCTATGAGGACGAGAACGTGCTGCTTGAAGAAGCGCGCAAAGTGTTCGAAAATACTCGTTTGAGCGATGAATTAGCCGTCATAAACGTTTAAAATTGAAAAATATTGTAGTTTTTGCACGAAAAATTTGGATGGAAACAAAAAAAGTCGTATATTTGCACAGGATAAAATACATGCTATGACGAAAAGAATACTTATACTCACAATGGCAGGTTTTCTGTCGGCCACAGTACCCTTGTCAGCGACGGCTTCAGAGATGGAGCTTGCCGCAGCAGAGCAGGTGGACGAGCAGATTGATGTTACCGTCGAAGGACAGACGGTAAACGTCACCGGTGCCCAGGGTAAGGAGCTGATTGTCGTGTCGCTCACCGGGCGTCAGGTGATGAAAGTCATGATAGAAAACGCTGCACAGCGTATTGATTTAAATATTCCGAAGGGTTGCTACATACTAAAGGTGGGCAAGGTAGTAAGAAAGATTCAGGTTCACTGATTCCGTTCGGTGCGCTGGTTCTTTTTGTGCTGCTCTTGACAAGTTGCCATGATGCAGCTGCTCCTTTCAGCCGGACTATGTCGTTGGAGGACTTCAGTGAAATGAAGGATGATGTCTATGCCTTGGATGCTCGTCTTATTAGAGAACATCTGGGGCATTTCTGTGATGCCGACAATGATGGCAGTACGACGGTGGTCCGTGTTAGGAAGTATTATCGTAACGAAGGCCCCCTGGTGTGGGTCGATGCCTTGGGGACAGACTTCAGGGGCGACACACTGCTTGCAACCCTGCGGGCTCGTCTGCATGACATGGGCTTCAGTGAAAAACCTTTCTGTGTCAGGCAGATTTCTGAGGACCTGGAACGTATGCGTACACTCACCTTTGACACTAAGAACGACATCAACCGTGTGGCTGCCCGTTTGGAGTATAATCTGACAAAGGCTTATATACGCTATGTGTCTGGGCAACGCTTTGGCTTCGTCAATCCCAACTACGTGCTGAACCGCTTCGACCCTCGTGAACAAGATTCCACTGGCCACGTCCGGTCGTACCGCCACCTGTTCGATGTGGATATGGAGCATCCTGATGATGCGTACACGGAGAAGGCACTGCGCCGTGCCGTCCCTGACAGCTTGGGAATGTATCTGCGACGGGTGGAACCCAAAGGCGACTTGTACAGGCATCTGCAGACCATGCTACAGACGGTCACCGACTCACAGCGGCAGCGTATTCTGGTGAATATGGAGCGTTGCCGGTGGCGTGGGAAGCTGCAGCCCGCGAAGGATGAGAAATATGTGCTGGTCAATGTGCCGGCTTTCCACCTCTGGGCCGTCGGTCCTGACTCTGTCGTTGATATGCGTGTGGCTTGTGGGGCGTTGAAGACCAAGACTCCACTGCTTTCGAGCCGGATAACCCACATGGAGGTTAATCCGGAATGGTCGATACCCATGAGCATTATACGCGATGATGTGGCGCGACACGGTGGTGACTCAGGTTATTTTGCCCGTCGACGCTATTATATTGTAGACAAAAAGACGGGCAGGCGGATTTCACCCCGCAACGTCTCTGCCTCCATGCTGCGTAGCGGCAACTACCGCGTGGCTCAGCAGGGTGGGGCGGGCAACTCTTTGGGACGCATCATCTTCCGCTTCCCTAACAACTTCTCCGTCTTCCTGCACGACACGTCCAGTCCCGGAGCTTTCGGACGCGACAACCGTGGGGTCTCCCATGGCTGTGTACGTGTGCAAAAGCCCTTTTCGTTGGCAGTCTTCCTCATGGAGAAAGACCCTGATGAATGGTTGCTCGACAAGTTGCGTATCTCAATGGGAATGAGCCCCGAAACCGACCAGGGACGCGAATACATAGCTGGGCTGGCACCAGGGGCAAAGGCCCCGAGACTGATTAGCTCGCTGAAGGTCTCTCCGCGCGTACCTATTATTATAACATATTATACAATCTTCCAGACTCCCGACGGCACAGTCCGTCATTACCCTGATGTCTACGGGTATGACAAGGCCATTGGCGAGGCTCTAAAGACCTATATACAATGACAGACGACAAACTGCTCATAGAACAACTGTCAAACCCGAAGACACAGCGAAGGGCGTTTGAAACTGTTGTGCGCTCATACAGTGAACAGCTGTACTGGCAGATACGCCGTTTCGTTTTGTCTCATGACGATGCCAACGACGTTCTCCAGAATACTTTCATCAAAGCCTGGCAGGGCCTCGCGTCCTTCCACGGCGACTCCAAACTGCTGACCTGGCTGTCGCGTATTGCCATCAACGAGAGTCTCGATTTCCTGAGACGCCAGAAGAACATCGTGTCAATAAGCACCGACGACGATGAGGTTAACGTGGCAAACACGCTGATGGCTGACGACTACTTTGACGGCGACGAGACAGAGGCCCAACTGCAGCAGGCCATCGCCGAACTGCCTGAGGTGCAGCGTACCGTCTTCCTGTTGCGATACTACGACGACATGAAATACAGCGACATCAGTAAGATGCTGGGAACCAGTGAGGGGGCCCTCAAAGCGTCCTATCATATAGCCGTCAAGAAAATATCTGAATTTTTTAAGTCACACGATTAAACCTTTTTATATAAGCAACGTCAATAGAGTATGATGAACGAAGAATTATATCTCAAGAGCCGAATGGGCAACGAGAATCCTTTCCGTGTGCCCGAAGGGTATTTCGACAACTTTGCTGCCGAAATGATGCGGAATCTGCCTGAACAGCCCCAGCAGAGCAAGTTTGTCAGGTTGAGACCGTTTATGTATGCTGCCGCCTGTCTGGTGGTAGCCATTCTCACCGCTACAATCTATTTCTTCCCGCATGACAATGAGGAGCAGAATATCGCGGCGGTAACTCCGACAACCGACACTTACGTCGAGGATGTCGCCGACTATGTCATGGCCGACAATATCGACATCTATGCCTGCTTGGCAAGTGAGTATTAATCTTTAAGAAGATGACGAAACGACTGACTACTATTCTGTTCTCATTCGTCCTGGCCATCACGGCCACGGCTCAGAATTTCGGACAGCGTCACCAGGGCTTTGGCCAGCGTCCCCAAGGCTTTGGCCAGCAGATGCAGAAATTCTCGCCAGAGAAGTTTCAGGCCGATTTGGAACAGTTCATTACCAAGGAAGCTTGCCTCACTCCGCAGGAGTCGGCCAAATTCTTCCCTGTCTACAAGGAGATGCAGGCCAAGCAGCGAACCGTCTATGAACGCCAGCGACAGCTGGGGTTTGGCAAACCCGCCGATGAGAAAGGCTGTGAGAAGGCCATCCGTCAGCGCGACGAGTACGACCTGGAGCTGAAGCGTATCCAGCAGACCTACCATAACAAGTTCCTGAGCATCATCTCGGCCTCGAAACTCTATGACGTTCTGAAGGCGGAAGACCGTTTCCACCGCCAGATGCTTCGTGGCTGGAATGCAGGTGCCGGCCAGATGATGCGTGGCTGGAATCAGGGTGGTAATAGACGTAACAACAGCAACAACAAGTAATCGCTGCCGCAGCAAGAAAAACAGAGCGGGAACTCACCACCGAGTCCCCGCTCTGTTTTTATGTAATCTTTCCACAGCGCCGCAACGTTCGCCAGTGGCTCTCAATGGTTGAGTAGCACCGCCCGACGGTCGTAGGCCGATATCTGTCTGCCGGTCCAGTCATCTGGGGGGGCTGGGAATCGATTGTAACGAGGACTGTACCGCAGCACAATCCCTCGCAACGTCTCTGAGCATCTTTTTGTAATATATCACAAAACTTCGTGCAGAAATCCCGATTATTCGGTAATTTTTCGTATATTTGCCCTCAGATTTAAGCATTATGAGTATGATAGACCAGATTATCGACTTCAACAAGAATTTCGTGGCACAAAAAGGCTATGAGAAGTGTCTGACCGACAAGTACCTCGACAAGAAGTTGGCGGTACCATGTGCTTGAGGTGATGAAAGACGTGATGGGAGAACAATTACAGTCATTTAGATGTGGAACAATCATAAAATGATTATGACTATAAGAAATTTTATCGAACACGCAGGCGATTACTTTAGTCTGACGCCCGACAAAGAGGACGAGCAGGCGATTATAGCCCAGATTACAGAAGGGGTGAGCTTCAGGGGAGCCAACCTCTGGGTGCTTATCTTCGCCATCTTCATTGCTTCGCTGGGATTGAACGTCAACTCGACAGCTGTCATCATTGGTGCCATGCTTATCTCGCCACTCATGGGCCCCATCGTGGGCATGGGGCTGGCTGTCGGCACCAATAATCCCGACCTGCTGAAGCGCGCAGGCAAGAACTTCGGCGTAGCAACCCTCATCAGTGTGCTGACGGCCACTATTTATTTTCTCTTGACGCCGCTCAGCGAGGCACAGTCGGAGCTGTTGGCACGCACGTCGCCCACGCTCTATGATGTACTCATAGCCTTCTGCGGCGGTGCTGCAGGTATCATCGCCCTGTGTACACGGGGCAAGGGCAACGTCATTCCGGGTGCTGCCATAGCCACAGCCCTGATGCCCCCACTGTGTACGGCTGGCTACGGATTGGCTACGGGCCATTTGCTCTATTTCCTCGGAGCATTCTACCTGTTTTTCATCAATACCGTGTTTATTGCCCTTGCCACCTATTGCGGTGTGCGTCTGATGCATTTCCAGAAGCATGAATACCAGCTGACCGGGAGAGCTGCCAGGGGGCGCCGCATGCTGATGTCCATCGTCATACTGACCATGTTGCCGGCAGCCTACATGACCGTCCGAATCGTGCAACAGAGCATTTTCGATAACAATGTCAGGAAATTCGTCAAGGCAGAACTGACGCAGCGCGGCACTCAGATTATTTCGAACATTGTTGACAATGACAGTCTGAGGCTGCGTGTCGTTGCCGTTGGTCGCGAGATAAGCAGCCAGACCCAGGCCGAGGCCCAGCGTAGGATGAAGGAATACGGGCTGGGGGACTATACTCTTCGCATCATCCAAGGTACGCAAAACGACAGCGTGCTTGCACTGAGTCATCAGATAACCTCGCTGACCACCAGCAAGGAA
>CAMHIS010000030.1 GCA_946185285.1 uncultured Prevotellaceae bacterium
GCTACTCACAAGCGTAAGAAGAGACTGCGCAAGAATCGTCATAAGAGCAAGTAAAACAGCCCGCTGACGTTAAAATGAAATGAGGGGAGTGTGGATGCGATGCCAAGTAAGCGCACCACACCCCTTTTCTTAACAAATCAAACCCCAAGCAAACTTACCCGGAAAATGACAAGTGAAGTTATCATTGATGTGCAACCGAAGGAGATTTCCATTGCGCTTCTCGAGGACAAGGAACTGGTGGAATACCAGAACGAGCGGCGCGAGGCTTCTTTCTCGGTGGGCAACATCTACGTGGCAAAGGTCAGGAAACTGATGCCCGGCCTGAATGCCTGCTTCGTCGACGTAGGGTATGAGAAGGATGCCTTCCTTCACTATCTTGACTTGGGCCTTCAATTCAGCTCTTACGAGAAATACCTGAAACAGGTACAGAGCGACAGAAAAAAACTTTATCCCATCCAGAAGGCAACACGACAACCCGACCTGCCCAAGGACGGTTCCGTACAAAACACGCTGCAGGTAGGCCAGGAAGTGATGGTGCAGGTGGTCAAGGAACCTATTTCGACCAAAGGACCACGCCTGACGTGCGAACTGAGCTTCGCAGGCCGCTACATCGTTCTCATCCCCTTCGGTGATAAAGTGAATGTTTCTTCAAAAATCAAGAAAAGCGAGGAACGCAGCCGGCTGAAACAGCTCATTCAGAGCATCAAGCCCAGGAACTTCGGTGTCATCGTCCGCACGGTGGCCGAAGGCAAACGCGCTGCCGAACTGGACCAAGAGATGAAAATCCTGCTGAAACGCTGGGAAGACGCCATCACCAAGGTCCAGAAGACCCAGCAACGTCCGCAACTGGTCTTCGAGGAGGAGAGCCGTGCCGTAGCCCTGCTTCGCGACTTGTTCAATCCTACTTACGACGCTATCTGCATCAACGACGAGGGTATCTTCCAGCAAGTGAAGGACTACGTGGGACTGATAGCCCCTGAAAAGCAGGAAATCGTGAAGCAGTACACGGGCACTGTGCCCATCTTCGACAACTACGGCGTGACCAAGCAGCTGAAGTCGGGATTCGGCAAGACCGTCAACTACAAGCATGGGGCCTATCTCATCATCGAACATACAGAGGCCATGCATGTTGTTGACGTCAACAGCGGCACTCGCGTGAAAAAAGAAAACGGTCAGGAAGCCAATGCGCTGGAGACAAACTTAGGTGCTGCCGACGAGCTGGCACGACAGTTGAGACTACGAGACATGGGAGGAATCATCGTGGTCGACTTCGTGGACATGAATCTCGCCGAAGACCGCCAATTGCTCTATGAACGCATGTGCAAGAACATGCAGAAAGACCGTGCACGGCACAACATCCTACCCCTGTCGAAATTCGGACTGATGCAGATTACGCGTCAGCGCGTCCGACCGGCTATGGATGTCAACGTAGAAGAAAGCTGTCCCACCTGTTTCGGTACAGGAAAAATCAAGTCGTCAATACTTTTCACCGACCAGTTAGAGAGCAAGATTGACCGCCTCGTCAACAAGATAGGCATCCGCAAGTTTTACTTGCACGTACATCCCTACGTGGCTGCTTACATCAACCAGGGCATGGTATCGATGAAACGCCGCTGGCAGATGAAGTATGGCTTTGGAGTACATGTTGTCTCCTCACAAAAACTGGCGTTCCTGCAATACGAATTCTACGATGCAAAACAACAGTTTATCGACATGAAAGAGGAGATTGAAACTAAAAAATAAGGGGGACATCAAAAATGTTCCCCTTAAAAATCATATTCTGGCTTTGCCTGGCCATAGTCTTCTATACATATTTGGGCTATGGGGTCTTGCTGTATGCACTGCTTTGGACAAAGAACAGACTCTTCCCCCCCACCCCAGAACCTGTACTGCCAGGCAACGACGAACTGCCTGAGATGACCCTCATGATATGTGCCTACAACGAGGAGGACATCATCGCCGAGAAGATGGCCAACATCCGACAGATAGAGTACCCGCCGGAAAAACTCTGCGTTATGTGGGTAACCGACGGCAGTACTGACAACTCCAACCAACTGCTCAGCCAATACCCTGATGTCACACTCGTCTATTCTCCGGAGCGACGTGGGAAAGCGGCTGCCATGCAACACGGGCTGAGCCTCAACAAGGCTCCGTTCGTTGTCTTTACTGATGCCAATACCATGCTCAATACCAATGCAATACGAGAAATCGCCCGACAATTCCTAAAAGCAAATGTCAGCTGTGTTTCCGGCGAGAAAAGGGTGGTATCACGCGAAGCCGGTCAGGTGGCCGCCGAGGGTGAAGGCTTGTACTGGCGCTACGAGAGTACACTGAAGCGGTGGGACAGCGAACTCTACTCAGCGATGGGAGCTGCCGGCGAACTGTTCGCCGTCCGCATGTCGCATTATCACCCCGCACCGGCCAACGCACTGCTCGACGACTTCATGATGTCGATGCTCATTGTCAAGGACGGCCATCGCATCGCCTATACATCTGATGCCTACGCCACAGAGTATGGTTCGGCCAACATGAACGAAGAATCTAAGCGCAAGCGCCGCATTGCTGCCGGCGGCCTGCAGAGTGTCTGGTGGCTGCGCTCGCTGATGAATCCGTTACGCTATCCCACGGTCAGCTTCCTCTTTGTCAGCCACCGCGTGCTGCGCTGGACGGTAACGCCCTTCGCGCTGCTGGCACTCCTGCCTCTCAATGCCGCCATCGCCTGGACTGAAGCCAGTCTGCTCTATGTCGTCATCCTCGTGCTTCAATTACTTTTCTACGCCGCCGCTATCTCCGGCTGGTGGCTTGCACAGATAGGACGTAAGAACCGACTGCTCTATGTGCCCTATTACTTCATGTTCATGAACATCAACGTATTCCGTGGCATAGCCTACCTCCTCAGCCACCGCAATAGCGGTGTTTGGGAAAAAGCGAAAAGAGGATAAAAAACAGACTTATTTTTTGTCGTTCCGAAAATAATGTGTATCTTTGCAATCTGATAGCGAAACCGTTCAACAGATGCGCCAAGACGAATTAAACAGCTTAAAGCTAAAGCTTGCAGAGGCAGAAAGCAGACTGAAAACAGCCAGCACCCAGTTGGATGCTGCCAAACTGAAGTTGAAAGAGTACGAGGAGAAAGCTGAGAAAGCCGAGAAGGCAAGCCGCATGAAGTCGCTCTTCCTGGCTAACATGAGTCACGAAATCCGTACTCCGTTGAACGCTATCGAAGGCTTTTCGCGCATTATGGTAGAGACCGACTCTCCGGACGAGCGCATGAAGTATCTTGAGATTATCGAGAGCAACAATAACCGCCTCATGAGTCTCATCAACGAAATACTTGATCTCTCGCGCGTCGAATCTGGCGAAATCACCATCAAGAAAGTTCCCGTTGTCCTGGAGTCCATGTGCGACTCCATCAAGCAGCTGTTCAAGTTCCGCTGTCCTGACTCTGTCAACCTGACCCTTGAAAAGCCCGATGACAAAATCACCATGAATACCGATGAGAACCGTCTCACCCAGGTACTGTCGAACCTCATCAGCAATGCCTTAAAGCACACGACAAAGGGATACATACACTTTGGCTATAAACTCTCAAACAACGACCAAGACATTGTTTTCTTCGTCAGCGACACCGGTACAGGCATCTCGCCTGAGTTCATCGGTCACATCTTCGAGGCCTACGTCTCCAAGGATGCCGAACATCAGAAAGGCTACGGTCTGGGGCTCGCTCTCTGCCGCATCATCATCGAGAAGATGGGCGGCCATATCAAGGTTGACTCTATTGTAGGCAAAGGCTCCACGTTCACCTTCACCCTGCCCTTTACGGGCACCGTCGGAAGTCTCACCACTTCCAGACGTTCCCAGTCCAACATGCGCACCATCCGAGCCAACGTAGGCAGTAAGTCCAAGAAAACCATTTTAGTGGTCGAAGACGAAGAGAGCAATTACGAACTCGTGCGCATCGTCCTTGAGAAGCGCTACCGTCTGTTGCGTGCCCATAATGGCATTGAAGCTGTAACCATGAATGAGGACGAACATCCCGACCTCATCCTCATGGACATCCGTATGCCCGACATGAACGGACTTGATGCCACCCGCATCATCAAGGAGGTGAACCACAACACACCCGTCATCGCCCTCAGCGCCTATGCCTTCCAAGAGAATATCCGCGATGCCAAGGCTGCCGGCTGTGACGAGTTCCTGGCAAAGCCCTTCCGCGTGGAGGACCTTATTGAAGTTTGTGCCAAATACACTAAATCATAGAACATGGGTAAGCTCGCAGTCTATAAATACCTGTCATTTCTGATGCTCGTTGCAACGTTCGCCGTTGCTGTCTTCACCTTCTTCGGACTCTTCGGGGGCAATGTGCCGCCTGCTGGCAATACAGCAAGGGCTATGCTCGTCTACGTGCTCCCGCTGCTCATCATTGCTGATGCGCTACTGCTCGTCTACTGGCTCATCCGTCGGCGCTGGCACTGGGCCGCCATCCCCGCCCTGACATTGCTCTGCTGCATTCCCTATATTGGAACGCTTTTCCAGTACCACGCCGTCGATGACACTGCCGACAGCAAGAAGGGGCTTAAGATTGCCACCTACAACGTGGCACTTTTCAACCGCGAGACCACGGGCTTCATCGCCCTCGATATCCTGGCACAGATGAAGAAGCAGAAGGTCGACGTCCTTTGTATGCAGGAGTACACCAATGTCAGTGGCAACAAGACAAACTCCGAGAGCTACTCCACATACTTTCCTTATATGGCCAAGGGCAAGGACGACATGGTCATTTACAGCCGCTACCCCGTCACCGCCCAGAAAACCATTACCTTCGAAAACACCAACAACAGTGCCATGTGGGCCGATATCAATGCCGACGGCCATCTTGTGCGCGTTGTCAACGTCCACCTCGAGACCACGGGGTTCAGCCGCACTATGCACCAGGCCGCCAAGCTCAGGGCCAACGGCACTGATATCGAGAGCAACCGTCTGCTACGCGCCATCTACGACAAATACACATGGGGCATGATGGTCAGGGCCGGACAGGCCATCACCGTCAGCAACGAGCTAAGAAAGGACCAGATTGACGGGCAATCGCTCGTCGTCTGCGGCGACTTCAACGACGTTCCCTACTCTTTTGTCTACAACACGCTCTTGGGCGATCTCGTCGACGGCTTCAAGGAATGTGGCCGTGGCCGTATGTTCACCTACCGCGGCGGCAAGAGTGTCCGCATCGACTACATCTTCCATGACAAGTCGCTGAAAGGGCTCACCTATTATAAGACCGACCTCAGCTACTCCGACCACTATCCTGTCTTCATGAAGGTCGAGTTCTGACCAACCACGACCCCCAACAAAATGTGGATGGCGCAGGACGCTGCCATCCACTTACTATATTTGATAAGGTGGTCTGCAATTGCAGATAAAAAAGTCTTATCGGGGGCAAATTTAGTGCTTTCTCATCAAAATTGCAAACTTTTTGGTTAGAAATTTACAATTTTAACATTGTGTGCGCTTACAGATCCGGCGATTTATTGTAATTTTGCCGACGATAAAAAATATACAGAAAATCTATAAGATGAACAAGGTACGGATCACAGCCATACGCCAGACGGTCTATTCTGACTTGATGGCTAAATACGAAAAACCCATTGAGGATACCTGCGACGTGGTGGAGGGTCAGCAATGGATTTCCACCGACGGCCTGTGCCCAGAGGGTATGTGTCCTTCCGCCTGGTCCTCCATGCGTGAGTTCGTGGAATCATTGGCCCGGGGCGAAGGTAATTTCTACGACGGCTGGATGAAGAACCCCATGAGTGCAATGATAAGCTGCAACGACGGTTTCCGTCCGTTTAGTTTCTATATAGAGGTAGTTGATTGAACATGTCCGAAACATCCCTTAAACGCCAGCTAAAGGTACTCACCATCCCGGTTTTCATCGAGATGGCTCTCGTCATGATGCTGGGAGCCGTCGACACGGTGATGCTGAGCCGCTATAGCGACAACAGCGTTGCTGCGGTGGGACTCGACAACCAGCTCATCTCGCTCGTATTCCTCGTCTATCAGTTCTTCTCGATGGGCGCAGCCATTCTCTGCGCACAGTACATTGGCGCAGGGCTCCGCAAGCGATTGGTGCAGGTGGTGGGCATGGCACTGACGGTAAACCTGATGCTCGGTCTGGCCGTCAGCGCACTGCTTTTCTTCTATGCCGAGCACCTGCTGCAACTGATGGGGCTACGCCATAAACTGATGGGCGACGGACTGGTCTACCTGCGGCTGACGGGTGCGCTGTCGTTCTTCCAGGCACTGTCGCTGACGTTCTCGGCCTCGCTGCGCAGTGCCGACAAGGTCATCTATCCGATGGTTGTCACGGGCATCGTCAACATCCTGAACATCATGGGCAACTACGCCCTTATCTTCGGCCATTGGGGCTGTCCGCAGTTAGGCGTCGAAGGGGCCGCCATTGCCACAGCCACCAGCCGCGCCTTGGCCATGGTGATGCTGGCCGGTATTCATTTTAAGGTACACATCCCGCGCTTTCCGTTGCACTACTTCCGCCCCATGCCCTGGCAGGAGCTGAGAAACCTGTTCTACATCGGCATCCCCGCCATGAGCGAGAACATCTCATACTGTCTCTCACAGGTGGTCATCACCTACTTTATCAACCAGATCAGCAACGAGGCCTTAGCCGCACGTACCTATTGCCACAATATGATTATGTTCGTCTACCTGTTCTGTATCAGCATCACACAGGGCGGCGACATCCTTGTAGGACACCTCGTCGGCCAGCAGCGACATCAGGCTGCCTACGTCTTAGGCAACTACTTTTTCCGCCGGTCGATGATTATCACCATCAGCGGCTCCATCCTGCTTGCGCTGACGGGACGCAGCATCCTCAGCGCCTTCACCGACAATCAGGACATCATCACGATGGGTGTCTGGGTACTCGTCGTAGACATCTTCCTCGAGGTGGGCCGCACGTCAAACATCTTTGCCGGTAGTACGCTGCGCGCCACTGGCGACACCATCTATCCTTTCGTCGTCGGCGTCATCTTCCAGTGGAGCGTCGCAGTGGGCTTGAGCTACGTCATCGGCATACCGCTCGGCTTCGGCCTCGTCGGCATGTGGGTAGGCTTCGCCCTTGACGAAAACATCCGTGGCGTCATCCTCATGCGTCGCTGGCGGTCAGGGAAATGGAAGACCAAAGGATTCGTGAATGAAAGTACAAACCAATAACAGAGTCCTTCAAGCGTTATTTGACACGGGAAAACACCAATCAACACGGTTTTTATCCGTCAATCCGTCACCTTCGTCCTATCTGCCACATGCTGAGCGTGTTACGTGGTGACGGATGATGGTGACGGATGACGGATGGCTTTATGCTCCGACGGCTGTAATGAGTCACGTGCGGTGAACGATGATTCACCGCACGTGAACAATTGGCACTTTGGCTTGGCGCACGGGAGTGCGCCGTGCATCCGTCATCCGTCACCACTATCCGTTATCACGTATCCGCTTGGTTGTCTGTTATTTACGTGGTTGTGACGGCTGTGACGGATTTAGAATTCTCATATTTGTGAGATTAAAGGCAGATTTGGAGTTCTCTCGAACCTAATGATTGATTTGGGGTTATCCAAGAAAGGTCATTGGACCCTAATGACCGTTTGGGGTCTATCGGTTGCAAATATAAGCCAAATAATGACTGCTCCAAATATTCCACCTAATTTATTCAAAACGGGGATGCTCCAACAGTGTGAGAGCATCCCCGATGTTATTGATTGGTAAAGCAGACTTAATCTTCTTCCTTCATCTCGGCCTCATGCTGCTTGATGAGCTCCTGCTGGATGTCGTTCGGCACAAGCTCGTAGCTTGAGAACTTGGTATTGAACGAAGCACGGCCGCCCGTCAGCGACGAGAGGGCAATAGAGTAGCTGGCCAGCTCCTTGAGAGGAATCTTGGCCGACAGCTTCTGGTAGCCGGCCTCAGAGTCCATACCCATGATGATGGCGCGGCGTCCCTGCAGGTCGCTCATCACGTCACCCATGTAGTCGCCAGGCACGAGCACCTCGAGGTCGTAGATGGGCTCGAGCACCTTCGGGCCGGCCTCCTTGAAGGCTGCCGAGAAGGCATTGCGGGCTGCGAGCATGAACGACAGTTCGTTGGAGTCAACCGGGTGCATCTTACCGTCGTAGACGATGACGCGGACGTCGCGGGCATACGAACCGGTCAGCGGGCCCTGCTCCATACGCTCCATGACACCCTTCAGGATGGCGGGCATGAAGCGCATATCGATGGCACCACCGACGACGCTGTTGATGAAGACGAGCTTGCCGCCCCACTCCAGGTCCTTCTCTTCCTTCGACTTGATGTTCATCTTGAACTCCTGGCCGTTGATGGTGAACGAGGTCGGATCGGGCATACCCTCGGTGTAGGGCTCCACGATGAGGTGCACCTCACCGAACTGTCCGGCACCACCCGACTGCTTCTTGTGGCGGTAGTCGGCACGGGCCATCTTGGTGATGGTCTCACGATACGGAATCTTCGGCTCCTGATACTCAATCTGAATCTTCTCGTTGTTCTCCATACGCCACTTCAGCGTGCGCAGGTGGAACTCACCCTGACCGTGGACGATGATCTGGCGCAACTCCTTCGACTGCTCCACAACCCACGTCGGGTCTTCCTGGCGCATCTTCTGCAGGGCGGCCATCATCTTCTCAGTCTCAGCCTCATTGACAGCCTTGATGGCACGCGAGAACTTAGAGTTGGGATACTTGATGAAGTTGAACTTCCAGTCGATGTCCTTGCCGTTCAGTGTATTGCCGGTCTTCACGTCCTTCAGCTTCACGGTGCAGCCGATGTCGCCAGCCTTCAGTTCGTCAACCTGAATACGGTTGGCACCGGCACAGGCATAAAGCGTGCCAATGCGCTCCTTCGAGCCACGGTCGGCATTTGTCAGGTCGTCGCCGCTCTTCACCGTACCGCTCATCACCTTGAAGTAGCTCACCTCACCGATATGGGGCTCCACACCCGTCTTGAAGAAGTAGAGCGACTCGGGACCGTTGGAGTCGGCAGGCACGTCCTGACCGGCAGCATTCTTGATGACAGGCATCTCGCTGACGAAGGGAACTACGTTGCCCAGGAACTCCATCAGGCGGCGGACACCCATGTCACGGCCTGCACAGACGCAGAACACGGGGAAGATTGAGCGTGTGACAAGGCCCTTGCGGATACCCTCGCGCATCTCGTCCTCACTCAGGTCCTCGCTCTCGAAGAACTTCTCCATCAGCGAGTCGTCGCCAGCGGCGGCAGCCTCAACCAGGGCAGCCTTCCACTCCTTGGCCTTGTCCAGCTGGTCGGCAGGAATATCCTCAATGATGGGAGCACCACCCTCGGGCTTCCACGAATACTTCTTCATCAGCAGCACGTCGATGACGGCATTGAAGCCGGCACCGGTCTGAATGGGATACTGAACGGGCACGCAGTTATTGCCATAGATCTCCTTCAGCTGACTCAGGATCTGATCGAAGTCGCAGTTGTCGCGGTCCAGCTGGTTGACGAGGAAGATAACGGGCTTCTTCAGCTTCTCGGTGTTGCGGAAGGCGTTCATCGTACCCACCTCAGGGCCATACTGGCCGTTGACGAGGATGACGGCCTGATCGGTGACGTTCAGGGCCGTGATGGCACCGCCCACGAAGTCGTCCGAACCCGGACAGTCGATAATATTCAGCTTCTTGCCGTTCCACTCAGTGTGGAAGACGGTCGAGAATACCGAATAGCCATACTCCTGCTCCACGGGGAAGTAGTCGCTCATCGTGTTCTTACCCTCTACGGTGCCGCGGCGCTTGATGATGCCTGCCTCGTAGACCATTGCTTCGGCAAGAGTAGTCTTGCCGCTACCCGCACTGCCAAGCAGTGCAATGTTCTTGATTTCGTTTGTCTGATATACCTTCATATCGTTTTAGATTTTTATATGAATATTGGTTGCTATGTTCAAAATCGACGCCGAAATTAGTCATTTTTCGTGAAAACACCAAAGAAAACTTTCAAATATTAAACAATATTAGTACTTTTGCACCCAATATGGCAGGAATCTACATACATATACCGTTTTGCAAGAGCCGCTGCATCTACTGTGGGTTCTACTCTACGACAGGTCTCGGAATGCGCCAGCGCTACGTCGACGCTGTCTGCCGGGAGGCCCGTCTACGTGCGTTCAGCGGTCAGCCCGCTGAGACCATCTACTTCGGCGGCGGTACCCCCTCTCAGCTGACCGCCGCCCAGCTCCGCCAGCTCTTTGACACCCTCTATAATATATATAAGGTGGACGATGACGCCGAAGTGACCATCGAGGTGAACCCCGACGACGTCACCGACGAGTATGCAGCCACGTTGTCGCAGCTCCCCGTCAACCGCGTTTCCATGGGCGCACAGACCTTCGACGACCGTCGGCTACGCTTCCTCCATCGCCGCCATACGGCCGGGCAGGTCGCTCAGGCCGTCAGCCGACTGCGCCAAGCAGGCATTCGCAACATCAGTGTGGACCTGATGTACGGCTTCCCCAATGAGACCATCGATGACTGGCAGCACGACATCACCTGCGCCCTCGACCTCGGCGTAGAGCATCTCTCAGCCTACTGCCTCGCCATTGAGGAAGGCACGGAACTATGGAGATTGAAGATGAAAGACGGAAGGATGAAGATGTCAGATGAAGAGTTGGAACGCCAGATGTACTACACGCTCATCGACCGTCTCACCGCCGCCGGCTACGAGCACTACGAGCTGTCAAACTTCGCCCGTCCCGGCTGCCGAAGCCGCCACAACAGCAGCTATTGGACCGGCGTACCCTACTTGGGACTCGGTGCGGCCGCACACAGTTACGACGGGCAGCACCGTTCATGGAACGTCAGCGACATCAACAGATACATGGCAGGCATTGAAAACGGCACGCCCGACTATGGCTATGAGACTATTGACGGCGACACCCGCTACAACGACCGCGTCATGCTGGCTCTGCGCACCGCCGACGGTCTCGACCTCGCCTCACTAACAGATGCCGACCGCAAATACCTTCTCTCCCTTTCCTCAAAATACCTCGACCAAGGAGTCCTTCGTCTCTCTCAAAACCGCCTGCGCCTCACACGCCAGAGCCTCTTCGTCAGCGACATGGTCATCAGCGACCTGATGCGGGTATAGACTGCTTGTCCCACCCTCGCCTACCTGCGGATAGAAAGCCGGTGACGGACGGTCTGTCGACTCGTTTCCGGCACAGGTTTGGAAGTTTTCCTTATTGCCGACTCACAAGATTGTCTTCACGGTCTTCATAGTGGTCACGGCTATAGAAGATGCGGGAGAGACCACGACCCTGGATCTTTACGTGGTGGAAGAAACTCTGCCAGAGCGAACGGCTGCCCACGGTGCCGTAGCCGGTAATGGCACGGCAACGGCGGTCACGGACAAACTTAATCTTGCCGTACTTCTTCAGGGCGAGAGCCATAGAGCCGTCCTCGCCGCGGATGATGTCGACACGATACTCCTCGCGCCGCCCGTAGTCGGCATCGTAGGCGAAGACCAGCCCGCGGACGCTCAGCTCGGGGCGCTTGAAGTGCTGCACCCAGAGAAAGAGGTCGCGGCACAATTCGAAGAGCTTCAGTCCGAGGCGGCTGTGATGGCCGTCAGGGAAATAGCTCCACGTGGCCGAGACAGCCACCACGCCCGGGCGAATGAGCTGTTCGAGCATCAGTTCGTAATACTGCGGCGGATAGAGCGTATCGCTGTCAACGTCGAAGTAGTACCTGCCACGGGCGTGTTGCAGCCCGCAGCGCCGTGCATAGCCGCAGGAGTGCTGGTATTCAGTATAATGGGGAATGCCTGCCTGCTGGTAGACTTCTGCCGTGCGGTCGCTTGAGTCGTTGTCTACGCCGATTATCTCGACGGGATACTTGCACTTAATCTCGCTGATGGCCCAGAGACAGGCCTGCAGGTGAGTTTCCTCGTTGTAGGCAATGACGACGATGGAGGCCACGGGCTGACTGCTCTGCAGGGCGGCCAGCCGCTCACGGGTGCCGTCGATGACCTCACGCGGTACTTCGCCGAACGGTTTTCCGTAGACGGTCAGATATTTGTCATACCAGTCTGCCATAACCGAGTTACTTATGACGGTGCGAAATTACACATATTTTTTAACATAGCCAAGATAACGGGCTTTTTTTTCCTTTTTTATGAAATAGTTCATAATATATTTGGCCGTTTGAAAGAAAATGTCTAACTTAGCCCCAAGTTTATGGCAGCTGTAAAGAATATGAAAGACTACCAGTATAAAGTCACCGTCGGAATGCCCGTCTACGGGGTAGAGCCGTACATCAGGAAATGTATGCTTTCGGTACTCGACCAGACTTTCAGCGACGACATAGAAATCATAGCCGTCGACGACCTCGGGCCCGACAGGTCGGTCGACATTGTCAAGGAGCTGCAGTCCACACATCCACGGGGAGGCAGCATCAGGATTGTCACCCAGCCCCGAAACATGGGCTGCTGGGCAGCACGCAACCGCATATTGGAAGAAGCACGGGGCGAGTATATCCTGCTCATCGACTCCGACGACTACCTGTCGGCCGACTGTGTGGAAAAACTATACGAACAGGCCACGGCCCATCAGGCGGAAGCCGTCTACGGCTCCGTTCTGCCGGTTGACCTTGACGGACAGCCTGTCGATATCGGCCAGGACTTCCTCAACCAGCCTCTCATGGTGCTTGACGAGCCGGATGGTCTGGCCAGGTTTGCCAACAAATCGGTACACCCCACACTGCGTGACTTCATCTGGAACATCCTGATAAGGCGCGACTTCATTGAGCGCCACCACCTGCGCTTCAAGCAGGCCCGCTTCAACGACGATATGATATTCAGCTGCGACATGACGCCGCTGGTGGAACGGGCCGTACTCATCCCCGACCATACCTACTACTACGTCATACGCGACAATTCGCTGTCGAACTACCAGCACCGCAAGACCATCAAGCTCGACGAAATACAGGAGTTCATACGCATCTACTCCTACCTGAAGAACAAATGCCTCGAACTAAGGGACAAGCCTTACTTCGAGACCCGTTGCACGAAGGGCATCATCCTGATGTTCTTCATGCTCTGCGGTGCCTTGAAAAACAGCTGCCGCATCACGCCACCGCTTGAGAACCGCATGATCCGCGATGCCATGAAGCATCCGCTGACACTCAAAGACATCCTGTGTTTCAGGCGCCACAAGCTCATCAACGCAGGTCTCTACCTGACAGGCGTCCTACCATCACCGCTCGCCGTCCTTCTCATCAGACTCATCGGAAAGAAAAAACATCTGCTGTAGTATGAAAGCACTGTTCCTCATCTTCCACGGTTTCGACCCTAACAATGGAATCAGCAAGAAAATAAGCTACCAGGCCAAGGCTCTGGAAGCCTCTGGAATGGAGGTCCACCTGTGCTACATGGACGAGACGACCACGAAGAAGCGGATGGCCGACAATACGGTCATTGCCGACTACGGCAACGGCTTCCTGGGCAAAATACTGAAGCGTACAGACTTCTCGTCCGTTGTCAGCTATGCTACCGGCACTCATATAGACTTTGTCTACATACGCTCCGACAATAACGCCAGCCCTTTCACCCTCAGAATGGTGAAACGCATGAAAAAGGCGGGCATGAAGGTGGTCATGGAGATTCCCACCTACCCCTACGACGCCGAATACTACGCCCAGGGTATCGGCCGGCAGATTATGCTGGACCGCCTCTTCCGCAGGCGGCTGGCCCGACATCTCGACGCCATCGTCACTTTCTCAGACTACGAGAGGATTTTCGGCCAGCGCACCATCCGCATCTCCAACGGCATCGACTTCGACAGCGTCAGGATGAA
This sequence comes from uncultured Prevotellaceae bacterium, assembly GCA_946185285.1. GTDB lineage: Bacteria > Bacteroidota > Bacteroidia > Bacteroidales > Bacteroidaceae > Prevotella. The sequence continues at coordinate 13,889 of CAMHIS010000030.1, forward strand.
ACAGTCCGTCAACGACACCTCCAGCGAACTGAACCTCATCGGCGTGGCCGAAATACACCGCTGGCACGGGTTCGACCGGATTGTGGAAGGTATGGCACAGTACTACTCGCAACCACAGTCCCGAATTGTTCGGTTCCACGTCGTCGGTTACTTCTTCTCGGCACAGGACGAGACCGAGTTCAGGAAGCTCGTCGCCGACAGAGGCATGGAGCAGTACGTGCTGCTCTACGGCAAGAAGCACGGCACGGAACTCGACCGTCTGTTCGACCACTGCGACTTCGGCATAGGCAGCCTTGGCCGCCACCGCGTGGGCATCAAGAACATCAAGACCCTCAAGAACAGAGAGTATGCCGCCAGAGGCATCCCCTTCATCTACTCTGAGACCGACAGTGACTTCGACAACAAGCCCTATATCCTCAAGGCACCTGCCGACGACACTCCTATTGACATCGCCAACATCATCGCCTTCCAACGCCGGCTGACCGTCGACGCCCAGGAAATCAGGAACTCCATCGCCCACCTGTCCTGGAACCGCCAAATGGCAACCGTCATAAACAGCGTATGCTCATGAAGAAGAGAGTATGCTTCCTGGCCGACAGCGTCTTCACCATTGGCGGCGTGCAGCGCGTGACGGCAGTCATTGCCAAGGCACTGGCTACCGACTACGATGTCACCATCATGACCTTCGACAAACCGGACGCCGCCGACCTGTCACTCTATGGCCTTGACGACAACAGTCTCGCCATACGGTTCATTTCATACCCCAAGGCCGGAAGAATAGAGAATGCCCTGTGCAAAGCCTACAGCGCCCTATACCTAAAGCTGCAGCTACAGTCTGCCTGGTCGTCGAGGCTCTACGGGCTTAGTTCGTTCCCGCCTACACTGAGGAAAGCCCTTACCCGCCAACTGCAGGACGGCCGTTACGACGTCATCATCGGTGTCCACGCCCCCCTGGCCGCCCGTCTGGCCACCATCAGGAAGGAACTGCCCGGAACGAGGATGATAGGCTGGGTACACAACTCCTTCGAGGCACTCTACGGCAAGAAGTACCTCTATGTCGGCTCATTGCGCCGCCGCCATTACATATTCCAGTTCCGGCGTCTCGACCGCCTCGTGCTGCTCTGCCGTCAAGATGTCAGCGCATACACCGCCTGCGACCCGCAACTCTCCCCCACCTATATCTACAACCCCCTGACACTGAAGCCGGGACCGCTGGCCGACGGCACATCGCGCCGTTTCCTTGCCATTGGCCGTTTCTCCTACCAGCACAAGGGCTTCGACCTGCTGATCGAGGCCTTCCACCTGTTCGCCCAGCACGACAAAGTCTGGTCGCTCGACATCGTTGGCGAGGGACCGGAAGAGGCTGCCTACCGTACACTCATCGGCAAATACCACTTAGAAGACCGGGTAAGAATCCACCCTTTTACGAACGATATCCAGCCTTACTACTCGCAGGCTCAGGTCTACGTACTCAGCTCGCGCTGGGAGGGGATGCCGTTAGTACTCGTCGAAGCCATGTCCCACGGACTGCCGGTCGTCACCTCCAGCCTGCCGGTCTGTCAGGAAATCTTAGGCGACTTCGCCATCTACTTCAACAGCGGCGACGTCAGTTCCCTGTCCAGCCGGCTGAATGATGCTACAAACATCGACTGGCCTGAAAAATCCAGACAGGCACTACAAATAGCCCGCCGGTTTCACCTTGACGACATCCGTCCGCAATGGAACGCCCTCATCAACGAAACTACTCTATCCGTCTAACCCGTCAAAATATGTCTAACCGTCTAAATCATAATCCCAAGCTAAAGCACGTCCTCGACTGGCTCATCATGAACCAGCGCGACGCAAGGCCGCGGTGGTACGTGCGACTGCTCGCCCCACTCTACCAGCACCGTGGTCGCCATTCGAAGATCTACTTCTCCGTCCGCATGGACACACCGCCCTACCGCCGTTTTTCACTTGGCCGCCACAGCGTCGTAGAGTCTTTCAGCTGTATCAACAACGCCGTCGGCGACGTCGTCATCGGCGACTATACACGCATCGGTCTACACAACACCGTCATCGGTCCTGTCACCATCGGCAGCCACGTCAACATCGCCCAGGGTGTCACCGTCACAGCCTTAAATCATAACTATGACAAACCTGGAATACGCATTGACCAACAAGGAATTACGACACGCCATATCACCATCGGAAACGATGTATGGATAGGTACTCGAGCCGTCATCCTGCCCGGTGTAACTATCGGCAGCCACTGCGTCGTTGCTGCCGGAGCCGTCGTAACAACCGATGTGCCCGACAACACCCTCGTCGCGGGCATACCGGCTAAAACCATCAGAAAAATATGAGAATCGGAATAGAAGCACAGCGTATCTTCCGCAAGAACAAGCACGGTATGGACTACGTCGTGCTGCAGGAGATTCTCGAACTGCAGAAGACGGACCATGAGAACCAGTACTTCGTCTTCGTCGCTCCTGGTCCCGACCGCTGCGTCAGCGACTCTGCCAATCTCCACGTCATCGAAGTGCGTGGGGGACTGTACCCCGTCTGGGAGCAGATTGTCTTGCCGAGGGCCGTCCGCAAGGCCGGTGTCGAACTGCTCCACTGTACCAGCAACACCGCCCCCGTCTACTGTAACACTCCACTCATACTCACCCTGCACGACATCATCTTCCTCGAGCCGCGCGACAGCAAGAACCGTTCAGTCTATCAGAATCTGGGATGGCTGTACCGTCGGCTGGTGGTGCCCCGTATCATCAAGAAGTGCCGCCGCATCATAACCGTCTCTGAGTTTGAGAAGCGTAACATCGTCAGCCGTCTCCAGCTGCCCGACAGCCAGGTTGCCATGATTTACAACGGCTACAACGAGTGGTTCCGCCCCACCGCGGACGACGGGCGCATCTTCACCAAGTATATGTCAGAACGCGGCTACATCTTCTTCCTCGGCAACACCGATCCGAAGAAGAACACCGAGCGCACACTTATTGCATACTCCAAGTATCTGGAACAGTCGGCGGTGAGACGCCCGCTTCTGATGGCCGACCTCGACCGCCAGTACCTCGACGACATCATCCGCCGCAACAACATTGAGATCGTCCGCCCCATGATACACATGCCGGGATATATCGTCAACAGCGACCTGCCCTTCGTCTACAACGCGGCCTTCGCCTTCCTCTACACCTCTCTGCGCGAGAGTTTCGGCATTCCGCTCCTCGAGGCTATGGCCTGCGGCACACCTGTCGTCACCTCTAACACTTCCTCAATGCCTGAGATAGCCGGCCCCGGCGCCATCCTCGTCAACCCCGAAAGTGCCGACGACATCTGTCAGCAGCTCATCAGACTGGAAACCGACCAGGATTTCTACCGCCAACAATCAGAGTACGGCCGTCGCCGCGCCAGCCTCTTCTCTTGGCAGCACACCGCCCAGCAGCTTCTCAGCCTCTACAAAAGCTGTCTTATGTAATATTCCCTACTCTTCAGGTTTCAGAAGCTTGCTTCCAGTACGGTTGACAAGTTCCCGACGGTAGGCCTCGGGATAGCCGGGACGCTGAACACGCTCGCCAAGACCGTACTTGCTGCGCTTGAAGTTGCCCTTCTCGTCGACAGGACGGACGGCCATGTCGTTATGGCGAACGATGAGGTACGTAGCCAGTTGGCGCCAGCGCTGAATCATCTTGTCGGCCTGCATACAGGTATATTTGGTCAGAAAGTCAACGCGGTCGGCGCCTTCCTTGGCCAGAGCGGTCTGCTCAATGCCATTCTGCACGAAGAAGTAGGAACTCTCGAGCGAGTCGCGCACCTGCCTGAGGTCGGGGAACAGGGCTGAGTAGCGGGGATAGACCATGTTACTGACCCAGTTCTCTACCCAGAAGGCGTTGTCCATCGAGAAGGTGACATCGTCGGCTCCCTTACCACTGTAGCAGTCGGGCTGGCGGGTGGCGCAGCAGTAGACGGGGGTGTAGGCCACCATGTTGCAGTCGTCGTTGCCGAACCAGAAGCAGCCGCCAATCTCGCGAGGCAGCCAGGAGCGCATCTGCGAGACGAAGCTCCAGGCGGTCTGCTGGGTGGAGGTGGGGCGCTCGTTGAAGCACTTCTTGCCGTCGACCTCGAAGTAGAGGGGCGTCACGCGATAGGGCATCTGCCAGATGCCGCCGCCGATGTCGGACTTGTCGGCAGACTGGTCAGAGACGTCGAAGGGAGTGCCCTCGAAGTGGTCGCGCATGGCTGCCTGAACGTCCTGGACGGTCAGCAGGCAGTTGGGCTTCACCCAGAGGGGCATCGGCTCGGCATCGGCGTCGCGGCCTTCGGCCCAGGGTATGTAGCGGTCCATGCCGTCGGCATAGCGGCGGAAGAACTGCCAGACGCGGGCATCGCAGATGCGGCGGCCCGAGAAGTCGGGCTTGGCGTAGGCTGCATTGTAGGAGAAGTCAGCGTCGTTGCCACTGTACCAGCCCATCTTCCTGGCATACGAGACGACATTCTTCGACCACAGGACGGTCTCCTGCCCCTTCTTCTGCTTCTTGGCGGGCATGAAGGTGGTGATGCGGCTCTGGTTGGCGTGACCGCAGATCATGTCGTCGGGCACGCGCATGGCCACCCAGACGGTGCGCTCCTTCGAGACGGTGCGGTCGGCGGCACAGCCCATCATCTCCATGATCCAGGCTTCGTTAGGGTCGCAGATGGTAAACGTCTCGCCCTCGGAGCAGTAGCCGTACTGCTCGACGAGCGTCGTCATCACGGTGATGGCCTCGCGGGCTGTCTTCGCGCGCTGCAGGGCGATGTAGATGAGCGAGCCGTAGTCGATGATACCAGTGCTGTCGACCATCTCCTCGCGACCGCCGAAGGTGGTCTCGCCGATGGTCACCTGCCACTCGTTGATGTTGCCGATGACGTTGTACGTCTCGGGTGCCTCGGGTATCTCCCCGAGATACTTATTCGTGTCCCATTCGTAGATTTTCCGCATCTCGCCCGGCTGGTGCTTGCCGGCAGGATAGTGATACAGATACATGAACGCGCCGTAGCTGTCGGCATTGTACGAACAGATAACACTACCGTCGGCAGATGCCTTCTTACCGACGATGAAATTAGTACATGCCGTCGAACGCTGAACAGTCAGCGTAAACGAGACGACGGTCAAGAAGAATAAAATAGTTTGCTTAAATCTCAGTGTTTCCATTGCGGAGAGAACAGGATTCGAACCTGCGAACCGGTTTTGCCGGTTACACGCTTTCCAGGCGTGCCTCTTCAACCACTCGAGCACCTCTCCTTTTGCAAAGCGGTTGCAAAGGTACAAAAAAGAAGTGAAAAGAAAAGAGTGAGAAGTGAAAAGTGGGGCGATTTTAATATTCTTTAATCATTTGACGCCGAAAACCCGTGCCACGTTCTCATTCGTTTTTGCGGCAATGGTCTCTTCGCTGACGCAGTAAGCATCGGCAAGTTTCTGCAACACATAGCGTGTGAAAGCAGGCTCATTACGCTGTCCGCGCATGGGAACTGGAGCCATGTAGGGCGCATCGGTCTCTATGACAATACGGTCAAGGGGTACCACGCGTGGCAGCACTTCGGGCAGGTGCGACTTCTTGAACGTCAGCACGCCGCCTATGCCTAAGACGAAGCGGTCGAACTGCAGCAGCTCCTGTGCCTCTATCTCGTTGCCGGTGAAGCAATGGAACACGCCGCCGGTCAAATCCTTCGCGTACCTTTTCAATATACTGACGAGTTCGTTCTGAGCCTTACGGCAATGAATCATCAGCGGCAGTCGGGTCTCTACAGCCCATCGAACCTGACACTCGAATGCCTCCATCTGGTCTTGCCCGAACTCACGGCTCCAATAGAAGTCAAGACCGACCTCGCCGATGGCGAGAATTGGTGGAAGGCGGAGGGTGGAGGGTGGAGGGAGAAGGGTTTTGATGGCGGCGAGCTGTTCACGCCAGTCGGCACGCACTTCCTCAGGATGAAGGCCCACCATCGGATAGAGGTAGTCGGGGTACTGTTGAGAGAGCGACAGGATACGCTTGGAGGTGGCAAGGTCGATGGCGGGGACAAACACCCTCCCCACCCCCGCCTCACGGGCACGGTCTATCACGGCTTCGCGGTCTTCAGCGAACTCCTCGCCGTCGATGTGGCAATGTGTGTCAACCCAGGCCATCATTTTCTGCGCTTCATCATCTCGTCAGTATAGTCGAGCAACATCTGCTTGCGCTCACTGCCGATGCCGACCTTAGCCAAATACTTGCGGCACTCGTCGAAGTAGTAGTTGATTTTCTGTTCGCAGAGCTGGCGTATGCCTATCTGGTTATACAGAGCTGTCACCGCCCTGACTTTCTCCTGGCGGTCGAACTTGGTGGCCGTTATCCATTTCATCAACTCTTCGCGTTGCTCCTTCGAGGCACGGTTCACAGCGTTAATCAGCATATATGTCTTCTTGTTGCTGGTGATGTCGCCCCCTATGGTCTTGCCGAAAACAGCGGGGTCGCCATAGACGTCGAGCAGGTCGTCCTGCAACTGGAAGGCCAGCCCCAACTGCTCGCCGAACTTGTAGAGATTGTCAATGTCAGAGGCAGGCGCGTCGGCCAGTATGCCACCGATTTTCACGGCGCAGGCCAGTAGCACGCTGGTCTTCAGGCGTATCATCTCAATATATTCCTCCTCGGTGACGTTGTTGCGAGTCTCAAAGGTCATGTCGTATTCCTGACCCTCGCCTATCTCCAGGGCCGTCTCGGTAAACACGTCCAGTACGGCCTGCAAATGACGGGAGTCACATTGCTGGATGCGCTGATAGGCCAGCACCAGCATGGAGTCGCCCGAGAGGATGGCCTTGTTGGCATTCCACTTCTTGTGTACCGTGTCGTGTCCGCGTCGCATGTCGGCGTTGTCCATCAGGTCGTCGTGAAGCAGCGTATAATTATGGTACGTCTCCAAGCCTACGGCGGGCATCAGGATGCGCTCCGGGTCTTCCCTGTACAGGTTATAGGCCAGCAGCATCAGCACGGGACGAATGCGTTTACCTCCAAGGGAGAGTACATATTTGATAGGCTCATAGAGCGACTCGGGACGGCGGTCATACTGCAACTGGTCAATAAACTGGTTGACCATGTTCAAGATTTCTGTTGATGTGTACATTACTCTATCTTGTTATAACGACATTACAATTTAAACACGATGGGAATACAGACCTGCGTGCGACAGGGCTTGGCATCCTGCTTACCGGCTTTCCAGTGAGGCATCATCCTGAGTACACGAAGGGCCTCGCGGTCAAGACTCGGGTCCACGCCGCTCACCACTTCAATATCGCTGACGCTGCCGTCTATATTCACGATAAACTGTGTCACGACCTTTCCCTGCGCCTTGCGCTGCTGGGCTGCCACGGGATAGCGCAGGTTCTTCGTCAGCCACTTCATCAGTTCGGTGGCTCCCCCCGGGAACTCGGGCAATTCTTCAACAATGCGGAAGTTCAGCGGGTTCAGCTCCATATCGACCACCGTGGGCTGTTCAGGGTCCTCCACCTCGTCAACGGTCTTCAGCTCGACATCCTCGGGGGGGGCTATCTCGTCCTTCAGCTCCACCTGGGGGTCTTCATCCACCACGTTCAGCTTGTCGGCCGACTGCGGTCGCTCCACCACCTGCTCCTTGATAAGCGGTATGCGCTCTTCCTCCTTCAATGCCTCGAGGTCGAGTTCCTTGACAATATTTTCCAAGGCTTCGTAATCGTAGTCGCTACTGCCGGCGGTCCAGTTGTACTCCAGCGAAACAAACAGAAGGGTGAGCACCAGAATCACCCCGAGGAGGAATCCCTGTACCCGTCTGCCGTCCAAATCGGCCTTCGAACTTTTCTTTACTTCCATAATAAACAGCCGCTATTTCCGTTAATTATTCAGAAATACAGGTGCAAAGGTAAGAAATAATTCACAATTCACAATTCACAATTCACAATTATTTCGTAACTTTGCGCTCGAATTGATGATTTTTAGATGAAGAGAGTCGTATTAGCCAGCATTCTGACACTTTCTGCACTTCTCGGCAAGGCGCAGGAAAGCCAGACTGTGTACAATTTCCTACGCTTGCCTGTCAGTGCCCACATGGCTGCCCTCGGAGGCGAAAACATCACGCTGACCGACGACGACGCTACCTTCATTTTCCATAATCCGGCCCTCATCATGGGAGTCACCGACCGTACGCTCAACATCAACCTCATGACTTACATGAAAGGCTCGACAACCGCCAGCTCCTCGTTCATCAGGGCGGCTGGCGAAAGGGCGTCATGGGGAGTCACCGGCCAGTTCATGAGCTATGGCACCATGAAGGAGACGACAGCCACTGGCCAGCAGACGGGTGAGTTTTCGGCTAAGGACATTGCCGTCGGCGGCTCTTTCGCATACGCCTTGAACGACAAGTTCTCGGGAGGCATAACGGCCAAGTTCGTGGCCAGCTACATCGGACAATACAACTCGTTAGGTGCTGCTGTCGACCTCGGTCTCAACTACTTCAATCCCGACGGTGAACTCTCCGTATCTGCCGTAGCCAGGAACCTCGGCGGACAGCTGTCAGCTTACGAGGACGATTTCGAGCGTATGCCTCTCGACTTGCAGCTGGGCATCACGAAGCGCCTCGTCGGCTCCCCCCTGCGCCTTTCGGCCTCATTGGTCAGACTCAACGACTGGGAGCATGGCATTGGCCACCATCTGGTCATTGGTGCCGACCTCATCCTGTCGCCACAGTTCTACATCGCCGCTGGCTACAACGCCCTTCGTGCCTCAGAGATGAAAATCAGCGAGGCCGACGGCTCCAGCGCCCACGGTGCCGGACTGAGCATCGGTGCCGGCCTGCAGCTGCAGCGTCTGAATCTTCAGGTGGCCTACGCCAAGTACCATGTTTCTACCGCGTCATTACTTTTTAATTTATCATACGTACTATGAAGAAGATTACAATAGCTATCGACGGCCACTCTTCGTGCGGAAAGAGCACGATGGCCAAGGACTTGGCCCGCAAGGTGGGCTATATCTACGTCGACACAGGTGCCATGTACCGCTCCGTTACTCTCTACGCTTTGCGCCACGGCATCTTTCGCGAGGACGGCACTATTATCGAAGACCAGCTGCTGGCACAGCTGCCCGATATACACATCACTTTCCAACTGAATCAGCAGACGGGTCGCCCCGACACCTATCTTAACGGCGAATGTGTGGAGAATGAGATACGCTCGCTCGAAGTCTCCAACCACGTCTCGCCCATTGCCGCCATTGGCTTCGTCCGTGAGGCCATGGTCGCCCAGCAGCAGCTCATGGGACAGGGCGGCGGCGTCGTCATGGACGGTCGCGACATCGGAACCGTCGTCTTTCCCAAAGCCGAGTTGAAGGTCTTCGTCACCGCCACGGCTGAGGTGCGCGCTCAGCGCCGTTTCGACGAACTGCAGCAAAAAGGTATGCCTGCCGACTACAGCGACATACTGAAAAACGTACAAGAGCGTGACTACATCGACTCCCATCGCGAGGTGTCTCCACTGGTCCGGGCCGACGATGCCCTGCTGCTCGACAATAGCAACATGACCATCCCCGAGCAGAGCGAATGGCTCATGCAGCGCTTCAACGAAGCGGTGGAACGCTCCAGATGAAAACAGACAATGACTGATATAATCAACAAAGAACTATGATAGTAAAACCATTCAAAGGCATCCGCCCGCCGAAGGAGCTGGTGGAGCAAGTTGAGAGCCGTCCCTACGACGTGCTCGACAGTGAGGAGGCCCGTGCAGAGGCCGGCGACAACGAAAAGAGTCTGTACCACATCATCAAGCCCGAAATCGACTTCCCCGTGGGCACGTCGGAGTACGACCCGCGCGTCTATGAGAAGGCTGCCGAGAACTTCCAGAAGTTCCAGGACAAGGGCTGGCTCGTCCAGGACGCGCGCGAACATTATTATATCTATGCGCAGACCATGCAGGGCAAGACGCAGTACGGACTGGTACTTTGTGCCCATACCGACGACTACATGCAAGGCCGCATCAAGAAGCACGAACTGACGCGCCGCGACAAGGAGGAGGACCGCATGAAGCACGTCCGCGTGAACAATGCCAACATCGAGCCGGTGTTCTTCGCCTATCCTGACAACGAGGTGCTCAACGCCCTGCTGATGCGCTATGCCGCCACTGAGCCCGAATACGACTTCATCGCACCCATCGACGGTTTCCGACACCAGTTCTGGGTGATTAACGACCAACAGGACATCGACCTGATTACCGCCGAGTTCCAGAAGATGCCGACAATGTACATTGCCGACGGTCATCACCGCTCGGCAGCCGCCGCTCTCGTCGGCGCCGAGAAACAGAAGCAGAACCCCAACCACCGTGGCGACGAGGAGTATAACTTCTTCATGGCCGTCTGCTTCCAGGCCTCACAGCTCACCATCCTCGACTACAACCGCGTGGTAAAGGACCTGAACGGCCTGACGTCAGAGCAGTTCCTCGACAAGCTGCAGCAGAATTTTACCGTCGAGGACAAGGGTACGGACATCTACAAGCCACAGCAGCTCCACGAGTTCTCGCTCTACCTCGACCAGCACTGGTACAGCCTCAAGGCCAAGGAGGGCACATACGACAACACCGACCCCATCGGCGTGCTCGACGTCGACATCTCCAGCCGCCTCATTCTCGACGAGATTCTCGCCATCGGCGACCTGCGCACCTCGCAGCGAATCGACTTCGTAGGCGGTCTGCGCGGCCTCGGCGAGCTGAAGCGCCGCGTCGACTCCGGCGAGATGCGTGCCGCACTGGCCCTCTATCCCGTCTCGATGCAGCAGATCATGGACATTGCCGACAGCGGCAAAATCATGCCGCCAAAGGCCACCTGGTTCGAGCCGAAGCTCCGCTCAGGCCTTGTCATCCACAAATTAAGTTAAATATTTTTGGCGCGGATTACACGGCTCTTTCAGAGACACGGCTTTTGAGGCCAAACAAATTGAGCCGTGATAATCCGTGTAATCCGTGCCCAGCAAAAGATGACAGACGAGTACAGGACCATAGACGGAACAGGCGAGGGCTACTACACCGAGAAACGTAGCAAGTTCCTCGCCTTTGCCCACCACGTCGAGAATGTCGATGAGGTGAAGACGTTGCTTGACGGGTATCGTAAGAAATACTACGACGCCCGCCACGTCTGCTATGCATATATGCTTGGCCCCGAGCGCCAGGAGTTCAGGGCCAACGACGACGGCGAACCCTCATCGACGGCGGGCAAGCCCATTCTCGGACAAATCAACTCCAACGAACTGACCGACATCCTCATCGTCGTTGTCCGTTACTACGGTGGCGTCAACCTCGGCACCAGCGGCCTCATCGTGGCCTACCGAGAGGCCGCCGCCGACGCCATTGCCCACTGCAAGGTGGTGACGCGACAGGTCGAGGAGGTCGTCAGCTACCAATTTGCATACCCTATGATGAACGATGTCATGCGTGTGGTCAAGGAAATGTCGCCACGCATTGTCAGCCAGACCTACGACAATACTTGCGAAATCAAGCTCAGCATACGCAAGTCGGAGGCTGACCAGCTCCGCCAGCGGCTGGCCAAGCTGGCTTTCCTCCTCGCCTTCCTGCTGACGTCTGTAGCCGCTTCGGCACAGATGAAGTGGAACGAGCGCTACCAGCAGTACATCAACCAATACAAGGACATCGCCATCGAGCAGATGCTGCGCTGGAAGATTCCCGCCTCCATCACGCTGGCACAGGGTATCTTCGAGAGCGGAGCCGGACAAAGCGAACTGACGCGCCGCTCAAACAACCACTTCGGCATCAAGTGTCACGGGTGGACGGGACGTAAGGTCTATAAGGATGACGATGCCGCCAACGAGTGCTTCCGCGCCTATGACACGGCCTTCGACTCTTTCGAGGACCATTCCCGATTTCTCGCCTCGGGGCAGCGCTACCGAAGCCTCTTCTCGCTCAAAACGACTGATTACAAGGGCTGGGCGCGAGGGCTGAAAGCCGCAGGCTATGCTACCAATCCCCAATATGCCGACAAACTCATCGAACTTATACAGCTCTACAAGCTCTACGAGTTAGATGGTGCCAAGGACTACGACAAGTTCATGGCCCAGCACTCCAAGGACCACAGCGTAAGCGGACAGCCGCTGCACCCCATCAAGATTTACAACAAGAACTACTACCTCTATGCCCGACGCGGCGATACCTTCCGGTCAATCGGCGAAGAGATTGGCATCTCGTACAAGAAGATTGCCAAGTACAACGAGCGCGACCGCGACGACCGGCTCAACGACGGCGAAATCATCTGGCTGAAGAAAAAGCAGAAGCGTGCGCCCAAGGACTACAAGGACCGCCTGCACTACGTCCGCAAGGGCGAGTCAATGTACTCCATCGCACAGAGCTACGGCATCCGATTAAAGTCGCTCTACAAAATGAACCACCTGAAGCCCGACTACGACCTCCGCATCGGCGATGCACTCCGACTGCGGTAACCGTCGCAGTTTTTTTACCAGGTTGTAAGCTGTGAGTATTGATTCAGAAAAAAAAACATCACATCCGTCACCACTGCGAAAACAACTGATAGTCAAGGAAATACGTGGTGACGGATGATGGTGACGGGTGAGGGATGATGGTGGACGGGGCACAAATGCGCGGCGCTGACGGCTGGAGGTCGATGTTCACAGCCGGTGAATGTTTGTTCACGGGCGGTGAGTCACTGCCGACGGACAAGACGACCGTCCCGTTCCTCACCGTTCATTTGTCCATCCGTCATCCGTCACCTTATTCCATCACACCGTAACCTGCTGATTACGAATATGATAGACAAAAAGTGACGGAATGACGGATTCTTTTTTCCATCGACTCGTTTGGCTCTTTCGTATTCCAAGATGCCCAGAGGCGACATGGCTGACTTGAAGGCCTGAGAGGTCAGTGAGAAGCTTTGCTATTTTTCATGTTCATGAATGTATAATTTAGTTATCAATTGACTTTGGCTGCATTGGGAAAGGTGAACACCTTTCCCGTAGCAGCTTGATAGTATTTCACCGTGATACTCTCACCAGCCACTCGACCATAGACCGTACATTTCAACTGGCCAATAGCCGACGGGCTGACACCACGGCACTCGTTGCCCACAAAGGCGGCAAGCTGGTCGCCAGCGGCTGGCTGTATGCCGGCCTTGGCCAGGATGGCCGTAGCGTCGAGTGTCATCACAATGGGATACTTGGCAGAGCCGAGTGTGAACGGCGGGATATAGTCCTCGTCAGTGCCGGTGCTCTCGTCCGAACTCAGGTTGATGTCGTCCGTCAGGGTGAAGATATGCTTCAACGTCTGGCAGTAGTATTTCAGCGACATGTTCACAGTCTCCGTGCCCGTCTCGTTGCCGTAGGCTTTCATCACAAACCGGGTGCTGACCGCCTGGTCGTTGTCCACGGCGATGGCCGGCTTTGCCAGTCCGCGCAGTTCGCCGTCCACGAAGATGGCCATCTGGTCATCCTTCGTGACGTAGGGCTGCAGCGCCTCCTCTATCTGCACCATCAGGATGGTCCAGTTCGCATAGGCAGAAGCATCCGGTTCCTTCCAGTCCGGCTTCTGCTGGTCGTTGCTCCAGTCTATCTGCCATGTCGGTGCCTCACTGACCGTAGTCTCAGTGTAGGCAGCCTCCTGGTTGGGGCCGGGCTCCACAGGATCCTTGTCGTCGGAGTCGTCGCTCTTGCAACCGGAAAGCAAGACAAGAAGTAGAAGCACCACCCCCCAGCCCCTCCCTGTGAGGGAGGGGAGTAGATACCTCTGCAGGCGAAATTTACTCATTGTTCTATCATTCGTTTTCATATCATTCCTTTTTTATTTATCTTCTATTCTAAATTAACATAATTCAACTTTCGCAAGTTCCGCTTGCTTTGTAAATAGAAGGAGATAGATGAAGATAGAAGGAGATAGATGACAATAGTTTTGCTGCAGAATCATCGCAGAAAGGGTAATGTCTTTTATCTTCAGCCGCTGGAAAGCGGCTATCTTCCTTTATCTTCTTATATCTACTTAACATGCGAAACTTGAGTTAACATAATCCTTTTGAGTAACCACTCCCTCCCTCACAGGGAGGGCGGGGGTGGGTCTTCAGGGTGAGTCTCTCTTACTTAATTATGATTTTCTTATTATTAAAGATATACACGCCCTTCTTCGCCGGCTTACGCTGCAGCTGCTGGCCACCGATGGTGTACCACTTGCCGTCCTCGTAGGCAGTGCGGACGAAGTTGATGGCCGTCGGCTCGTCGGGACTACCGACGACATCGTTCGTCTTGAAGGTCATAATCTCACCCGTAGAGGCAACGATTTCACCGTCGCGCTCAATGGCAAACCAGAGACCACCGGTCCCTCCTGCGGCGCCCGAGGAGGCTTCATTACCACTGATGCTCAGATAGAAGACTGGGGCATTTGCGTCCTGCCCGGCATCCGACTGGCGGGCTTCACCCACGACTTCGCCGTTGCTGTAGGCCACTAAGACATCGCCGTCCTCAAGATTGAAGCCTTCAACGGCAGCAGAGACGTTCATCGTGCTGGGCGACTTCGCAGCGGGAGCGCGTCTGACGCTGACCGACCAGTCCTCACGGAAGTTGCTGCCCAGCTCGTAGTAAGGATAGACGAACGAGGCTTCAGAGGCATTCGTGCGGCGCAGCATGTAGCCCTCGCCGGGCTTCATGTACTGCAGGCTGCCGCGCCAGCGTCCGGTGTTGCCAGTCTTGGTGAAGTAGGCAAACTCCGTGTGGCTCTTGATGACGTCGCCCGGCTCGGCATGGTCGTAGTAGTCGCTCAGGGCGGTCTCCACGGTCAGGTTCGTCACCGGCGTGTAGCCGATGCCGTTCCAGCCCTGCTTCAGGTAAATGGTGCGTTCGTCCTTCGTTTTGATGACGTTGCCAGGGACGGGGAAGGCGCAGTCTTCCTGCACCTTGATGGCATACGCGTTCTTCGGCGAGATGACGACGTTCTTCACGCTGTCATTTGCAAACCACTGTTTTTCCTGATAGACAAGCGTCAGGCCGCTGTTCATGTCGGTGATGATGTCGCCTTCCGTCCAGGGCATACCCTTGAGCATCTTGTTCAGGTTGAACAGTTCATCGCTAAGCACGTTGAACGACACCCAGTTCCAGCCCTTCTTCAGGTTGAAGTACTGCACGAAGCTCTCACGGCCGTCGAAGCGCACGGGAGTCTCGGTACCCAGCACGGCCGACTGCTCGAACGTGATGGCCGGTTTTGTCGTCAGCAGAATCTCGCGGCCCGTGCTGTACTGCCACAGGCGGAAGTTCAGGGCGCGTCCGCTCGCCTCGTTGTCATAGACAGTCAGGAAGAGGTCGTTCTCGCCCGTTGCGGCGTCGTGGCTGATGTTAGCAAAGCCGTGGCACCGGTTCTCGTCGTCGAAGACGCCCACGATGTCGCGCGTGTCGGTGTCCAGCTCATCATAGAGATACACCTGTCCGCTGATGCTCATCGAGTGTTGCAGCAGGTCGCCCTCCACGTTCTTGGCCCAGTCGGGCTGCTCGCCCTCCACCGTCAGGTTGAGGTAGAACGGCTCTGTGATGCCCTCCTCGTCGGTCAGATAGATGATTTCGTTGTACGTACCGATGTTCAGGTCCTTGCTGGCCGTTGCTGTGACATAGTCTAAGCTCTGCGGTGCCATCACGTCGGTGTACTTGTCGAGTTTGAGCCAGCGGGGGCAGTTCTCGATGGTGTAGGTGTGGTTCGAGGCACCGTTGTTGTAGAACGGCAGTTCACAGCTCTCGCCGCTACCATATTTAATAGTGGCGTTCAGACGGTTCACCAGCCACTGCAGGCTGCTGTTAGTCACGTAGTAGCAAGCCGTCTGCGGCGAAGCCATCGTGTTGCCGTTCAGGTCCTCGATGTCGCGCAGCGTCACGTAGATGTTGCGGTGGTTCAGCTTCGCGTTAGGCTCGTCGAGTTCCACCAGCACCTGGTTGCCGCGTCCGATGAACGAGAACTTCAAGTTGGTCACCTCCTCGTAGGGCACCACAGGTGCAGCGTCCTTCTTGTCGAAGTGCGTCAGCACCACATCCTCATCGTCCACGAACAGGTAGTCGCGCACCAGTATGTCAGTGGGCTCCTTCGTCTCTGGGTCGAGCTGATAGCGCGGCTGGCCCTTGTCATCGAGATAGAGTTTCTTGCTATAGACATAGGGCACCAACTCGATGCTGTTGTCCTTCTGGCGCTCCTGGCGGTCGAAGCTCAGGTAGGTCAACAGACCGGCCTCGTCGCCGTTTGGACTCTTCGAGGCGTAGGTCTTGATGAGCTGCTGCGGCAGTGCCTGGGCAAAGAACAGCAGTTCGTCGACGTTACCCTTCAGCGGAGTCTTTCCGTCCTGTCTCAGCAGGGTGTCCTTCTCGTTGACGATGTCGTAGCGGCTGGCACCGATGAGCGGATAGCCGCCGCTGATGCCGC
>CAMHIS010000031.1 GCA_946185285.1 uncultured Prevotellaceae bacterium
TTGAATTTAGTTCGCAAGGAGAATTAATCCGCAACTTCCATTTAGGTGCAATCTATACACAGCATAGTTATTTTTCCGAATGTAATGCTAAAGTAATAGGTAAAGGTTGGACCAACTTCTTCTTTGAAAGAGAATTCTCAATGGAGAAAGCTATGGATATTGTGTTTTTAATTGAACGAGATTTATTCCATAATGGGAATTACAAATACTTGGATTGTATTGACAAATACCGTTCACAACTCAATGACAGTACTGTAAGAATAGAGTGGAAGAAAGATAATGTTACTATTTCTTTTAGTAGAGATATACTTACGGACAATATGCAATTAGGATTATGGACTCCTTTTTACAACAAGGAATACCTTGACAAAACATTAAATGAAGACGAGGAAACTGAGATTGAAGAGAGTGATGATATTGCTAGTGTCAAGAATTTCTTCGGCATTGACTTGAAAAAATCCCCCAATGAGAAGTGGAAATATGTCGGCTTGTCAAATAAACAGCAGATTTATGAGTTGGCAGGTATTGATTCGGACAAATACATTTTTGAGACATGTGTGGCCAATGTCGATAAAACTTACTTGACGGAATTCTATTTCTCAAAACCGTATAATAAAACCGATGCTCAAAAAGCTGTCTATATGATAGAAAAAGGATTTGGAAAGAATGGGATAGACTCTTTTTCAAAGTGTAATTCTCACTATGCATCACGGATAAATAATAGTCAGAGTTTTATAGAATGGAATGCCAAAGGATGTCACATCTCTTATATTTTCATGAAGGATAATGAGACTATGAATATTATTGTAAAGCCAACATTCTACAATAAAGAATTCTTTGACAATAACGAGAAGGTGTACGATGATAGAATAGTTACTGCTCGTGGTTTTAATGTTGTTAAAGATATGAAGAAGTTCACTGCATCTGTCGAATCAGATGTTGAATCCATTGTATTCTTCGTGAACGAGAAATGGATTAGTGACGACCAGCCTATACTTATGGCATCCATGCTTATAGATGATGAATTAGTAGCATTTAACCTTGATACGAATGAGACTTATTTCAAATATTCTTGTCCTGCTATTGAGCAGAAATTTAGAGAAGGATATAATGCCGTTATGCTCGTTACTAACTATGAGTTTGGTGATAATAATGACTTTAAAGTTGAATTATACGTTCAATTCGTAAAATCTGAAGACGATACTGAATCAGAGATTGAAGAGCTACCTCATGGTAAGGTTGTTAAGCAATATCCAATAACATACGAGTTGGACTATATTGACGGACAAGACCATCACCAGCATAAGGTCATAAAGAATGCCAATATGAATTCTTTCGTAGCAGGCATCAAATATCGTGATAACTACGAGGAACTGCTTGCCAAACTTGAAGAGGGAATGGAACTGCAAATAAAACCAGAACCAAATAATGAATTTGACCCTGATGCCTTGGCTGTCTTCAATGGTGAAGACCATTTGGGCTATATTCCTAAGAAAGATATTCCAGCCGTAGCACTGAATATGGTAGATGGATGTACTACTGCTGAAATCGATTATGTGGATGAAGAACATGTTGATTTAGTAATACCAGTAACATTCCCAGGCCTTGAAACTATGAGTGACGAGGAGCTTGAAGGATTCAGATACTATAAGACTGAAAGGACTAAATATGAAACTGGTTATCAGGAAAACAGTTCTCCTATTACTAAGGAAGAGTTCTTAGAAGGCATCAAGCAGCAAAGAGAGAACTTGTAGCTTATGCCATACCATCGCAAAACGACACCGCAGTTTGTCGAGGAAGCACAGCGGTGCATGGGGAGAAGTTCGACTATTCGGAAGTTGAGTATGTCAACACCCATACGCCAGTAAAGATTAAGTGCCGACAATGCGGTGTCGTTTTCATGCAGGAGCCTGCAAGCCACCTTGCGGGCTGCGGCTGTCCCAAATGCAGCAAGAAGAAGACTGACAGGAAGATGAGTCAGGAGGCTTTTATTGCAAGGGCAAGGGAGGTGCATCTGCTACATGGCATTGGGAGGTGTTCCCTTTTATCTCGACAAACTGCGCAACAGTCAGACAATTACGGAAAACATTGACCGTATTTTCTTTGCTGACGAGAAAATACATCAAGAGTTCGTCGATGTCTATGCCGGACTTTATGCCAGCAAGGAACGCTATGTGGATATCGTAAAAGTCTTGGGAAGCCAATTCTATGGAATGACCCAGAAAGAAATTGGTGCGGCTATAGATGTCAAAAGCGGAGGAACTCTTACCAAATTGCTTGAAAATCTTATAGAATCTAACATCATCAGGACTTATCCGCGCTATGGGAAAGAACGAGTGGAGACTGTTTATCAGCTGATTGATTTCTTCTCTTTGTTCTATTTGCGTTTCATACAGGGCGGACAGGCCAAGAAGGGAGTATGGAACTCCATTCATGGAACTCCCACTTTCTATACATGGGCAGGAGATACATTTGAACTGCTTTGTATAGAGCATTTGCCTCGTATTCAGGATTCGCTGCGTATAGCTTCCATCGACAGTAATTATTGCTGGAATGGAAAGAGTCCTGACGGAAGAGGTGCTCAGATAGACTTACTGCTGGAAAGCAAAGCTGACAGGACAGACTATCTATGTGAAATGAAATTCACGGGCACCAAATATGCCATAACGAAAACCGATGAAGAGAATTTCCTGAATAAAATAGAAGCCTTTGTCGCAAGTAAGATGCACAACAAGACACATAGCATCCAACTGGTTATGGTTACGACAATGGGAATAGCAAGAGGCGAACATGCCAGTATCGTTAATCAATCAATCACATTGGATGACCTGTTTATGGAACGTTGATTCATCTTTACCAGTATTCCGGCTAAATGGTATTTTCACCTGTTTTCCGCGTTGGGTCACTCATGTGTTTTGCCCCCATCCCGGCACCGCCAGCCTGCATAGCTCCGACTGTTCCTCGTCCATGCCGAGGTACGCCCTTTTGACCTGTTTGGAGCGTGGCAGCGCGTAGGTGATGGCATACATGTTCTTCGTTAGCTCCTGTGCCCTGTATATGGTTATCTCAGACTTGGCGGTTTTCAGGATGCGTTCCAGTTCCAGCATAACTGTGTAGGCTGTGAAGCAGATGCATATGTGTTCCTCTATTCTGTTACGCAGCCTGTGGTATATGGGACGAACGGCCAGGTCAAACTTATTCATCCTGAAGGCCCGCTCGATAAACCAGAGGTTGCCGTCGCCACTTCCCGCCAGGTTTAGACATGCTAATTGGCCTAATTTTGATTTTTAACTGGCCTATTTAGTCGAGCATATGCATCTGGTTCTTTTCTACATCAAAAAACTCCAAGTTCGCCAAGTTCCGCTCAAACTTTTCTGTCATTTTTCTTTGGCAGTTCGGAATTATTATTTATCTTTGCCAACAACTTACAAACCATCCACAATAGGAATTGAAAGATTGGTAGAAATGATGATAATAAATAGCATTAGGAAAATACTATTAACATGCTTACTGAGTACCTTCTATGGTCAGGTGAGCGCACAAGACGTGAACAACTGGCTACAGGAACAACTGAATGCTTCTGCTGAATTGCGGCACGTAAACTACGACGAAATGTATGCTAAGGCCATGCTGACAGACAAGGGAGTGGATCCACTGATACGCAGTCTGGTCGTCATCGAATATTGTCGTGCGTATGGGCTAGATAGTTTGGCGATTGAAATGGCTGATTATTTGTTAGAGAAAGCGCCAAACCAACGGATACAAGGTGTTGTAAACTATTTGTTGGACATGAAATACAGGTTGTCGCTATTGCGCAACCAATATGACGAACTTGAAAGAATGGCATGCTATATAGACCGCCGATGGCAGGACAAGCCAAAACTGATGGAACTGGCGAGGCACTGGCATCGGTTAGCGTCAGCGGGCAAGGATATCCGCCCAGTCAGCATCCAGCGCACGAAGAATGTCGTAGGGTTGGCGTTCGACAGGGATTCCGTTGGACATATTTGCATTGACGCTAAAGTGAATCAAGCAAAGGGGAATCGCTTCATCGTGGACACGGGTATGATGTCAAGCACGATTTTGTTTCAGAAGTATGCCCGTCAGCTGAATGTCAGGTTGTTACCCGATTCTATTAGGGCAAGTTCCGCCACACATCCCGATATTGTCTTCAGTATGCAGTTAGGCATTGTTGACAGTCTGTGCATTGACGGTATCAAGTTTTACAACCTCCCTGTATGGGTGTCCGATGAAGTGGAGGAATACAACTGTACAGGTTTCATCGGTACACCCGACTTAGCCCGACTTGAATATATGGAACTATCGCGTGACAGCATAGTGTTCCGCTATCCATTTCCTAAAAATAAGAAAGAGGCGAACTTCACTATGAATACGGGGGCCAAGGGTGAACGTTGCATCTGCCTACCCTGTAATCTTGACGGCCATGAGAGTTCGTTGATTCTCGATACAGGCTCGAATGCTTTTCTCTTACCCAAGCAATATGCCAATCGTAAAGAAGGATTCTTTGCCGAGGTCGGTGGTATGAAGATGTGGTTAGAAGCAGGAATGTATGCTCACGGATTCGTTTCCTATCCCGATTCACGAGGATTTTGGGGACTCCCTCTTCTTTGGTCGTTTGAGCGTCTTTGCTTCAACTTCCGTAATGCGCATGTGGACTACGTTAAGAAGAAAGATGTAGAGTATACGGAGTATTTAAATGAATAAAGCGGAAGACTACCTGAACAATGACGGCTTCGTGAACATGGCCGACGTAACGATACTCATCGACTACATCTTGGGCAGGACGCAGTAATAAGCGGCTATAGTCAACGTAGAGTTATTCGGCGATAGTTGTACGACTGCCAGTAGTAGCGCTTCAGCTTTTCGGAGAGGAAGGAGCGCTCAATGAGCTGGTGGGTTAACGGCTGTTCTGAGGCTAAGAAATCGAGCTCACGCTTGACGAGACGAGGAGAGAGGCCTATGCGACGTCCAAGATGAACGACTACGTCATCCCCACCACGAAGGTTGTGGACGGCAAGGAGAAGGTGTACTACGAGCGTCACCCGATTGCGACTTACGGCACGGAGACGGCAGAATAGCCCCCTCCAAACCTCCCCCCGGAGGGGGAGGCTTTTTACGGCGGCTTTGGTCGGTGCAATGTGAGAATCTCTCCCTCGATGAGGGGGAGTTTTTTTGTGCGGCTCTGCTACACTATATTACTTCCAGGTAAAAGCTGAAGGGGCGGAAACCGTCGTTGCAGCTTATCATGGCGCTCATCGGGTTCTTCATCCAGCCGTCGAAGTAATCGTAAGACCCGTCAGGGGAAACGCTTCGCTTTGCGAAGAAGTTGCCCTCACCACGGGCCAGCGACTCCACAAACTCGCGCATTGACGACCATGCCGACGGGCACATCCCCTCAGGGCACTGTCCGTCAACGGATATCCATTGCTGGCCTGCGCTGACGTCGCACGTGTGCTCAATGGGGTTCTCATACTTTGCCATCAGGTCAGCGTAGACGGTCTGCCGCATGGCTGTTATCCTAACCTTGTTCATATTGCTAAGCAACAATCTCCTCGAAGCGGTGGGTGGGATTAGGCCGTCCGGGCTGCAAGTATCGCCAAGCTGTGACCTCGTCGGTATAGCGTCCGCCGATGGTGCTGACAAGTGCATCGCGCACCAGCTGATCAAGGTGCTCGGGCGAACACTCCACACGGGCATTGACGATGAGCCGCACGTCGGTGCTCGCCCCAGCCCCACTCCGTATGGTCAGCGTGCGCTCAGCCCCTGTGATGTTGGCAATGGCATAGTCATTTCCGTTCTCGGCGATTATCTTCACATGACCTACTGCCAAGGCTTCGCGCACAAGAGCAGCCTTCAGGTCGCTGACAAGGGCTTGGAGCAGTTGGTCCCAGTCGGCAGGCTGCTGGGCATGCAGCATCACCATTCCGTTGAGCCATCCGAGCACGGCCTCACCATGAGCATAGCGGTCGTAGTCGATGTCGAGCAGCCGCTTGCCAGCATCGGTACGGGTGGTGACCTGGTCCAGCCACTCGTCGATGCCCTGGCCAGTAACGGCGCTCACCGCCATCACCTGACTCTTGGGGAAAGCCTGTGCCGTGTCGGTCTTCAGCTGAGCCAGGACGTCAGCCGGCACAGAGTCGGCCTTGGTAATCACGATGATGTCGGCCTCCTCGAGTTGTTTACGGTAGATATAGGCAGCGTCCTCATGCAGTCCGGCCTGCTCGCCCTGAAGGATGGAGGCCAGCCTGTGGGGGTCGGCCAGTACTGTCAGCGGCGATACGAGCAGCGTGGTGTTCCAGTACTTCTTGAGTGGCTGGAGAATCGTTGCCGAGAGGTCGGCGCAACTGCCCACGGGCTCGGCCAGCACGTAGTCGGCACGTTCTGATACCTGCTTGACGGCATCGGTAAAGCCGTTGAAGTTACAGCAGAAGCAGCTGCCAGCCACTTCGCTGACTGTGAGGTTCTGACGGCGCAGTAGTTCGCTGTCGACGAGTTCGGGAGCCTGGTCGTTGGTAATCAGACCAATGCCCTTGCCCTGAGACATCAACTTTTCGGCCACTCGCCAGATGAGGGTGGTCTTCCCCGCTCCGAGGAAACCGCCCACGAGGATAATTCTTGTTTGCATAGTCATTTTTGAGGAGTTGAGGATTTGGGGGTTGCTGTGGTACAGCAACATGCGGGACGGTCGTTGCTTTTGGATAAGAGCAGCGGTTCGAGGAGGTAGCGGAAGCTGAGGGCAGCAAGGGCAGCGCCAACGACGGGAGCCAGGATGTAGACCCAGAACCAGCCGCCTACAGCATCGGGCAGGGCTGCCGACTGCCACCCCGCGAGATAAGCCACGAGGCGCGGGCCGGCATCGCGGGCAGGATTAAGCCCGGCCTGCGTCAGCGGTGCCACGAAGAAGATGATGCTGGATACGGTCAGTCCGATGAAGAGTGGCTGGAGTGGTTCGCTGGGACGTCCAACGTTGCACCCTTCTGTCAGGAAGAAGATGAACAGCGCCAGGAGGAACGTGCCGAAGCCCTCAGCCAGCATGGCCAGGGGCAACGACACCACTGCCACAGAGGCATCGCCGGGATTGGGATAGAACTCGCCGAACATACGCGCCGTGTCGACACTTGAGGCCATACCACGGACAATATGGTGGAGGGCTTCGTAGTTAGCAATCGAAGGCGCGAAGAGTACGTAGAGCATCGTGCCAGCCAATATGGCGCCAAGAAACTGAGCAGCAAGATAAGTGGGCAGCTTACCAGCCTTCATGCGCCCGGCCACCACCATGGCCACCGAGACGGCAGGATTGAGATGGGCACAGGAGAGATAGCGCGTCAGATAGATGGCCAGCGTCACGCCGAGGCCCCACACCATGCCCACCTGGAAAATACTGGCGTATTCGCCAAAGAGCACGGCGCAGGCCACACAGGCGCAGCCGAAAAGCGTGAGGACAAACGTCCCCAGAAGTTCACCTGTAAATGCTTTCATGAGGAGTTGAGGAGTTGGGTAGTAAGGAGTTGAGTAGGGTTTTACTTAATCTTGTAGGCATAGAAGGCACCGGCATGACGGACGTAGAGCACGCCATTGCTGATGGTGGGGTGAGCCCAGTAGGGGCCGCTGCCCTTGGTGATGCGGAACTCGCTGGTCACCTCAAACTTCGAGGGGTCGGCCTTGGCCAGTCCCACGGTGCCCCGGCGCTCGTCGTAGCAGATGAGCTTGCCGTCGGCAGCAATGATAGAGCCCTTGCCCTTGCCCTGCCAGGCCGTCTCATACTTCGTCTCGCCTGTGTTCCAGTCAATGCAGCACCAGTTGCCGGCATTGTTGTTGATCCAGTTTGAGCCGTAGATACAGTCGCCCACGAGCACATAGCCGCCGTGATGAGTGTCGAGTGTCTCGGTGCGCCATGTGCAGGTGACACTCTTCAGGTCGTCGGCCAGCTGCAGCTGGAAGCCGTTGATGTCGTAGCCGTGACAGAAGAAGATTTTGCCGTCGCGATAGAGGGCCGAGTTGGGGGCAATGTTGTCCCAGCGGCTGGAGTTGCCGTAATGCTTGGGTCCCCAGTCGTCGAAGGTCCACTCAATGTCGCCCGTTTCAGGATTCACGCCGAAGGCCGTCAGCGCTGTGGAGCTGACAATCTGACGCTTGCCCTTGTACTCGATCAGGATGGGGCTGACGTAGCCACTTTTATTGCCCAGGGCGCGGCTCTTCCACACTTCCTCGCCCGTGAACTTGTTGAGGGCCACCATCGTGGTCTGGTCGCCGCAGGGGGTATAGATGACCTTGTCGTCGTAGACCAGCGGACACTCGCTGGTGCCCCAGTTGCCCGTCTTGCGCTCATACTTCGAGCCGCCGTCAACCGACCAAATGATCTTTCCGTCCTCAGCGTTCATGCAGACAATCTCGCCCATGCCGCTGATGACATAGAGGCGACCGTCGCTGAAGGTGGCCGTCGTACGGACCTCAGGGTAGGAGCCACGCCAGTGCTGGCCATACTCCACACTGTAGACCTTCGTGCCGTCGAGCTTGTAGCAGCTGAGCATCTCCTTGTCTTCCTGGTCGTTAAGGCCGGTGAGATAGATACGGTCGCCCACCACCTGGGCACTGGAGTAGCCCTTGCCGGCATCCTCGACCTCGAAGATTTTCTGAGGGCCTTCGGCCGGCCACTGGTTGAGCAGGCCCGTGTCGGGATAGGAACCATTGTTCAGAGGACCACGCCAGCCATTCACGCTGGCGCCTTTAGTGAAATCAGTCGGCGTGTTAGCCGATGTGCAGGCACTGGCAAAGAGTGCCACCATGATTAATACGTTGCGCATTGTTTAATAGTTTTTGGGTTTATACTAATATGAATTATTATCCATGTGAGGGCCAACATCATCAGCAGCAGGACGATGGCAGTGGGGGTGAAGAGATAAGCGGTAAGGGGGATGAGGAAAGAAACGGCGTAGCTGCCCGCCATACCGGCCACAACGGCCAGCAGGGGCACGACGAGCTGTTCGCGGCGCAGCATGCCAGCCACAGCTTCTGGAGGAAATCCTAACGTATGGTAGAGCTGGATTTCGGAGCGGCGCGCCGCGAGGTTCTTGCGTATGACGATAAGCAGGCTGGCCAAGCCCAGCAACAGGCCGAGGCCGCCAAGGGAAAGGAATATACTGAGATAAGTATCAGTGACCTCGAAGAACTGGCGCAGGCGTTCCGAGGTGGGTATGATGGTGACACCATAGTCGGAGAGCGCCTGGGCGAGGGGGGGCGTGGCTGATGAGCCACGCACTGGACCTTGGGCGGGAGATTGGAGTGAGAAAAGCAGGATGCGGGAGCCCGTCTCGTCGGGCCAGAGCTGGCAGAAAGCTGACAGGGGCATGACGGCATTCCCGTGGAATATGCCAGTGGGATAAGAGCCGGCAATGACCGCCCTGACCTGGCGCCCGTCGGTTGCGTGGTAGTTCAGGGTGTCGCCCACCTGCTTCATCATGCTCCAAAGCAGCGCCTCCTCGTCGACAAATACCGGGACGAGGTCAGCTTGCTGCTCCTGGCCGGCGACAATGCCAAAGGTCTTCATGTCCTCAGGCGACATACCTATTACCGACGGTGTCTCGACCTTGTTCAGGTTCAGACAGCTGGCCTCGTCCTCTGTATGCTTGGGCAGCTGCAGGAAACGGCTTTCGGCGGGCAGTTCGTCGAGATGCAGATGGTGACGGCCTGCAGGAGTATTCAGGTCGTACTGGATGGGGATGCGGCTCTCGCCATAGAACTGCCAGCCACCAGTGACTGCCCCGGAGGAATGGCTGAAGTCGGGACGGTTCATGCCTACGGCAAAAACGATGAAAACGCCCAGGGCCAGGGTCCAGAACGAAAGCCGATGCTGGCGGCGGTAGTAGTAAAGGGAGGAGGTGAGGAGGCGTTCGTGGCTGATGAGCCACGCACCGGACCGTGGGCGGAGGGGCGAGGGAGGACGGCGGGTCCTTAATCCTGACCTGACGGCGAGGAAGAGGACGATCAGCGCCAGCAGGACAGCCACGACAAGAGCAATGAGGACCGTAGCAGCACGGGCATGCAGGCCAAAGCCATCGGTGTGCGTGGCACCACTCCACGGACCGGCCAGCAGCCAAAGGATAACGGCAGCATAGGCATAGCCTAAAAGCACACCCACGGGCGAGGCCATCAGCACCACCGGCAGAGCCTCGGCCAGCAAGCGGCGCTGCACCTTGCCCCGGCTGAAACCCATGACGCTGAAGAGCTGCATCTCAGGCCACCGCAACTGGTACATCTCAGCGAGCGGATTCTGCATCAACAGAATGGCTGCAATGATGATGAAGAAGCCCAAGGCGAGGAACAGCAGGCCAAAGTCGGTACCGTTCTGGGCAGCGCGAATGGCAGCCTCGCGGGGGTGAAGTAGGTGAAGGGTGAAGAGTGAAGGGTGAAGGGTGCTGACACCGTTGGCCACAATCTTCGTGGCCACGCCATACGAGCCTGTCCAATCCTTGCCAACGGCATCAAGACTGACCAGCGCCTTTGGCGTCTGCCTATACTCAGCCCAGTAGTCTTCGTCGGCCCGCGTGATACGACTCATGTCGATGGGCAGGTCGCTATCCCAGTCGGTACAACGTTTGACGCCCGACAGACCGGGGAAGTCGGCAGTCAACAACTCTGCCTGACGCTGAATCTCGCTGATGGGCACGATGCTAACGATGCGGAAGCGGTGGCTGCGCGTCTCTAATCGTTTCAGCCCGCCACGCGAAACATAGTACTCCATCACTACCGAGTCGCCCACGTGGGCATTCATCCGCTTGGCAGCATAGTCTGTCAGGATGGTCTCGTCGCCATGCAGCTGGTCGGTTGCTGTCACAAATGAATAGGGTATGGAGCCCAAACTGTTGACGAAATAAGCCAAATAGCGGGCCGAGGGGGCTAACGCCTCTACGACACCCTGGGGCAGGAAGACACGATCGGTGCCAATGATGTCGCCATGCCTCTGTAGCCCTGAGTATGCTGGTTTCCAGATGCTGCCCACGAACTGAGTTTCAGAAATCTGCTCTGGCGACATGATGACATTGATTTTCCCCTCGACGCCCAGGGCCTCGGCCAACTCCCGCCGGTTCATGAAGATGTTCTTCGGGCGTACCTGTTCCTGGCGCAGCAGCAGATTGCCACCGTCCTGTCTTGACTTCACGCCCTTCACGGTCAGTCGCAACTGCGTAGCATAGCTCTGCGAGACGAAAAGCGAACCTGAGCCAACAAGACTGTTCGAAGGCAGATGGAGGACGATGGGTTGAAGGTGGAGGGTGGAGGGTTGAAGGTGGAGCTCCTCGTTTATCAGGACTTCGCCCGGCTTGAGTGAATCGCTGTCAGAGCCCCAGAC
Source organism: uncultured Prevotellaceae bacterium (assembly GCA_946185285.1). Lineage (GTDB taxonomy): Bacteria > Bacteroidota > Bacteroidia > Bacteroidales > Bacteroidaceae > Prevotella. Next base: position 11,369 of record CAMHIS010000031.1, read on the forward strand.
GGTGACGGGAATCATCTGTCCGTCAGAAGAGACGAAGCCTTCTGCCAGCAGATAGCCCTTGGCACTTGCCAGCAGGGGCTGCCGGAGGATGCTGTCGCTGAGGAATCCCGTTCCCGTCAGTATCAGCGTCTCAGTATTTCCCAATCGCTCATTGACACGTTCTGTCAGCGACCCGCGTACAGAGTCGCCCAGCACAAGGCTACCCGTCAGCACGGCCGTCATCACGGCTACCGCCACAGCGACAAGCTGATAGAACCTTCTGTAATATGAGCGACTGGATGTATTCACAGCTTTCCTTCTTTTAGGGTAAACTTCTGACGGGCATTCCGGGCCAGCTTCTCCGAGTGGGTTACGACGACGATGGTGGTCCCCCACTCACGGTTGACGTCTTTCAGCAGTTGTGCCACCTCGTCAGCATGCTGACTGTCGAGCTGACCGGTAGGCTCATCGGCCAACAACAGCTGAGGCCGCATGATGAGGGCACGGCAAAGGGCCACCCTGCTCTTCTCACCACCCGATAGCGTCTCGGGCAGTTGTTGCACGACATGGCCGATACCCATCTTCCGCACGAGCTCTTCAGCCCAGGCCACATCTTCGGCCCGTGGCGTCTTGCTGACCACCAGGGTGGGAAGCAGAATGTTCTGCCACGCCGTCAGCTGAGGCAGCAGACGGTAGTCCTGGAACATAAAGCCTATCTGACGGTTACGCAGCTGAAGCAGTCGGCGCTCATCCACGTCGTTGACACATTCCCCGCCCAGCTGATAGGTTCCTCCGTCAGGCTGCAACAACGTCCCAAGGATATTCAGCAGCGTGGTCTTGCCTGTTCCCGACACACCCGTCACTGCCACGAAGTCGCCCTGCTCAACCTTCAGATTAAGACCGTCTAAGACCTTTCGAATGCCACCATTGCCGTCGGCAAAGCCCTTTTGTATGTTGTTTAACTCGATATATGCCATTTCTGTCACTTTTCTTTTTCGCCAAAACACAACAGGGTGCCACGCGCCGTCTGTATGTAGAAGCGGTCCTCGCCTACGACGGGCTGGGCTATCAGCTGCTCACCTGTCTCATACTCCCAGAGTTGCTGGCCCGTCGAGGCATCGTGAATCGTTACGACACCTGTCTTGGTACACACCAGCAGACGCTCACCGGCCAGCACCGGCGAGCTTTCGCCCGTCTCGCCTTTCAGGGCTACGTGCCATCTTTCCTGTCCGTCCCTGCGGTTCAGACATACCAGCCGGCGGTTAGGCGTCAACAGGAACACAGCATCATCAGTGACCACAGGCACCGACAGCATTCCGCCGTCATCATCTGTTGCAGCCAGCAGCTTCCGGTGGCTGGCAATGTGCCCGTTGCTGAGCGTCAGCTCGTAGACATCACCGCCATAGTCGGCCACGTAGGCCTGATTGCCAACGACTACCGGCGAGGCAGGGATATAGGCATCAAGCTTCAGCGAGTCAGCCGGTTCACCCGTCGTGCCATCAACCATGCGTACCCAGGCGTCGCAGCCGCCGAAGAGCGCATAGTTCTGCCAGAGGGCAACTGCGCCGTTGATGTAGTAGCCCGTCTCCACCCGGTGAATCAGTTTCCCCGTCTCTGGCGAAAGGGTGTACATATAGTTGTCATAACTGCCCACGAAGAGCCGCCGCTGCCCGTTGATGGCAGTCAGCTGAGGCGCGGCAGCTATCTGTTCCTCCGTCTCATAGCTCCAGCGCTCAGAGCCGTCAGTCAGTGACAGAGACCGCACTCGCCCGTCGATCATGCCGACATAGAGCGTGGAATCTTCAATAGTGAACGATGCCTCCATATCCGACCCTAACGCGAGGTAGAGCTGTTCCTCGCCCGTGTCAGCATCCAGGCCTTTCATCTCGCCATGCTTGTCGCAGAAGAGAATCATGCCGTTGTAGGCCAGGGGCGAAGCCACCGTTCTCACCTCGTGACGATGCTCCCACAACAACTGCGGATGCTCAGGCAGTTCGGCACGCGTCGCCGCTCCTTCAGGCAAAGCACGGCAACCTGTCAGCATCAACGCCACATATATAAAGAATACATGTCTCATCACTATTCACTTTTCACTATCGAAGCGCCAATGCACCGGTTGGACAGAGTCTGGCTATCTGTTCACTGACATGCTTCTTGCTCTCTTCAGGAATCACCACCCGCATGTCGAAGCCACGACGCTCGAAGGTAAAGCCGTCCTGAGTGTTATAGACACAGAGGCCACAGCGTATGCACTTGGCCGGCTCATAGACCAGACGGCCGGTAACAGCTATCTGCTCCTTCACAGGCAGTGACGACTGCACGCCGTAACGCGTCACCTTAATCCCCATCTTCGTGGCAAGGCCTCGCAGTCGGCAGTCCGCCCTGCCGTCGCAGGCACAATGCAGGCAGCGGCTCGGCTGGGTGTAGGTCTCCTTCATGTGCTGCTTCTCACGGTCGCTGAAACGCCCCAAACGGCTGTTGAAGGGTACTGAGCCGCCAGCCCCTTTCCAGAGCTCAGGGGCCTGCGATGCTACGGGCACCGTACCCTTGCCGCTGGGTAAAACCTCATTCAGTATCTCACGTATCTTGACGCCCTCGTCCACTGTCACGCGCCGACAGGCTTTCTCGCAGGGAGCCTTGCAATCACCGCACGACACATTGCGCAACAGCTTTCTCGCCTCATCCATCTTGCCCATATCGTAGAGACGGATGACTCCTGCCACGTCGATGCCGCGCTGGCACACCATCGTACAGGGAGCCTCACAGTCGGCGCGGTGGTCGCTCAACAGCAGTTCGAGCGACAGTCGGCGCAGTTCCTTCACCTCGTCGCTGTCGGTCTCTATCTCCATCCCCTCGTAGGGCATCGTCGAGCACGAGGGTATCATCTGCTCCGTCTTCACGTCTTTCACCATGCAGACCATGCACGACGGGTGATGCTCATAACCCTCAGCATAGCACATCGAGGGCACTTCTATACCAACCTCGCGCAGTTCTTCAATGAGCGGACGCAGCCCGCTGACTTCTAACGTATTATGATTGACGCTTATTCTCATACTTTATCGCATTAAAGTCACACTCGTCGATGCACAGTCCGCAAAGGGTGCAGCAACCGGTGTCAATGGTATGTTTCTTGTAGGGCTCGAAGGGAATGGCGTCGGCCGGACAGCAGCGGGCACACTTCGTACACCCGATGCAGTCGTCGGTCACCGTCAGTCTCACCAGCGCCTTGCAGCTGCCCGTCCGGCAGATGCCCTGCACGTGCTCCTCATACTCATGGCGGAAGTAGCGCAGTGTTGACAGCACAGGGTTCGGAGCCGTCTTGCCCAGTCCGCAGAGAGCCGATTTCTTCACGGCAAGCGCCAGTTCCTCCAGTCGGTCAATATCTTTCATCGTACCCTTGCCTGCCGACAGACGGTCAAGGATATCCAGCATACGTCGGGCACCCACACGACAGAACGTGCACTTGCCGCAACTCTCACCGCTGATGAAGTTTAGGAAGTAGCGGGCCACGTCGACCATACAGTCGCTCTCGCTGAGTACAACGAGACCACCGCTGCCCATGATGGCGCCTTTCTCCTTGAGTGAATCGTAGTCAACGGCGGCATCACACAACTCAGCAGGGATACAACCGCCCGAGGGACCGCCCGTCTGTACGGCTTTCAGCTGCTCGCCGTTCTCTACGCCACCGCCTATCTGCTCAACAATCTGCCTGAGCGTTGTGCCCATCGGCACCTCTATCAGTCCGCCATGCTTCACCTTACCCGCCAGCGCAAACACTTTCGTTCCTTTGCTGCCCTCAGTGCCCACTTGCCTGTAGGCTTCAGCACCATGCCTGACGATGAAGGGCACCTGGCTCAGTGTCTCTACATTATTTATTAAAGTGGGTCTTCCAAAGAGACCTCGCTCAGCAGGATATGGCGGACGCAGATGCGGAAAACCGCGCCGTCCCTCGATGGAGGCTATCAGAGCCGTTTCCTCACCACAGACGAAGGCACCGGCTCCCTCAAACAGGCTCACGTCAATTGAGAAGTCACTGTCAAGCACGTGCGCTCCAATAAATCCCCGTTCACGACACATCTCCAAGGCACGGCGCACTCTGATTACCGCCTGCGGATATTCCGCGCGGATATAAAGAATCGCCTTCCGGGCTCCAACGGCGTATGCGGCAATCACCAGGCCCTCTATCACCCGCAACGGATAACTCTCCAGCAGAATACGGTCCATAAAAGCCCCCGGGTCGCCCTCATCACCATTACAGATAACGTACCGATCCTCCTGTCCTGTATGCTGCGATACCATCGCAGCCCCTCCAGCCACAATCTGCCACTTGCGCCCAGTGCTGAAACCGCCGCCACCGCGCCCTCGCAGTCCACTCTTCACGACCTCGTCTATCAGGACCCTCCGCTCCATCCCGAGCGCCTTACGCAGACCTTCAAAACCGCCTTGGGCTATATATTCATCTATGTCAAGCGGATTCATCTTTCCGTAGCCCTCAGTCGAGATGCGCTGCTGTCCTTCCAGGAAGTTGTTGATCCTCTGGTTACGCTGGAAGTCGCTTTGGTACACGATGTTATCCCACGTCTGGTCAGTGTGGTAGGTGTCTACCTGATTGAGCAGGGCATTACGCAGCCGGCGCCACCGTGAAGCAGGATGGAAGTGATGCAGCAGCACCTCCTTCACCTCCTCAGGGCGGATGTTCGGATAACGGGTAATCTTGCCGTCGGGCATGGCCACATCAATCAGGGGCACTAAGTTGCAGGCACCGACACACGAAACGGGTTTGATCGTCACATTCACCCCTAACTCCCGACAGGCCTCCTCCACGGCCTCTTTCACCTCGGCGGTGCCGCTGGCCTGACAGCAGTTCTCCATGCCTATGCGAACCTCTCCTTGCGGCGCTTCTTGCTGTGCCGTTTGCTGTTCGGGACTTGTGACTTGCAGCGCCTCAAACTCGGCCAGCACCTCGCCGACACGGCCCGGCTGCACATGCCCGAATATCTTGTTGTCTATCTGTACCACCGGAGCCAGCGCACAGCAGCCCAGACAGGCTATCTTCTCTATCGAATACTGCTGATCGTCGGTGGTTATGGTGTCATCAGCTATATTCAGTTCGCGGCGGAAGGCATCATAGACGATATTGGCGCCCTTCACATGGCAGGCTGTTCCAAAGCACACGCGGATGGTGTGCCGCCCGTAGGGCATCATCCGGAACTGCGCATAGAACGTCGCCACCGAAATGGCCTGTGCGCGGTCTATCTCCGTAGTCTCATAGACGCGCTCCAGGGCATCGGCCGGCAGGTAGCTGAACTCCGCCTGCAGCACCTGCAGCAGGGGGATGATATGCTCACGGCTCCGCCCTACACGCGCTATGATGGCGTCGGTCCTGGTGCGGATGGCCTCGCGGGCCTCGTCCGGTGATGTGATATTACAATTCTCGCAAGCCATTATGATTCCTTTTTAACCACGTAAAGACTCTTATCGGTACGTACCACCATCATCCCGTCCGTGAAGGCAGGCGTCGCAAAGGTTTTCTCGCCCGTCTCGAAACTGGTGATCAGTTTGAAGTCCTTGCCTGTAGAGAAGATGTAGCACTTGCCGCTGTTACTGAACAGATAAATCTTGCCGTCGGCAATGATGGGCGATGAATAGAACGGCGTCGTCAGCTCGTGCTGCTTCACCACGCTGCCGTCTTCGGTGTTATAGGCACAGACGGCGCCGTAGCTGGTAGCCACATAGAGCAGGTCCTTCGTTGCCACCGGACTCGAGCACTCGGGCAGACAGTCGCTCGCCTCCCAGATCTTCTCGCCCGTCTCGGCATTGATGGCCACACACGTTGCATACTCGCTGGCACCATAGATTACCCCGTTCGATGCACACGGACTGCTGCCTACCTCACCGCTCATGCACTCCACGCGCCAGAGCTCAGCACCATTCGAAGCACTGTATGCCGTAATGGCGGGATTGCCCATCACGATGACGGCCTGCTGACCTCCTGCCTTGGCGATAATAGGCGAGCTCCACGCTATTTTGTCCTTACGGCTCTTGCTCCACAGCTGGTTGCCATTGGTCGCGCTGAGGGCAATGAGCTTGGCATTCGAGTTGTTGTCGTACTGTATAATCAGTTCATTACCGTACATCAGCAGCGACGAGGCAAAGCCATAGTGATTGTCGGGCACACCGAGGTTCTTAGCCCACAGCCGCTTGCCGTCCATGTCGGCACAGACGACGTCGCCCGTAGCAAAGATAGCGCACACCTGCTTGCCGTTGGTGGCAACGGTCGAGGCTGCAAGTCCCGTGTCATCGTTCACCTGGGGCATTGTCGAGGGCGAACCGCTGATACCGTCGGCCTTCACCGTCCAGCGCAGCTCTCCCGTCCACAGGTCGAAGCAATAGAGTTCGCGGGCTTGGGCATCGGCTCCGGTCAGGAAGATGTTCCGCCCGTTGATAACCGGCGAGTTATAGCCGTGCTTGGGAACGGTCTTCTGCCAAAGGATGTTCTTGCCGCTCTTCAGGTTCCACGACGTGGGAATACCGCGCGCTGACGAACGGCCCGATGAGTTGTTGCCGCGGAAGGCATTCGAGGTCAGTTTGGGTGTTGGGAAAGAGTCTGCGGGTTCCTCGGCTTCAGCCACAAGGGTGCTGTCTGTCTTCACCGTGTCGCTGGCAGCTGCCTCAGCTGCAGCTGGGGCAGTGCTGGCAGAATCTGTCGCTGCCGTCTCCTCACTCCTCATCTCAAGGTCCGGTGCGTGGCTCATCAGCCACGAACGCCTCTTCACCTCCTCCGACGTGAACAGGGCAAACAGCACTGAGGCAGCTGCCAGTCCGCCGACGCCCCACCCTATATACTTTCGGGCGTTGCTCTTTGTCATCCACTCGTCAATGGGGTCAAGCTCCTTCTCCGGCAGATTTTTCGAGTCTTTGAAGTACATGCGGAGACTCAGGCCGATGACCACTGCCATCCCGCAGAGTATCCACGCACCAGTCTTCAGATGGCTTTCTTGCGTGAAGTACGCCTTTCTCGACAGCAAATCCAGTTGGCGTATCTCGTCTGCCAGCTCCGCATTCTCGGTGTTACTCTCGTTGAGCTGCTTCAACGTCTCCATCACCTCCGTCTGGAGCGGTGTCGTCTGGCGCATCTGCAGCCAACTCACCCCCATCATCACCAATAGTGCCAGCGCAAACACCACTGTCACCAAGGCCACGTTTCTATATACATTCCTATTCATTTTTCACAGCTATATTTTGTGGACAATAATCAAAGCACTTGCCGCAGGCCACACAGACCGAAGGCTCTATCTCGTATGTCTTGCGGGTACGTTTTACGGAGAGACGTATGAGCTTACACCCCAGCACGAAACCAATCAGCGCCCCGGCCAGCCAAGCCCAATGCTTATAAGCCTCGCGTACACTGACGACCGATGCCTCCAAATCTTCCATTGAGCGCCCCATCTCGTGGAAAGCCTCCACCTCAGCAGGTATATCCATTCCCGCTGACGCGCCCGCTCGACCTCTGGTCGCTTGCAAGGCAAGAACCCGTAGCCTTTCATTGTTGAGATCGTTCTGCAACAGTGTGTAGAGGTACACATCACGATGGGCAATACTGAGTGTATCGCTCTGACTCGACAGCAGCCAGCCGCCACCGAAAGTAAGCAAGGGCAGCATCACGAGATAGAGCAGCACGCGGCGCACGCCTTTCATCCTCCGCTCACCACCCTTGTTGGCGTAAGGTTCGCGAATAGCATCTACAGGGCAGGCGTTGTGGCAGAGCGTGCAGTTGATACACGCCTTCTTCGTCACCTCCACCCGCTTCGTTGCCACGCTGCTTACTACACCAAGAATAGCACCGTAAGGACAGAGGAACCGGCAGAACGGCCGGCCGACAAAGACCGACAGCACCAGCAACGATACGCCAAACACGATCATTCCCACATCGCCACTCAAACGGAAGATAGGAACGAAGGGGTCAAAACGGCAGATGATAAACTGGCTTCGGGTAGCAGCATAGAGAATGGCAAAGCCCAGATAAATCCAGGGAAAGAAACTCAGTGCTGAAGCCACAGCACGCGAGATGCGGAAATTGCGCACATTGACCAACTCCTGCAGCGCACCCATCGGACAGACACCGGCACAAAACACCCTGCCGAAGAACAAGGCAAAAACCAGCGGCAACAGGAACAGCACCAGCACGACCAGCGGCAACCGGTAACTGCTGTCGCCCAGCGCCAGCACCACGTTCTGTATCGAGCCGATGCTACAGACGCACCCCGTGCGGAAGAAACCGAAATATAGCACCGACACCACGCTGACGGCAAAGATAATACGGCGGCTGGGCCTACGATGAACCGCCCACGCCACAAGGCTCATCAGTCCGACGAGCAGCACAACGTCGACCCACGACCAAAACGTCTCCCAAGGCATCCCGTGGATAATCTCAGGATACTGATAACCCGAAGTGAAGTCCGGCTTCGGGAACCGGGCAACAGCCATTAGTCTAAGCATGATCCTTTAGTTTATAGCCCTGACTGACGGGTACCCGCTGGATAGCCCCGCTCACGCAGACCTTCGATATCTTACACTCATTGCAGTTCAGACAGAGCTCCTGCTGAATCTGCAGGAACAGCGAGCCGTTGCCAAACGACGAGCAACCCTTCACGCACTTGCCACAGCCGTTGCAGAGGCTTTCGTCGATGGTGTACTCGAAATACGGCTCCTCAACAAACAGCCGCGTGATGGCTCCCGTGGGGCACATCATGTTCTCGGCCGCCGTGTTCAGCTCCTTCACATTAGCACGGTAGTAACCACCACAAAGGTCACAGTAACCACACACCTGATTGGCATGGAAACACTTCACCGCCGACACAGGCAGCACACACTCCGTCTGGCAGCGTCCGCATTGCAGACACTTCTCAGGGTCTATCTGCCACATCATCTCGCCCTCCTTGGCTGATGCCTTCGTGGCAAGCACGCCCCCAACAGCTGCCAAGGAGCCGCCTGCCAGCAAGGCACCACACTTGCGCAGAAACTCTCGCCGCGCCATCGGACTACTCATCTCCTTACTACTCATTTCTCATTTCTCATTTCTCATTTCTCATTCCTCATTCCTCATTCCTCATTCCTCACTTATACTTTCATAGGACAATCAACCGTACATGCACCACAGAGCGTCTGGGCCGAGCGACGGTCGTCGTATTGGAATACCGAAATCTTCTTGCCACCTGCCACAATCAGCTTGTCGTCAAGAACACGCACATCGTATGCTGCATGACCGCCACCAAGAGCTTTGTCATCGAGCAGAACACTGCGGAACCTCCCGTCGCTGCCATAGCAACTGATGCGGGGTATTCCCTTCTCGCTGGTCAGCAGTTCGCCTGCCTTCGTTGTGGTAATCTGCACAGGATTACAACAGCCGCTGAACTCACCGGCACCAGCACCCGACTTCCCGAACGCACCGACATACTCGCCGTCGGCCGTATATTGCTCTACGAGGTGCCGCCCGGGATTCGAGCAGAACACCCGCCCGCCCATGTTGGTAATGCCAAACGAATAGCTCGGCACCACAAAGCCGTTCGGACTCTTGATAAACCGCGCCAACGAGCCATCGAGGTGATACTGGCAGATGTTCTTCGCCGAGGCATCGGTAACAAAGACGCCGCCTTCGAACACCGTCAGCGAACAGTAGTCGGCATCATCGCTGCAAGCCTCCCATTCCTGCACCTCGGTGCCCTTCGCGTCGTACACCTCGATACGCGACGGGAACAGCAGATACAGCCGGTCCTTGTACACCGCTATATCGCGCACATCGCTGCGAACCGCGAAATTCTCATTCAGACTGCCGTCGAGACCATAACAGTAGATATTATTAGGCGTGGCCACCAGAATCTGGTCGCCCATCAGTTCGAGTGCCATAATCTCATCGGGAGCCATAAAGCCGAACGTACGGCGATAGGGTGAAACAAACTGCTCCTTCTCCAGCATGTCCTTTGTCCGCTTGGTATCCTTGGCATCATAGAAGATTTCCGCCGGATTGGTCAGCAGCTTCCACAGACTGCGCCCCATGACGCCTACGAAGACTGCGCCTAAGGCCAGCGAGCCTCCCACCTGCAGAAACCTGCGCCTCGTCATCTTGTTCATTTCCTGTTCCATATTCTTTACTGACTTATTCTGACACATTTCACCGTTTTGGCATCGCGCAGCAAGAGCATACCGTCGGCATAGGCCATCGGCCCCCAGGCATCTGCTCCGTCCTTGATAACCGTCTGCTTATGCAGCAGCTTCATCTTCCGCTCGCCAATCTCATAGACAAACAACTGTCCGTCCTCCTTCAGCGCAAACAGACGGCCGTCGATAACCAGATAGGGACCCAGTCCGAAACGCTCGTCGCTGGCAGAGTTCCACACGGCACGATGCAGGTCCGTAGGCTGGTAAATGCTGATGCGCTCACGCATACCGCCACCATCCTTGGGCAGGATAGTGATGACGCTGCCCTTGTAGAGTATCGGCGTCTGCTGCTCACTGCTCATGCCCTTGTCGGCCTTGTACTGATCGGTCACCTTTGCCTGCCAGCCGCCCGACTGGCTCACCTGTAGCAGTCCGCCGCCGGCACCGTAGCCCGCCACGAGGAATATCTGATTGCTGCTCAGTTGCAGGGGCGACGGTGCAATGACTGATGGCTGCCAGCCGTCCGTGAACCAGAGCATCTTGCCCTTGTCGCTGCCTTCAGCCGACACGCCGCAGACGCCGCCGATACCCGCATACACCAGCGTCCGTTTGCCGCCTAACGTCATCGGCATGACCGACGAGTGCGACATCTTCAGCTTCTTGTCGTTCGCCGTAGCCCAGCGCACGTGGCCTGTTGCCACGTCGAGTCCCACCATCAGCGTGTCCTTGCCTGCAGGGGCTACGACGAGTTCATCGTCCATAATCAGCGGACACTGACCGGCATACCAGAAGGGAATCTCCGTCGCGAAGCGCTTCTTCAGGTCCATCGTCCACAACAGGTCGCCGGTCTCACCGTTGCAGCACATCACATGACCTTCAGGCCCTATCGTCACCACCCGTCCGTCGGCCGTAATGGCAGGAATCGTGCGACTGAAACCGTGGTTGCGCTTCATGGGAACGCGATACCAGCGTCGCCACAGTTCCTCACCCGTCTTCAGGTCGAGGCAGCGCAGGGCGTCGCTCGACAGCTGTTCGTTGTAGTCGAGCACATAGACACGCCCTCGCCAGACGGCTGGTGCCGCATGACCTTCGCCCGTCTCAACGGACCATTGTTCCTCGAAGTCGCCCTCCGCCAGCTTTATCGGCACAGCGTGACTCACGATGTTCGAGCGGTCGGGACCTCGGAATCCCGGCCAGTCCTCCTCGCCTTGCGTGGGGGCCGGAGAGTCTCCCTTCATAAAGAACTCACCTATTACTACATCGTCGGCCTTGCGCTCACTGCCTGGCGGACGCTTGTCGGCACCAGGCTCGAACTTGGTCAGTCCCTTGCTGGGGTCATACCAGTGCCAGCCTATGAGCACTGCTGTCCATAGGGCGACGGTGGCGAGGGTAATGGCTTTGGTTTTATTCATATTGTCGTAGCGCTAATATCAAATAGGTATAGTTATACAACTCCTCCGAATACCAGAGTCGCGAGAAGTAAAGGCCGATGGGCTCGCGCCGGTAGAGCGTGCCTGCCTCATACTGACGGTAGAGATAGTCAACGCCACGGCGGATGGCCTCGTCGCATTCCGGCCGGTAATGGCTGAGGGCAGAGAGGGCCTTGGCGGTCAGCGTCACCTTCGAGGCTACGCCCTTGTTGCCGCCCCAACCGCCGTCAGCGTTCTGGCACGACAAGAGGAAGTCCTTGGCCGCTGATGTCATGGCGATGTCCGCAGTCTGCAGATAGTCGATGATGGTGGCTGCCCCGTAGACGGGGTTCTTCTCGTCTGTGGCATCCTGGTCGCCAAACCAAAGCGGAGTCCAGACTCCTTCCTTCGACATGGTCTTTCTGATCCACGCCGTCATGCGGTCGATGCTTTTCTGGCAGCGGGGTTGCTGTTCTAAGGGTAGCGCGTCTTTCCAAAGACTCATAGCCAAGATGGCATGGGCCGTGATGTCGGGCGTGCTGCGGTCGAAGGGCAGCTTGCCCCAACCACGGCAGAAGGTGGGCATACCGCCGTCGCGGTTCTGCAGACTGATGAGCCAGTCAATACCAGCCCCCACTTCAGGAACGTACTGTCCGTCGAGCAGTGTGTGGAGTGCCACGAGTGCACCAGAGGTATCGTCGCCGTCGGGCACGCTGCCGGAAAGGTTCGTCCATCCCCAGCCACCAGCCGGTGCCCCCGTAAAGGGATGCTGCTGCCGGGTGGCGTTGCCACGTATAGTGTCGGCAAGTGCCTTCCGCTCGTCGGCTGACAACCGATGGCCGAGTGCCCGACAACTCAGCGACGTCACCCAGCCCGCCAGATTGGTATCGATGGGCCACGCACCGTCTTCGCGAAGCGTGCGACGCAGAAATCGCGCACAGGCCAGTGTCACAGGATGGTCCTTCAGACCGGCTTCTGCCAGGCACATCGACACGAAAGCCGTCAGAGGTGCCGCCTCCAGGAAGCCGCCATCTTCGGGCTGCAAACGGGTGAGCACCCGCAGGGCCTTGGGCACCAGCCACTCGCGCACACCGCTCAACCATGTGCGGCGGCGACGGTTCTGCAAGATGCCCACAGCAATCAGCGCCGGTATGGCATAGCTGACCACTGGCAGGTTCAGAAAACTGAATGTCCGCTGCGGCAGCACAGCCAGTTCGAACGGGAATGGCGGAATGCGCTTCCAGTCGCTGACAATGCCCGCCAGGGCACACATCATCAGGATTGGGACAGAGAAGGTCAGGTCGCGGCCGTAGTAGGCGAGCACGCCGTTCACGAGCTGCTCCTCCTTGCGCCAGCCTAATGTCTCACGGATATAGTTTTCTGTTGCTGCAGGCACCCTTCCCAGATGACTGAGCGCCGTGTATGAGAGCAGCGTCGCCGTCATGTTAGCCGGACTCTCCACGCTGTCGCCCCATGACCCTTCTGGCTTCATGGTGTCGAGCAGCCAGTGCAGGCCCCGCCCTATCTCGTGGGCATACTCCTGACGGTCGATGACGCTCAGCGCAAATATCGAGACGGCAGTAGAGATGGCGCTGCTCGACAAGTGGCCTTCCCACATGCCGTCTTCGCGTCGCATCTTGAGCAGTCGCTCTGTGGCGTCAGCTAATAATATCTGTCTTTTCTCTTCTGTCGTCATAAACTCCCAATGGCCAATAAGCCATAAAACACATATTCCACATCGCCGTATTCGTCGAGCAGCGTGGCTACAAAACTGCCATCTTCCTGCCAGTGGGCTTCGATAAACGGATGTACATCGTAGGGCAGGCTGACATGCTGCTGGCTGAGGGCAAACAGCGCAACGGCCGTACTCAGCAAGTCGGGCATAGGGGCACCCTCGTGAGCCAGGAATCCGCCAGACTCATGCTGCATATCCAGCAGCCGCTGTCGAAGTGCTGCATCCGCCCCGTCAGCCGTCACCAGACGGGCTGCCCATGCGTTAGTGCCTCCTCCGCTACCATGCCGCTGATAGGTCGCAAAGAATCGTTGCAGCGGTTCGTCGTCAGCCGCGAGGCGAAGGACAGCATCTGGCGTAAAGCGGGGTAGCGACAGCAGACGGTCGAGCATCCGGCAGAGCGTCAGCACCGTCTGGTAGAGCTCATTGAGTCGGGGCGTATCAAAGGTTGCCAAATAGGCTTTCCTCCGAATGGCGTCGGAACTGATGCCAAGTGCATAGCAGAGCATCCATCCGAACAGCGTATAGTAAAGGTCTGCCCGACCGCCACGATTCTTGAAAGCCTCGCTCTCGTCGCGCTGGCTCATCACGTAGCGGCACACCTGCTGCCGAGCCTCCTCACTGAGTCTCTCAGCCCCACGCTTCAGCGTCTGCAGCAGATGATATGATACCGACCTTCCCATTTTCTTACCTTTTTACTTTCTTACCTTTTTACCTTTCCAAGATTTTCTCCGTCGCCTGAAACAGCAGCCGCTTCAGTTCGAAGGTGTCAATCTCTGTCAACGAGGTGAGGGCACGGGTGTGGTATTCCTCTATCAGTGCAGTCACCTCGTTCTTAACATCCTCGTCCGAAGCATCGGGATGCTGCCAGCGAAGGGCTTGCACGACCGACGGCTTCTCGGTTTGTTCGCGGTAGATGTCGGCCAGGTCGTCCTTCAGCTGATAGGCAATGCCTAAGGCTTCCGAATAGTTGTGCAGCACACGGGCCGTATGCTGACTGCCGCCGGCCGAGAGCAGTCCCAACGACAGCGCCACCTCGAAGGCAGGCACCGTCTTCTGCCGGAATATCTGCAGCACCTCGTCGATGGTCACCTTCTGCCCAGGCTGCCAGGCCAGTTCGGCTCCTTGTCCCAGACACAGGCTGACGTGAGCACGAGCCACCACGCCTAACAGTTCCTTGTTCTGCAGCGAAGCGAGCAGCCTGTAGCCCTCGCCCAACAGCAGGTCGCCGATATTGATGGCCATGGCCTCGCCATAGCGTATATGCACGGTGGGCTGCCCATAGCGCTCTGGATCCTGGTCTTGTATATCGTCGTGCACCAGCGAGGCCTTGTGGAAGCACTCGACGGCCACGGCAGCGCGCATCACCTCGTCGGGCAATACCAGCGGGCGCGGCTTACAGATGGCAGCATAGACGGCAGCCAGTAGGAACGGGCGCCAACGGCTGCCCCCACTGAGCATCCACGCCAGCGAAGCCCGCGTAGTGATGTCGGTGGCTGGTGTCAGCACCGTGGCCAATGCCTCGGGGGTAAACCACTGGTCCACCTTTTCGCGGATAGCATCGTAGTCGAGCAGCATGATGGTCTCCGCACTCAGCTGCGGCAAAAGTTCCATCACATAGTCCGTATCCACATGCGTGTCCTTGCAACCCCCGTCGTTCAGGGCAACGGCAATGCCCGGCACTGCATGACTGACCAACAGGGGGAATGCCTTTTCAAGCGAGTCGAGACAACTGACGCCAATGACGGCATCGACCACGTGCTGGCGTATCAGCTCGATGACCGACGTAAAGCCCTCGGCCACTAATGAGAGCACGCCATGACGGTCGGCCAGGGTCTGGAGGTCGGGAATGACGCAGCGACCGCAACGATGACAGAGCAGTCCAAGGTCATCCATCTCACCCTCGCAACGCCCACTGTCGCGCAGACATTTCGGCAACAGCAACAGTCGCCGCTCGTAGGGGATGCTCGCCACCATGGGCAGCCACACACCATTGTGCAGCTCCACCATCAGCCAGTCGCGCAGCCCCTCGTCCAACTGATACGCCTTGATCAGCGCTGTGGCCAGCTCTTCAAGGTCGCTCAATGGCACGGGCGGCTGAAGCGCCTTGTCGCTGACGTAATCATGGGCCAGCCGGCGCAGCCGCTCTCGCTCTTGCTGTGTTGACGGTATCACTCTATCCATAGGCTCCGAATCCAAAGAAATAACGTTTCTGCAGCATCCTGTAGAGCGGACTCTTCTCAGGAATAGCATCCTCCTTCATATCGTGACCGGGCACAGGGCGCATACGCCGCAGCTCTTCCATAAACGTGGCCCGCGTGGTGGTCTCGAGTGCGCCCTGCTCCTCAAGGAAGTCGGCCAGCCGCTCGGGATTCTCCATCAGTATGCACCCACGGGTGGTCTCGGCAATCATCTTGCGCAGCCCGGCCAGGAACGCCGACCGCTGGCAGATTTCCACAAGATTACTGCCGTCGGCATTCAACTGCTCCATCGCCATCTGCAGCGGCGGACAGAACTCTACATAGCCCGACGGCGAGATGTGGTGGCTCATGCCCGTGGCTCCGGGACAGATGGCCTTGCCGTCGGCACCCCAGTAGACATCGATGATGATGAGCGGCGCATGGCGGCGCTGCTCAACGATAAACTGCCGAAGCCCCCGTATCTGCTCCTTGCTGAGCGCATTCTCAGGATGGGCATCGGCACCCACAGGGCGATAGATGTAGTACCACATGAAGGCGGCACCCTCACGGGCCAAGTCCTCTAAATGCTTACGGCTCACCAGCTCGTCGAAGTTCGACTTGCAGATACTGGCGGCCACGCCGAAGATGAGCTTCGCCTCGTGACAGGCCCGCAGCCCCTGCAGCGTCCGTTCATACACATCGTCTCTGCCACGCCGGCGGTCGCTCTCTTCACGCAAGCCCTCAATGCTGATCAGGGGGGTCACGTTGCCCAGACGGTTCATCCGCTGAGCCACTTCGGGCGTAATGAGGGTGGCATTGGTGAACAGCTGGAAATAACAGTCGGGATGCTGCTCAAGCACATCGAAGAGTCCGCGATACATCAGTGGCTCACCGCCAAGGATTCCGAAGAAATAACTGCCCTGCGACTTCGACTGACAGATGATGCCGTCGAGCTGCTCCGCCGTCAGGTGTTTCTTGCCACCCTGCGTCACCCAGCAGCCCGAGCAGGCCAGATTGCAGGCCTCGGTTACCGAAATCATCACGAAGGCAGGGAAAAAAGGCTCGCCACGCTGCATCCGCCGCTCGAAGGCAGCCATGTTCGAGAGATTCCGCAACCCGAAATTCCTGACAAACTTCCACAGCAGTCGCGGTGTCGTCCCTCTAACCACACGTCCGGTAACCTTCAGAAGTGATGTATAGTCACTCAGTCCCATCTTTATTTCTTGAGTTTAAACAATGGTGTTCCCGCGTTTCGTCGCTCCACCAGTCGTGTCCTCAGCGCATCGGCATAGAGCGTCGAGTGGTCCACACGAAGCGCCTGCTCCTCATGCTCCACACCGCCATTGATAGGGCTCCGCCCGTATTTGGGGAATATAATAGCCTCCGACGGACAGTTGCGCGCACAGGCCGGACAATTGTTCTTACAATGGGTTGGGTGCATCACCCTGACACGGCCGTCGACCATCTCATAAACGCCAAACGGGCAGAAATCAAAGCACTTGCCGCACTCCGTACAGCGGTCCTTGTCAATCGTCGGGTACCACGCATCATTGCCAGGCCCAGGATTTCCGAAGCCCTCACGAAGGTTTATCAGCGCCTTTGCCTGCAGCCCGCGCCAGGCCAGCAGACTCCTGACTGCCCGCTCATGACAGGCTGCTATCCGGCCTTCGCCTATCCGATTCATCGTCTGCTCGTCGCCCTCTTGCATCAACTCACACAAATCGTCTACAACCTCCACCTCGCATCCTTCCTGTCTGGCCTCCTCAGCCAGCTCGGCGACACGCTCAGGGGAAATCAATCCACGCCAGCGACATGCACATATCGTTAATCTGTCACTCATTTTCAATTATTGGTGTTTCTGTTTGCTTATATCTGAAAAAGCTGTTTAGTTTTTTTCCATTCACTTTCTCTGCGCAAAGTTAATAATAATCGAGCAAATAATGTCCTAAATAATATTAAATAAAGTAAAGATGACACTTTTTGTCTCATTTTTACATCAAAATGCAACAATCACCTTTTATTCCTATGTCTTTTATTACCATTCGTACTCACTAATGTCCACGAACAATCTGGTCTCTCTTCATGCCCATACACCTACGTGGTGTACTGAAACACGTCACTCGACCACCTGCGCAATACCAAAAGTTTTTTTGCCAAGTTAGTACCACTTCCACCACTTTCTTTCTATCTAACTGTCTAACAGACTGTTATAGAGTGGTAACAATAGTGGTAATAGTGGTGGATATTTACCACTTCAGTGGACTTTGCAATCGAAAAGCGACCATAAGCCAGCGTTCTGCAGACTCAAGAACACCGTTCCGGAGCCGTTGGAACGCCGTTCCGGCGGCTCCAGAACGGTGTCATGCCACTTCCTTTAAGACAAGAATGCCCTGTTATGGGCGCATTCGCTTGCAGAAACAATGAAAAAAGTGGTGAAAGTGGTATTATTTTACCTCTTCTACCACTTTAATTACCACTTGTTAATCAACTGATAACCAAAATTATACAATAATTAGTGGTAGAAGTGGTATTATATTCTCAAAAAAAGTGATGTATCAAAGGACAGACTTCTGACAAGAACCCTGCCCGCACAGTCCCCACGGAGAGGGCGCAGACATTCCGAACGGCACAGACGAAGGTGATAATATTCAAGTATCGCATGTTTGGAGTTATCAGTAGTTATCGGGAGTTAACAGGCTTT
>CAMHIS010000032.1 GCA_946185285.1 uncultured Prevotellaceae bacterium
CTCGCGCCCCCCAGACGTGTGCGCTACCAACTGCGCTAAATCCCGATCCTTTTTTTGCTTGGCATCTGACCTTTTTGTCGAATGCGGGTGCAAAATTACATACTTTCTCTGACATTTGCAAATTTTAGGGGAACTTTTTTTGTTTTTTCTTGTAATTCGTGTAACTTTGCACTCAAAATCAGCAAATAGTCATGCAATATAATATAACTGCACCCACAAAACTCAACACAAGTATAACATTGCCGGCCTCGAAAAGCATATCAAACCGCGCACTTATTATTTACGCTCTGAGCGGGGGAAATACGCTGCCGCAGAATCTCAGCGACTGTGACGACACGAACGTCATTATCGAGGCCATACGCTATATGCCTGACGTCATCGACATCAAGGCAGCAGGTACGGCGATGCGTTTCATGACGGCCTATCTGAGTGTTATGCGCGGAACCCATGTCATTACGGGTACTGACCGTATGAAGCACCGGCCTATCGGTGTTCTCGTCGATGCCCTTCGTATGTTAGGAGCCGACATCGAATACGTGGGCGAAGAGGGCTTTCCGCCCCTGCGCATCTCGGGTCGTCAGCTGACAGGCGGTATGCTTGAGATTGCCGGGAACGTCAGTTCGCAGTATATTTCTGCACTGTTGATGATTGGTCCTGTGCTGAAGGACGGCTTGGAGTTGCGGCTGACGGGCGACATCATTTCGCGGCCGTACATTGACCTGACGCTTTGGGTGATGAGGGAGTTCGGCGCCGATGCGGAGTGGACTTCCGGCGATGTCATCAGCGTCAAACCGCGACCTTACCAGAGACGCGACTATTTCATTGAGAACGACTGGAGCAGTGCCAGCTACTGGTATGAGATAGTAGCACTGGCCAAAGACCGCGACGCGACGGTCAGGCTTACCGGACTGATGGACGGCTCTAAACAGGGCGACTCGGTGGTAAAGTACATCTTCAGCCTTTTGGGCGTGAAAACTGTCTTCGAGTCGAAGACTACCGGGCGGCTGCAGACGGTGACACTGAAGAAGAGCAACCGGTGCGTACCTCGGTTGGAGTATGACTTCGTCAACTTTCCCGACCTTGCCCAGACGATTGTGGCAACCTGCTGCGCCCTGGGAGTGCCTTTCCACTTCAGGGGGCTGTCTACGCTGAAAATCAAGGAGACCGACCGCATAGAGGCCTTGAAGAAGGAAATGTTGAAGATAGGATGCGTGTTGAAGGATGCCAATAACAGCGAGTTGATGTGGGACGGCATACGCCAGCCGTCGGCAGCAGAGACGCCGGTCATTGAGACTTATGAGGACCACCGGATGGCTTTGTCGCTGGCCCCGGTCAGTCTGCGTCAGCCTATTGTCATCAACAATCCGAACGTGGTCTCAAAATCGTACCCCCACTTCTGGCGCGACCTGCAGATTGCCGGTTTCACCATTGAAGAGAAAAGTGAAGCGTAAAAAGTAATAAATCATGGATTTTGCCGTTCTATGTGTAGGGGCTATCGTCGTGTTAGGCATTGTTGCTGCCATAGCCTCCTATTTCCAGGGGGGCGACGACGAGATAGCAGTTGGACATGACTGCAGCACGTGTACATCGGCTGACGACGGTTCCTGCAAGCTGCACTGCCTGATGGAAGAGAAGAGGAAACGAGAATGCGCAGAACCACATACAAATCCATCATAGTCACCGCCATCGTGCTGCTGGCGGTGAGCTGTTCTACGAAGAAGAACACTTCGCAGACCAGGATGTGGCATTCGTTCACTGCGCGCTATAATACCTATTATAATGGTTCGCAGGCCTTCATCGACGGAACTTTAGAGAAGGAGAAGGGCAACAAGGACAACTACACCGAGCTGCTGCCCCTCTATGCCGTCGGCAATAAGAACAGCCGCGAGATAGGCAAGGGACAGTTCGACCGCGCCATCGAGAAGATGGAGAAGACCATCAAACTGCACAGCATCAAGGTAAAGCCAGAGTGGAACAAGTCGGGACGCAAGACGGCAAAGGATCGTGAGTGGCTGGGCCGCAAGGAGTACAACCCGTTTCTGTGGAAGGCATGGCTGATGATGGGCAAGGCTCAGTTCCAGCAAGGGGCTTTCGACGATGCCTCCGTCACCTTCTCGTATATGAGCCGTCTCTACCAGACACAGCCGATGCAGAACGCCATAGCCCGTGCCTGGCTGGCCAAGTGCTATACTGAGCTGGGCTGGCTCTACGATGCCGAGGACGTCATCCGTGCCATGAACCGCGACTCCATTCACTACCGCGCGGTGAAGGACTGGGACTATACATACGCCGACTACTACGTACACAACGGCGAGTATGAAAAGGCCGTTCCCTACCTGAGAGAAGTCATCAGGCACGAGCGGCGGAAAACGCAGAAAGCCCGCGAGTGGTTCCTGATGGGACAGATACAAACAGCCTTAGGCAATAACGACGAGGCCTACCGGGCCTATTGCCGAGTGGTGCGGCAGAACCCGCCCTACGAGCTGGAGTTCAATGCCCGCATTGCGCAGACCGAGGTGATGGCCTCGACCAACGCACGGGGCATGATCAGCAGGCTGAAGCGTATGGCCCGCAATGACAACAACAAGGACTACCTCGACCAGGTGTATTACGCGATGGGTAACATCTACCTGTTGCAGGGCGATACCATGCAGGCTATCGGTGCCTACGAGAAGGGCAATGAGAAGGCTACACGCAGCGGCATTGAGAAGGGCGTGCTGCTGCTACGTCTCGGCGGACTGTACTGGGACCTGGAGAAGTATGCCGACGCCCAGCGCTGCTACGGCGAGGCCATCGGACTGTTGGACAAGGACCGCCCCGACTATGAGGAGCTGTCGAACCGCTCGAAGATGCTTGACGAGCTGGTGCCCTACACCGAGGCCATACATCTGCAGGACTCGTTGCAGCAGCTTGCCGTGATGCCCGAGAAAGAGCGTCTGGAAGCCATTGACCGTGTTATTGACGCCCTGAAGAAGAAGGAGAAGGAGGAGCGCGACAAGGCCTTGGAGGCCGAGGTAGAGAAAACCCTGCAGCAGCGCGGAGCTACAGGCAACCGCACCAACATACCCAACCGCCCGACAACGCCCAACGCCGCCCAGCAGGGTAACGGACAGTGGTACTTCTACAACCCAACGGCCGTCAGTCAGGGTAAGCAGACGTTCCAGAGACAATGGGGCAAGCGCGAGAATGCCGACAACTGGCGGCGCGTCAACCAGACAGTAGTCAATTTCCAGACGAATCAGGAAACGCCCGAGTCCACGGAAATGCCAGGTGGTCAGGATAACGCGGGCAATCCGGAAAACCTTCAATCTCTTGGCAGCCTCGCTACCGACAGCATCCAGCCTGGCGATTCCGTAGCTTCCGACACACTGGCCAACGACCCGCACAATCGCGAATACTATCTGGCACAGATTCCTTTCACTGAGGAGCAAGTGGCCGCCTCGAACGATATCATCAAGGACGGACTGTTCCACGCCGGTATTATCTTCAAAGACAAACTCTACAATCTGTCGCTGAGCGAGCGGCACCTGCTGAGGCTCATCAACAACTATACCGACTTTGAACAGACCGACGAGGCTTTTTACCACCTCTTCCTGCTCTACTCGCTTAAGGGCGAGACCGAAAAGGCCGACAACTGTCTGGCACGTCTGCAGACCGACTATCCCGAGAGTCAGTGGACCATTCTGCTCTCCGACCCCAATTTTGCAGAGAACGCCCTCTTCGGCATCCATATCGAGGACTCTCTGTATGCTGCCACCTATGACGCTTTCAGGGAAGACCGTTACCAGGAAGTGCAGGCCAATACACAGCTGGCCACCGAGCGATTCCCGTTAGGGCAGAACCAGCCGAAGTTCCTGTTCATAAGCGGTCTGAGCAAACTGAATGAGGGCGACGGCGACGGCTGCGTGGAACTGCTGAAGCAGGTTGTGGAGAAATACCCCAAGAGCGAGGTCAGTGAGATTGCTGGAATGATAGTAAAGGGTGTGCAGGAGGGACGCCCGCTCCACGGCGGCAAGTTCGACCTGGGCGATATCTGGTCACGTCGCGACGTCGTGATGGTCTCCAACGACTCTACGACCAGCGACTCCCTGTCGGCTGAACGAAACACAAATTTCGTGTTCCTTCTCGTCTACGAGCCTGACTCCGTCAACGAAAACCAGCTGCTCTTCGAGATGGCGCGCTACAACTTCACCAACTTCCTCGTGCGCAACTTCGACCTGAGCATTGAGCAAGAATACGGCCTGCACCGTATGCTTATCAGCGGATTCCTCAACTACGACGAGGCTTTGCAGTACGCCCGCAAGCTATATGCCTCAGAGACGATGACGGCACACCTGAAGAAATGTAACAGCATCATCGTCAGCCAGCAGAACCTCGCCCTCATCGGCACCCGGTTCAGCTACGGCGATTACTTGAAGTTCTACGAGGAGACGTTCTCGCCGCTACAGGTCAGCAGCGAGCAGCTGCTCAACATCCCTGAGGTCGTGGCACAGCCTGACGAAGACAGAGAGGAAACGTACGAGGAAGAGTCCGACGATGCCGGCGAACAGCAGGGTGGGGGACTCGACTTCGGCGAAGACTTTTGGTAATTACAAGATTGTAAATCGAAAATAATAAGATGACAAACGGAGTATTGCTTTGGGTGGACGACGAGATAGAACAGCTGCGCGCTCACATGCTGTTTCTCGAGAAGAAGGGGTACGAGGTGGTGACCGTCTCGAACGGCACCGACGCCATCGACCAGTGCCGCGAACGGTCGTTCGACCTCGTGCTGCTCGACGAGCAGATGCCGGGACTCAGCGGACTGGAGACACTGCAGCGCATCAAGCAGCTGCAGCCGGCGCTGCCCGTGGTGATGGTGACCAAGAGCGAGGAGGAGAACATCATGGAGCAGGCCATCGGCCAGCAGATAGCCGACTACCTCATCAAGCCCGTGAACCCCAACCAGATACTGCTGACGCTGAAGAAGAACATCCACCGCCGCGAGATTGTGACCGAGGTGACACAGAGCCAGTATCAGCAGAGCTTCCAGCAGATAGCAATGCAGATTATGGACTGCCGGACATGGCAGGACTGGACCGAGGTCTACCGCCGGCTCGTCCACTGGGAGTTGCAGCTGTCATCCACTGACAGTTCGATGACCGAGATGCTGCAGATGCAAAAGGAGGAGGCCAATCTCGGCTTCGCCAAGTTCATCAAGAAGAACTACACGGACTGGATTGACGGCAAGGATGCCCCCCTGATGTCCCACCGCGTATTCAAGGAGAAGGTGTTCCCCCTGCTTAGTGGCGGCGAGAAGGTGTTCCTCGTTGTGCTCGATAATTTCCGCTACGACCAGTGGCGCATGTTGGCACAGCAGCTCGGCGACCAGTTCGACATCGACGAAGACCTCTACTGCTCCATCCTGCCCACCGCCACGCAGTATGCCCGCAACGCCATTTTCTCAGGACTCATGCCCGACCAGATAGCCCGTATGTTCCCCGACTTGTGGGTCGACGAGGACGAGGATGAGGGTAAGAACCTGAACGAGGCGCCGCTCATTCAGACACAACTAGAGCGCTACCGCCGCCGTAATACCTTCTCCTACCACAAGGTGAACAACTCTCAGGACGCCGACCGCCTGATGCAGCAGCTGAACCAGCTGAAGAAGAACGACCTCAACGTCGTCGTCTTCAACTTTATCGATATGCTCAGTCATGCCCGGACGGAGAGCCGTATGGTGCGCGAACTGGCCAACAACGAGAGTGCCTACCGCAGCATTACCCTCTCATGGTTCCGTCATTCAGTCATCGCCGACTTCTTCCGCCAGATAGCGCAGACCGACTACAAAGTCATCGTCACCACCGACCACGGTTCCATCCGTTGCACAAAGCCCGTGAAGATTGTCGGTGACCGTAATACCAATACCAACCTGCGCTACAAGTTAGGCAAGAACCTCAGCTTCAGCGACAAGGACCTCTTCGTCATCCGCGAGCCACAGAAGGCACAGCTGCCATCCCCCAACCTGTCGACGAGCTACGTCTTCGCCACTGGCGACGCCTTTTTCGCCTACCCCAACAACTACAACTACTACGTCTCCTATTACCGCGACACCTTCCAACACGGAGGCATCTCGATGGAGGAGATGATTATTCCCATCGTCACGATGACTGGGAAGAAGAGATAGAGAGATTTTAGATTGGATTTTTAGATTTATGGAGATTAGAATTAACGATTTAGAAAATATCGGCGAGGCTGCCCGCCAGTTTGTTGAGACCATCGGCGACCACCGCGTCTTCGCCTTCTACGGCCACATGGGTGCCGGCAAGACCACCTTCATCAAAGCCGTCTGTGAGCAGTTGGGCGTCGAGGACGTTATCACTTCGCCCACTTTCGCCATCGTGAATGAGTATGAGACCCCCTCTGACTCCCTCATCTACCACTTCGACTTCTACCGCATCAAGCGCCTGGAGGAGGTTTATGATATGGGCTACGAGGACTATTTCTATTCAGGTTCCCTCTGTTTTATAGAGTGGCCCGAACTGATTGAAGAACTCCTGCCCGGCGATGCCGTCCGCGTCACCATCACAGAACAGCCCGACGGCTCGCGACTGGTAAGCACCAATCGGTAGACAACGAGCGCGCGAGTAGGCGGCGTCCAAGGGGGAAAATAGAAATTCCCGCTCGGGCCGAGGCCTTTCGCGGGAACCAATGAAAGGAGGAGTGGTACCTCCAGGAATCGAACCGGGGACACACGGATTTTCAGTCCGATGCTCTACCAACTGAGCTAAGGCACCATTGTGTCACTAACGTTCCTTTCGTTTGCGGGTGCAAAGGTACTGCTTTTTTTCCGTTCCTGCAAATTTTTCCGCAATTATTTTCGAAAAATGTTTATGAAGGCTTATTTTCCATGGCTCAATCGAAACGGGAGCGGGCATTGCTGCCTGCTCCCGTCGAGTAATCTGAACCTGAAGAGGGTGTCGTTCCGGAGTTGTCAGAATGTCAGGCAGGCGCGGACGGGTAGAACCGCTCAATCCCCAGCTGCCGTTGCTCAGCGGCCATGAGGTGCGTTCGCTGCACGTCTCGCCCAAAGGCTATTTGGTGGTGGCGTTGGTCGACGGCCTGCTGGTGAGCCGTTTTGACAAGAACTGCAGGCTGAGCAGTCCCCAGTTCTTGATGTTCATCATATCTGTACGCTCCTGCCCAAGCAGCACCGGTGTATCTTCCGTTCGCCGTCGGTGCAAGAGATAGAGACGACGCTGCTCACGCCTGCCTTCAAGCGATTGCAGGATCTGTTGTGAACACAAAAAGAGACAGCCCCGACCGGGTTGCCTCTTCTATATGATACAGAGACCAGGAATACACTCCATCCTTAGAGGATGGTAAAGAGGTTGTAGAAGCCTGTCATCTGGAACACCTTCTTGATTTCATCGTTGATGTTCTTGACGATGACCTTTCCGCCCTTGGCCGATGTCTCCTTGCGCAGGGCGAGGAACAGCCTGAGGCCTGAACTACTGATGTACTCGAGGTTGGAGCAGTCGAGGGTGATTTCCTTGTCGGCATTCTCCGTCAATACGACGATGTCCTGCTGTGCCTTGATGGCTGCAGGCGTGTCGAGGCGGCCATCAAACGATGCGACGTATCCGCCATTCTCTTCTCTGATGTCTATTGTCATAATACAGTTAATTTATTGTTTGCTTTTATTGTTAATATTCTTTCTCAGGGTCAGGATGTTCCTGTCGTTGCTACGCTCATAGCAGATGTCGTCCATGATTTGGCGCGTCAGGAAGATGCCCAGTCCGCCGATGCTGCGTTCCTCGAGGGGCAGCGTGGTGTCGGCATCCTTTATGGCTGTCGGGTCGAAGGGTGTACCATTGTCGGTGATGACGAAGATGACGCAGTCTGCGTCCGTCCGGACGTCGACGCTGACGCTGCCTGCCGTGCCCTTCGGATAGGCATAGTCCATGACGTTGACCACAGCCTCCTCGAGGGCGAGGTTCAGGCTCATGGTCATCTCCATGCCGATGCCAGCCTCCTCACAGAACGAGTCGATAAACTCGCTCAGTTGCGGAATGGTGCTGATATCGTTCGGCAGGGTCAGGCTGCGCTGTAGGCGTACGAGATTCATGGGCTTAGGGTTATGAGAGGAAACCAAGCAGGGCACCGGCAGCCACTGCCGAGCCGATGACGCCGGCCACATTGGGACCCATGGCGTGCATGAGCAGGAAGTTGTGGCGGTCGTACTCCAGTCCGAGGTTGTTTGAGATGCGGGCGGCCATAGGCACAGCACTCACGCCGGCATTGCCGATCAGCGGGTTGATCTTCTTGTCCTTCGGCAGGAAGAGGTTCATCACCTTGACGAAGCAGACGCCAGAGGCCGTGGCGATGGCGAAGGCGAAGGCACCGATGATGAAGATGAACACGGTGTTCATCGTCAGGAACTCAGAGGCCTGCGTGGAGCAGCCTACGGTAAGGCCGAGGAGCATGACGACGATATCGTTCAGGGCGGCACCGGCAGTCTTGGCCAGGCGGGTGGTCTTGCCCGACTCCTTCAGCAGGTTGCCGAAGAAGAGCATGCCGAGCAGAGGCAGGCCAGAGGGGACGATGAACGTCGTCAGCAGCAGTCCGATGATGGGGAAGAGTATGCGCTCCGTCTGGCTCACCTGGCGTGCCGGCTTCATCTTGATGGTGCGCTCCTTCTTGGTGGTGAGCAGTCGCATGAGGGGCGGCTGGATCAGCGGCACGAGGGCCATGTAGGAGTAGGCGCACACGGCGATGGCACCCATGAGGTTGGGCGACAGCTTGCTGGAGAGGAAGATGGCCGTGGGACCGTCGGCACCGCCGATGATGGCGATACCGGCTGCCTGTGAGGGCTCGAAGCCAAAGGCCAGGGCCACCATGTAGGCACCGAAGATGCCGAACTGTGCTGCTGCTCCGATGAGCATCAGCTTGGGGTTGGCCAGCAGTGCCGAGAAGTCGGTCATGGCACCGATGCCGAGGAATATGAGCGGCGGGTACCAGCCTTGTCGCACACCCTGGTAGAAGATGTTTAGCACGGAGTTGTCTTCGTAGAGACCGATCTCGAGTCCGGCGTCGGCTCGGAAGGGTATGTTGCCCAGGATGATGCCCAGTCCGATGGGCACGAGCAGCAGCGGTTCGAAGTCCTTCTTGATGGCAAGCCAGATGAAGAAGGCACCTACTGCTATCATAATGAGATTGCCCACGGTGGCGTTGGCAAACGCCGTGTAGGTCAGGAACTCATTGAAGTTCTGTATGATAAACTGTCCAAGATCCATAATTGTGAATTGTCAATTGTGAATTGTCAATTGTAAGTTATCCGATGGTCAGCAGCACGGCACCCTCCATTACGGTTTCGCCGGGCTTGACGACGACGGAGGTGACGGTGCCGGCATATTCGGCTTCGATGTTGTTCTGCATCTTCATGGCCTCGAGCACGAGGACAATGTCGCCTACATTGACCTGCTGGCCAACCTGCACCTTTATCTCGGTGACGGTACCGGGCAGCGGAGCCTTGACGGGATTGCCGGCGCCTGCGGCGGCTGCGGGCTGAGCCGGTGCAGCGGCCGGTTGCGGGGCGGCGACAGCAGGTTTCGGAGCCTCTATCTTCGGACGGGCCATGGTCGGATGCTTGGCTGCGTTGATGGGCTTCTGCATCTCTACTTCGAACGGAATGCCGTTCACGTTTACTTTCGCGATGTTGCCTTCTACTTCTTCTATCTCTACTTCGTAGTCGACACCCTGTACTTTATACTGATATTTGTTCATCTCTGTAATTTTCGATTTACTGATTTTCGATTTTCGATTTTCGATTTCTTCACTTTTCACTTCCCACTTCTTAAACGTGGAACTGCGTCATCTGGTGGAATTCGTCGTTCCAGGGCGAAGAGGTCTTCTCCTTGATGGTGATGACGCCTGACTCTACGTCGTGGACGTCGTCCTCATACTGTTTCAGGGCCATACCGATGACGGCTATGTAGACCTCACGGTCGATACCCTTCGTCTTGAGACCTTCCTGCAGGATGACGCCCGTCTTGTGGACGGTCTCGGCCGTCTTCTCCACCGTCTTGGTGATAGGCTTGATGGGCTGCGTGTTGGCCACCTTGCGGGCGGTCTCCATGTGGCGCATGAGCAGGCCGAAGAGCGAGAAGAAGATGAACAGCACGGCCAGACAGGTGAACACGATGCCCATGGCCAGCAGCGTGATGCCTATGCCGTAGGGGTCTTCGCGCTTCAGTTTGGCGTCCTTGGTCTCGTCGGTCTTGATGAAGTTCTCGGTACCGGGTGTCACGTTCTGGGCCGACTTCACGCTCCATTTCTTACCCTGACGGGCATACGACTGGTCGGCAGCAAGGGCCGGAACGGTTACTGAGTCAATCAACTCGACGGCATTGCCGTTGTAAAGGGCTATCCATACAGGCTCCGACATGGGAACCTTCAGCGAGAGGTGCAGCTTGCCCTTGGCGGGGTTGGAGTCTGTGAAGAATACCACGTGCTGACGGCCTCCCAAATTGGTACGGGCATCACCTGAGGGGATGACGCTCATACGCTTGATCCGGTCGGGCACGCTCATCTTGGAGTCGAGCACGCTGCGGTCGGTAGTCAGGTACATGCCGCGGATGTTGTAGGTGGTGAACGAAGTGTTCTCCAACTCAATCCAAGCCTCATGCTCGCCAAATTCGTCCTGGATGCTGGCGGTGTTGTTGGTCAGCACCTCGTTGATGACGATGTTTCTGGCTCCCTGGCCGAACACCGACGAGGCTCCTGACAGCAGCAGCGCGCCGCAAAGTAATCCGAATTTATTCATTGTCGTGTATTATTATATTGTTTTTTTATCCACAGAAGAACAGCACCACCAACTGTGCCGTCAGGATTCTCAAGAACATCGACAGCGGGTAGACCGTCGAGTAGCCTAATGCTGGTGCCTCCTTCGAACAGATGCTGTTGGCGTATGCCAGTGCAGGCGGGTCGGTGTACGTACCGGCTATCATACCCGCAATGGTGAAGTAATTGAACTTGTAGCGGATGCGGGCAATGGGACCGACAATCAGAATCGGGATGATGGTGATAAGGAAACCCGTCAGTACGTAGTACAGACCGTTGCCCTCGAACACCGTCTCGAAGAACGAGGCTCCCGCCTTGATGCCTACCGATGCCAGGAACAGCACCAGTCCTATCTCGCGCAGCATCATATTGGCCGACGTCGAGGTGTAGGTAACCAGATGAATCTTATAGCCGTAGCGGCCTATGAGGATGGCGATAATCAGCGGACCGCCGGCCAGACCGAGCTTCAGGGGTACGGGCATACCTGGGATGGCGATAGGCAGCGAGCCGAAGATGAGTCCTAAGAAGATGCCCACGAAGATGGTGGCGATGTTCGGCGCATTCAGTCGGCGGATGGAGTTGCCCATTTTGTTGGCCACGCGGTCGACGGCATCCTCAGGTCCCACGACCATGATCCTGTCGCCCACCTGCAGGGGCAGCGATGCCGATGCGAAAAGGTCCATG
This sequence comes from uncultured Prevotellaceae bacterium, assembly GCA_946185285.1. Lineage (GTDB taxonomy): Bacteria > Bacteroidota > Bacteroidia > Bacteroidales > Bacteroidaceae > Prevotella. Next base: position 11,506 of record CAMHIS010000032.1, read on the forward strand.
CCGTGGCGCGTGAGTCGTGTGACATTCACACCGTGTACACTTGAGAAATGCATCGAGGCCAGTGTCTTGCCGTTAATGGCCGGATTGGTGACGAGTATGCGCTTCGATACCAACGGCTGGTCTTGCTGCTCGAAGTCGATGTCGAGCTTCGGCCCGATGAAGGCGGTGATAGCCTCCTGGTCGGCCTCGGCACAGACTATCAGCATCTGGTCTCCCAGATGGAATATCGTGTCGCGGTTGGGAATCGACAGCTCGCCGTCGTGGACAATACGCGATACCACGAAGTCGCGGTTCAGGAAGTCGTGAACCTGCAACAGCGTCTTGCCCTCCAAGTACTTGTTGGTTACTTCCAAGTGCATCTTGTACGGTTTCTTGGCCACGTTGCTGTCCTCCTGGGCAACCAGGTCTTCCTCCTCTTTCTCCAGCCTTACCTTACACACGTACCTAATTAATATGGTAGCGCCGATAATGCCCAGCACGCCGAGCGGATAGGCACAGGCGTAGGCCGACGCTATCGGCGGGGCATTGTCTCCGAACACCGTGCTCAGCGCCTCGTTGGCAGCACCGAGACCCGGCGTGTTGGTGACGGCACCGTACAGTGTGCCTACCATCATCGGCAGTGCCGACTTGTCTGATGAGTCGAAGAACACCAGGTAGCAGGCAAACATCACAATGATGTTCAGCAGGATGGCCGTAGTGGCCAGCCCGTTAAGCTTAACACCTGCCGTGCCGAAACTCTCGAAGAAGCCCGGGCCTACCTGCAAGCCAATCATAAAGACAAACAGAATGAGCCCGAAGTCCTGGATGAAGGTCAGTATGTCGGTAGGAGCCGTGAAGCCTATGTGTCCTGCCACGATGCCCGTAAAAAGCACGAAGGTTACACCAAGTGAGATGCCGAAAACCTTGAATTTCCCAAGGTAGACGCCAATGGCGATGACGACGGCATAAAGAATGGTGATATGGGCGACTGAGTCAGTCGTCGTAAATAAGTCACTTAACCATTTAAATGATTCCATAACACGCTATCGCATTTTATGGCGCAAAGGTAGCAAGAAAATGGCACAAAACCGTCATTGTTGTGCAAGTATTTTCGCACTTTTAACTTCTTTAACGTTCAAAGTGCTGATAGTCCTTCAGTGAGCGCCATGCGCCGCCCCATTTGAAGCCGTGGCTGATAAACAGCTGATAGCACAAATCGTTACTGTCAATCATATATGGCTTCCGTGTTTTCCGCTTGGCGTATGCCTTTCCGTTAGCAGGCTGTACGATGGTAGTACCGTCCTTCTGCTGACGGACACATGGATTGTAGAGCGGGTTGATGTCGATGGCCAGTCCGCGTGAATGCTTCGACAGTTTGTTGGAGCCTGCAATGGGTCTGTAGTTGAAGCAGCTGGTGTTGTTGTCCTGCATCGAACGCTCGTCGTCGGCATCGTAATCGTCGACCAGCCTCATCCGTCCAATAGGATATTTATGCCTGTACAGTTCTTGGAAGATTTCCTTCAGGTCGTCAGCAATCAGCCTGTTACACACCAGTTCCCCAATATGCTCCTGTCCGTTTACGTCGAAATGTGAAAGTCGCAGGTAGCGCAGTTCGGAACGGGACACTGTACACCCCGTCTTGTACGACTTGCCCTGCATCCGCTGGAATACGGCGTCGCTGATGGTGTCGACGGTGAATGTCTGGGCGTTTGCCGTCAGAGTCACCACCCACAACACGAAAGTGACGATAACAGTGGCGCACCCGCCAATGGATGCGCCACCTGTCAATCGGTTCTGATTATAGTCTTTACTCCTCATCGAGCAAAATCTTCATCATCTCAACGGCAGAGTAAGGCACTGGGGTGCCGGGGCCGAAGATGCAGGCCACACCGGCCTTGTAGAGGAAGTCGTAGTCCTGGGCGGGAATGACACCGCCGGCGGTGACCATGATGTCCTCACGCCCCAGTTTCTTCAGCTCCTCGATGAGCTGCGGGATGAGGGTCTTGTGACCGGCAGCCAACGAAGAGGCACCGACGATGTGGACGTCGTTCTCGACGGCCTCGCGGGCAGCCTCGGCGGGCGTCTGGAACAGCGGACCCATATCGACGTCGAAGCCGCAGTCGGCATAGCCCGTTGCCACTACTTTTGCACCACGGTCGTGACCGTCCTGTCCCATCTTGGCTATGAAGATACGCGGGCGGCGACCCTCTCTCTTGGCAAACTCGTCGGTCATCTGCTTGGCCTTCTCGAAGTTCGCATCGTTTTTGCTTTCTGAACTGTACACGCCTGAAATAGTTCTGATTACTGCTTTATAACGGCCCACGATCTCTTCGCAGGCATCCGAAATCTCTCCCAACGTACAACGCAGCTGGGCGGCCTTGACGGCCAGGTCGAGCAGGTTGTTCTCCGACTTGCGGCCTTCCTGGAAGTCGCGGACGCAGTCGGTGATGGCCTTGAGGGCAGCCTGACAGGCGGCCTCGTCGCGGCTGGCGCGCACTTGCTTCAGGCTCTCCTCCTGCTGCTTGCGCACGGCGGTGTTGTCGACCTCGAGGATGTCGATGGGGTCTTCGTGCTCCAGACGGTACTTGTTGGTGCCGACGATGGTCTGCACGCCAGAGTCGATGCGGGCCTGCGTGCGGGCAGCAGCCTCCTCGATACGCATCTTGGGCAGACCGGTCTCGATGGCCTTGGCCATACCGCCGAGCTTCTCAATCTCCTGGATGTGCTCCCAGGCCTTGTGAACCAGCTCGTTGGTCAGCGTCTCAACGTAGTAAGAGCCGGCCCACGGGTCAATCTGCTTGCAGACCTTCGTCTCGTTCTGGATGTAGATCTGCGTGTTACGGGCGATACGGGCCGAGAAGTCGGTAGGCAGGGCGATGGCCTCGTCGAGTGCGTTGGTGTGCAGCGACTGGGTGTGACCCAAGACGGCTGCCATAGCCTCGATACAGGTGCGGCCCACGTTGTTGAAGGGGTCCTGCTCGGTCAGTGACCAGCCGGAGGTCTGCGAGTGGGTACGCAAGGCCAGCGACTTCGGGTTCTTGGCACCGAACGACTTCACAATCTTCGCCCACAGCAGACGGCCTGCACGCATCTTGGCAATCTCCATGAAGTGGTTCATACCGATGGCCCAGAAGAAGCTGAGTCGCGGAGCGAAGGCGTCGACGTCGATACCGGCATTGACACCCGTGCGCAGGTAGTCCATACCGTCGGCCAGCGTGTAGGCCAGCTCAATGTCGGCGGTGGCACCAGCCTCCTGCATGTGATAGCCTGAGATAGAAATCGAGTTGAACTTCGGCATCTTCTGCGAAGTGTACTCGAAGATGTCGGCGATGATCTTCATCGAGAATGCGGGCGGATAGATATAGGTGTTGCGTACCATGAACTCCTTCAGGATGTCGTTCTGAATGGTTCCGGCCATCTCCTCCAACTGGGCGCCCTGCTCCAGACCGGCCACGATGTAGAAGGCCAGGATGGGCAGCACGGCGCCGTTCATCGTCATTGAGACCGACATCTTGTTGAGGGGAATACCGCTGAACAGCACCTTCATGTTCTCCTCGTTGCAGATAGATACGCCGGCCTTACCCACGTCGCCCACCACACGGGGGTTGTCGGGGTCGTAGCCGCGGTGTGTCGGCAGGTCGAAGGCCACGGAGAGGCCCTTCTGGCCTGAGGCCAGGTTACGGCGATAGAAGGCGTTCGACTCCTCGGCCGTCGAGAATCCGGCATACTGGCGGATGGTCCACGGACGGAACGGATACATCATCGAGTACGGACCGCGGAGGTAGGGCGGAATACCGGCCGCGAAGTCGAGGTGCTCCATGCCTTCGAGGTCTTCCTTGGTATAAACGGGCTGAATGTCAATCTGCTCGGGCGTACGCCAGTTAGCGCTGATGCCATTCTCCTTCTGCCACTGCTGGCCGTCCTTCTGCTGGATGCCAGCGTAGATATCTATGTTACTAAAATTCTTGCGTGCCATAATTAGATTCCGAGTTTAGCATTATACGCCTTGAGCGTTTCGAGCTGGTTAGACTTAACGTGAATGAAGTTCTCAATACCGGCGGCCTTGAGGTCCTCCGAGCAGGCGGGAGCACCGGCCACGACGAACATGGCACGGCCGGCGAGATACTGGAAGGCGGGGATGGCATACTCAGCATACTCGTCGTCGCTCGAGCAGATGACCACGATGTCGGCCTTGGCCTCCAAGGCGGCATCGACACCCTCCTCGACGGTCTTGAAGCCGAGGTTGTCCATCACCTTGTAGCCGGCGGCGGCCAGGAAGTTGCACGAGAACTGTGCACGGGCCTGACGCATGGCCAGGTTGCCGATGGTCAGCATGAAGGCTATGGGCTGCTTTTCGGCCTTCTCGGTCGAGAGGCGCAGGGTCTCGAACTCCGAGGCGAGGCGCTGCTTGTTCAGCTTAGGCAGCTCGGCCTCCGTCCCGTCTGTTGCTGTAGTACAGCAACATACTGAACAGGCGGGCTGCTTGCCCTCGCTGGTCTCCGTGAAGTTCGGGAACTGGTTGGTGCCCAGGATAAACTCGCGGCGGGTGGCGGCAGCGGCGTGGCGCTTGTCGTTGGTGGCGTTCACGGCGTTCGTGACGTTACCCTTCAGGACCTCGGCCAGGAATCCGCCGGCCTCCTCAACAGCGAGGAACAGCTTCCAGCCCTCCCTGGCGATAGCGTCGGTCAGGTGCTCGATGGTGTAGGAACCGCCGGCCACGTCGACCAGCTTGTCGAAGTGAGCCTCCTCCTTCAGCAGCAGCTGCTGGTTGCGGGCAATACGCTCGGCAAACTCTGTCGGCTGCTCGTAAGGCTTGTCGAACGGCGTGACGACGATGGAGTCTACGTTGGCCAGAGCGGCCGACATCGTCTCGGTCTGCGAGCGCAGCAGGTTGACGTAGCTGTCGAACAGCGTCTGATTATACTCCGACGTATAGGCGCAGACGTGCATCTGGCAAGCACAGTCGCACTTGGGTTCGTACTGCTTCACAATCTGTGCCCAGAGCAGGCGGGCAGCGCGGAACTTCGCAATCTCCATGAAGTAGTTCTCCGAGACGCCCATGTTGAACTTGATGCGGTTGGCAGCCTCGGTAGCGTCGACGCCGGCCTCAGTGAGCAGGTTCAGGTACTCGGCACCCCAGGCCAGTGCATAGCCCAGCTCCTGATAGATGTAGGCACCGGCATTGTTCAGCTGGACGCTGTTCACGTTGATGCACTTGTAGCCGGGCAGCTCCTTCAGTGCCTCGATGAGCGGCTTGGCAAACTCAAGGGCGGCGGAGGTGTCCTTGCCCTTGCACATCATCTTGCTGATGGGGTCGAAGTTGATGCTGCCCTTCAGCTCGTCCAGCGGATAGGCCTTCTCCTTGAAGTAAGCCACCAGGATCTCGGCCAGCTCCACGCAGTGGCGCTGACAAGTCTTGAAGTTCAGTTCCACATACTGCGGCAGGATGCCGTCGAGCAGTGTAGCCACGAACTCCTTGCTGACGTCCTTGCCGGCAATCTGGAAACCGAGCGAGTCGACGCCCTTGTTCAGCACGTCGAGCGCCTTCGCATTGGCAGCCTTGGCATCGTCGGCCTTGATGTCCTGACGGACGAACCAGAGGTTGTTGTCCTTCTTGTTGCCGCGTACGAACGGGAACTCACCAGGCAGCGAATCGACCGCCTTCAGGTCCTTCAAGTCCTCGCGGCGGTAGAAGGGCTGCACGTTAAAACCTTCGTTTGTTCTCCACACGAGTCGTTTCTGGAAGTCGGCCCCTTTCAGGTCAACCTCAATCTTGTCGAGCCACTCCTGGGTGGTCGGCGCCTGGAACTCGCTGAAGAGTTTCTCTTTGTTGTTTGACATAGTTTGTGTAATATTTATTATATAAGTTGTACGTAAACAAGTTAAATAGTTTGCAAAGATACAAACTTTTTCCGAACTAAAGAAGAATTTAGTAAATATTAAATTTTTATTCGTATTGCAAGGCAAAGGCCGGACTTTCGACAAGTCGCAGCGGGACAGGGTATGCTACATTGACAATAGGCGGTGCTGGCTTACGCGCGCATACGCGCGCGTACTTGATTAAATATCGGCATCTGACTCTGAGAAGTGCTCCAGAGATGATGTGATAATCGGGCAATGATTCTACAGCTTCAGTTCAGGCCATCCGTCCGCAGTCCAGCTGATGGGGCGCTGGATGAGCAGGGCGGTACCGTTCTGCGTGGCGCTGTAGCCGTGGCAGACGAAGACGTCCTCGCCGTCGAAAGTGTAGGCGGCACAGTGACCGGCAGCCTCCCAGTCCTTCTTGTCGCCCTCCAGGAAGAGCGTGCCGCCGCCGTTGGCCATGTCTTTGCCCGTGCGGTCGAGATAAGGACCGTCGACGGTCCTGCTGCGTCCTACGGCCACGCGGTAGTTGCTCTTGGCACCGCGACAGCAGTAGTCCCACGACACGAACAGGTAGTAGTAGCCGCCGTGCTTGAAGATGAACGGTGCCTCGATGGCGTTGGTGCCGGCATATTTCGACGTGGGATTCTCCTCCGTGGGTTTGTAGCCCGGGTCATAGCGGCGGGCGACGGTGCGTGGCTTGATGCCTTTGGCAATGTGCATGGTCGTGTCGAGACGGGCCAGTTGGATGCCGTCCCAGAACGAACCCCAGACGAGCCACGGCTGGTCGTTGTCGTCGATGACGAAGTTCGGGTCGATGGCGTTCCAGTTGTCGCGCTTCTCCCGCGAGGTCACGATGCAGCCCTCGTCCTTCCACATGTTGGCACCGAGCGAGCGACTGCTGAGCAGACCGATGGCCGAGCCGTTCTTGCCGAAGGTAGAGCAGCTGTAGGCCAGCCACCAGCGTCCGTGCCAGCGGATGACGTCGGGTGCCCATACGTGGCTGCTGAAGCCGGGCACGGAGTCCGTCGTCCAGCCGGGGATGACGGTCATCACGGGTTGGGGCAGCACCGTCCACGTCTTTCGGTCCTTCGAGGTCATCTGCTGGATGCCCATGCCCGTGGCGTAGATGTAATAGGTGTCGCCGTCCTTGGCCATCACGGGGTCGTGGGCCATAGGCGCCTCGGTGGTGAAGGCCTCGCGATGGAAGCCTCTGCGCGGCCCCTGTGCGGCAGCCGTCTGGCAAATGGCTGCAACTGCCATTGTGAAAAGAATCCTGTCCATAATTATTTATGGGGGGGGAGAGAGACACACGTCTTCCCCCCCCTATAAAGAGATTGTTAATTTGAATTAGTCAATAATCTCGAAGCCAGTGTAGGGAACGAGTGCCTTCGGAATGCGGATGCCTTCAGCCGTCTGGTTGTTCTCCAAGAGGGCGGCAACGATGCGTGGAAGGGCGAGGGCAGAGCCGTTCAGCGTGTGGCAGAGCTCGGTCTTTTTGGTGTCGCTGCGGCGGTAGCGGCACTTCAGACGGTTGGCCTGATAGGTGTCGAAGTTGGACACGCTGGACACCTCAAGCCAGCGTCCCTGAGCCTCAGAGTAGACTTCGAAGTCGTAGCAGATGGCGCTGGTGAACGACTGGTCGCCACCACATAACAGCAAAATGCGGTAGGGAAGCTCCAGCTTCTTCAGCAGGCCCTCGACGTGCTCCAGCATCTCGCGGTGGCTCTCCTTAGAGTGCTCGGGCTTGTCGATGCGTACAATCTCAATCTTCGAGAACTCATGCAGTCGGTTCAGTCCGCGCACGTCCTTGCCGTAGCTGCCTGCCTCGCGACGGAAGCACTCCGTGTAGGCGCAGTTCTTGATGGGCAGCTGGGCCTCGTCGAGGATGACGTCGCGGTAGATGTTCGTGACGGGAACCTCAGCCGTGGGGATGAGGTAGAAGTCGTCCACCTCGCAGTGGTACATCTGGCCCTCCTTGTCGGGCAGCTGGCCTGTGCCGTAGCCTGATGCGGCGTTGACCACTGTCGGCGGCATAATCTCAGTGTAGCCGCTCTTGGCAGCCTCGGCCAGGAAGAAGTTGATGAGTGCGCGCTGCAGCTGGGCACCTTTCCCGATGTAGACGGGGAATCCGGCACCCGTAATCTTCACGCCCAGGTCGAAGTCGATGAGGTTGTACTTCTTGGCGAGTTCCCAGTGGGGCAGGGGGTTGTCGATGCCCAGCTTGGGGTTGACATCCCAGTTGCCTACGGTGTCGGTGGGCTTGCACTCGCGCAGGTTCGACTTCACCACGCGGTTATCCTCGGCGGCAGCGCCTTCGGGCACTTCGTCGTAGGGAATGTTGGGAATCTGGCAGAGCAGGGTAGTCATCTCCTCCTGAGCCTGACTCATTGATTCGTCAAGCTGGTGGTTGGTCTCTTTCATGGTGGCCACTTTCTGCTTGATGGCTTCGGCTTCGTCGCGCTTGCCTTCCTTCATAAGTGCCCCTATCTGGGCGGCCATCTTCTTGGCTTCCGACAGGTTCTGATCCAGCTGCTGCTGGGCCTCGCGACGGCGCTTGTCGACGGCAAGTACTTGTTCAATGGCTTCACGCGCACCCTTGAAGTGCTTCTTTTCGAGACCCTGAATGACGCGTTCAGTTTCCTCGCTGATGAGTTTGAGTGTTAACATAAACTGATTTCTATTTACGGATTTACTGTTTACTATTTCATTTGTGGATGCAAAAGTACAAAAAAACGTGCTAACAGCAAAGAAAATGTGTCTGAATTTGCCGTTTTATGCTTTTTTTTCTTATCTTTCCTCTATAAACCCAAACCGGTCATTTGCAGTCTTTGGCACGTAAAAACACTGTTCAACACGGTTTTTATCCGTCAATCCGTCACCTTCGCCCTATCTACCCCATGCTGAGCGTGTTACGTGGTGACGGATGATGGTGACGGGTGACGGATGGCTATATGCTCCGACGGCTGTAATGATTCACGGGCGGTGAATCGTCGTTCAACGCCCGTGAACATTTGGCACTGAGGTTTGGCGCACGGGAATGCGCCGTGCATCCGTCATCCGCCACCATTATCCGTTACCACGTATCCGCTTGATTATCTGTTGCTTACGGGACTGTGACGGATGTGACGGATTTATAATTCTCATATTTGTGAGATTGACGGCAGAATTGAGGCCTATAAATTTGAAGTTAAACATGTGAACGTTTCAAAGATAAGTTAAAATTGTGACTTAGAGCACGTAATGGATAGAAAAAGAGCGTATGTGAGCCTTGATTTCTAACTTTTCGGGGCAATTTGTTTACATTTTTATCTCGACTGGCTTATAATCTCAAAAAATTTATCTAAATTTGCAGGCAAAACTACATTATCAATTAAAATATTTGGAACTATGAAACTAACAGGAAGAAGAGAGAGCTCGAACGTGGAGGACCGCCGCGGAATGAGCACTGGAGCGAAAGTCGGTCTTGGTGGTATCGGTGGTATTCTGGTGGCTGCCTTGTTTGCATGGATGAGCGGTGGCGACCCGATGCAGGCCGTTGTCCAGGGTGTTCAGGAGCAGATGGCGCAGCGGACGGAGACTGTCGACGAGCAGAACTTCACCGAGGAGGAGCAGGAGCTGGCCAGCGACTGCAAGAAGATTCTGGCATCGACCGAGGACGTCTGGTCGGCAGTGTTCCAGCAGATGGGCCGCACCTACACGTCGCCCACGCTGGTGCTGTTCACCAATCAAGTGCAGTCGGCCTGTGGCTCTGCTTCGGCAGCCGTCGGCCCCTTCTACTGCTCAGGCGACCAGAAGTTGTATGTCGACTTGTCGTTCTTTACGCAGATGAAGCGCCAGCTCGGCGTCGAGGGTAACACCTTCGCCTATGCCTACGTGATTGCCCACGAGATTGGCCACCATGTGGAGTATCTGACGGGAACGCTGAACAAAGCCCATCAGACCATGAGCCAGACCGACAAGGTAAGCGCCAACCAGATCAGCGTGCGCCTGGAACTGCTGGCCGACTACTATGCCGGCGTGTGGGCTCACTATGAGGACGCCATGAACCACTCAATGGAGTACGGCGACCTGGAGAAAGGCCTGGAGCTGGCCAAGGCCATCGGCGACGACTGGCTGCAGAAGAAGGCCCAGGGCCGTGCCACGCCCGAGTCGTTCACCCACGGCACCAGCGACCAGCGCAAGCGTTGGCTGCGCCGCGGCTTTGAGACGGGCGATATGAGCACCTCGACGTTCGACGTGCGGAACTATAATGACCTGTAAAGGGTAAAAGTAAAAAGGTAAAAAGGTGGGCCTTATTCGTGGTGATAGGGCTCACCTTTTATTATAGTGCAGGCGCGATAGACCTGTTCGGTGAATACGAGCCGTATCATCTGGTGCGAAAACGTCATCCGCGACAGCGACAACTGCTCGTTGGCACGTGCATAGACATCCTTGGAAAAGCCATACGGTCCGCCGACAATGAAAACCAGTCGGCGGGCCGTATTGCGTTTTTGTTCTATCCAGCGGGCAAACTCGATGCTGCGCAGTTCGCGGCCGTGCTCGTCGAGCAGTACGACGGTGTCAGACGACTGCAGCTGTTTGAGTATCAGTTCGCCCTCAAGGGCTTTCTGCTGCTCTTCGGTCAGGCTTTTAGCGTTTTTCAGCTCAGGGATGTTCACCAGCTCGAAAGGCATGTAGTGACCGATTCGCTCCACATAGTCGCTGATGCCGGCTGCGAAGTGGCGGTCGGTGGTCTTGCCGACGAGAATGAGCAGCGTCTTCATGGCTTATCCGTTCATCGACATGAGGAACTCCTCGTTCGAGCGACTCGTCACCAGACGGTCGCGGATGGTGTTCATGGCCTCGACGGGGTTCATCTCGGCAATGAACTTGCGGACAATCCACATACGGTTGAGCGTCGTCGGGTCTTGCAGCAGGTCGTCGCGGCGTGTACTCGACTGCACCAGGTCGATGGCGGGGAATATGCGCTTGTTCGAGAGCGAGCGGTTGAGCTGGATTTCCGAGTTACCGGTGCCCTTGAACTCCTCGAAGATGACCTCGTCCATCTTGGAGCCGGTGTCGACCAGGGCCGTAGCGATGATGGTGAGCGAGCCGCCGCCCTCAATGTTACGGGCAGCACCGAAGAAGCGCTTGGGCTTCTGCAGGGCGTTGGCGTCGACACCGCCGGTGAGCACCTTGCCGCTGGCCGGGGCCACCGTGTTGTAGGCACGTGCCAGTCGGGTGATGGAGTCGAGGAAGATGACCACGTCGTGACCGCACTCAACCATGCGCTTGGCTTTCTCCAGGACGATGCCGGCAATCTTCACGTGGCGGTCGGCGGGCTCGTCGAAAGTAGAGGCGATGACTTCGGCGTCGACGGTGCGGGCCATGTCGGTGACCTCCTCGGGGCGCTCGTCGATGAGCAGCATCATGATGTATGCCTCGGGGTGGTTGGCGGCGATAGCGTTGGCGATGTCCTTCATCAGGATGGTCTTACCCGTCTTGGGCTGTGCCACGATAAGTGCGCGCTGACCCTTGCCGATAGGCGAGAAGAGGTCGACGATGCGCACCGAAGGGTTGGTGGTCTGCGGGTCGCCGCAGAGTCTGAACTTCTCTTCGGGGAAGAGCGGCGTCAAGTGCTCGAACGATACGCGGTCGCGCACTTCGTTGGGGTTGCGGCCGTTGATGAAGGTCACGTTCGAGAGCGCGAAGTATTTCTCATTGTCGTGGGGCGGGCGTATGGTACACTCCACGACGTCGCCCGTCTTCAGGCTCCATCTCTTGATCTGCTGGGGCGAGACGTAGATGTCGTCGGGCGACGACAGGTAGTTGTAGTCGCTGGAGCGCAGGAAACCGTAGCCGCCGTCCTGCAGCACCTCGAGCACGCCGTTGCCGGTGATGATGTCGTCGAAGTCGAACTTCTCGCCCGGCGTCGTATTGACCGCCGGTCTCTGCATGACGGGCTGCATCTGCTGTACGACGGGGCGGTCGAACATATCGAGGGTGGGAATGGCAGCCTGGTCCTCGATGGGCAGGTCTTCGACGATGATGAAGTCGGTACCGTCGTTGGGGTCGCCCTCCCAGACACCCTCAAGGTCTCCTTCGGGCTGGGCCTCCTCCTGGTTGTGCTGCGCCATCTTCTCCTGTAGTTGCTCCAGCATCTCGGTCGGGGTGCCGTCGGCGTCGTCGGCGGCTGCAAACTCGGCGGCTTCAGGCACGATGTCCTGCTCCTCGCCGACGGAAGCCTGTTCATCAGACAGCTCAGCTTCGGCTTTGGCGGCTTTGGCTTTCTTGGTTGTCTTTTTGGCAGGCTTGGCGGCTTCCGTCGTCTCGGCGGCCTCGCCCTCGGCAGCTTCGGCTGCGATGGTCGCAGCCTTCGGCTTACGTCCGCGCTTCTTGGCGGCCGGTTTGGGCGCTTCCTCGGCGGCAGAAGTCTTAGGAGTGGTGGCCTCAGGGACGGTGGCTTCAGGGGCGGTGGTCTCGGCGACGGTGGCCTCGGGGGCGGCTATGGGTGCATCACTGAAGAGCGACGGAGCCTCGGCACTCTTGATGCCCCGGCTCTTGACGTCGAAGTTCTCGCCCTCCTTGCCGTTGACGGTGTACACGCGGTCGGTGTCTTTCTTCACGATGCGTGTACGCTTCCGCTTGGCGGGAGAGTCGCCCGAAGCGCTTTGTTCAGCCGCTTTATCGAGAATGGCGTAGATGACGTTTTCCTGACTCTCGTCCGGAGTCACTTTTATGCCCATTTCCTGTGCGATACCCATCAGCTGGGGTACCTCCATCTGTTCGAGTTGTTCTTTGGTATACATAGAAAAATGCAATAAATGCGTTGTTGGATATAAAATATAAATGGTGGAAACGCTTCGCGTGAACGTTTTTTTAAGAAACGCTTGCCTAAGCAAGAACGGAAACGCTGATTTTGGAAAATCGACTGCAAAGGTAGTGATTATTTCCGAAACAGCCAAACTATTTCGAATCTTTTTTGTACCTTTGCACCGAAAAAACAGTATTTTTATGGAAATCAAGACTGCAGAATTTACGCTCAGTGCCCCAACCCAGAGTATGTGTCCGCAGGATACGAAGCCTGAATATGCCTTCATCGGGCGCTCCAACGTGGGAAAGTCGAGCCTCATCAATATGCTGACCAACCACCGGCGGCTGGCCAAGACTAGTCAGACGCCGGGCAAGACGTTGCTCATCAACCACTTTATTATCAACAAGGAGTGGTATTTGGTCGATTTGCCAGGCTATGGCTATGCCAGGCGGTCGAAGAAGGAGGTCGACAAGCTTGAACAGATGATACGCGGCTACATCTTGCAGCGCGAGCAGTTGGTCAACGTCTTCGTGCTGGTTGACGTCAGACTGGAACCGCAGAAGATAGACCTGGAGTTCATCGACTGGCTGGGCGTCTCGTCGATACCCTTTGCCATCGTATTTACCAAAGCCGACAAACTGACGGCTAACAAGGCGCGCCAGGCCGTCGAGGCGTATAAGCAGAAACTCTCTGAGACGTGGGAGGAGCTGCCACCCATCTTCCTGACGTCGGCTGAGAAGAAAGAGGGCCGCGACGAACTGCTGCAGTACATCGACGATATTAACAAATCGCTGAAGAATGGCTAAGGACACACCTTATTTAGACGTGCAGCAGCTGACGAAGTCGTTCGGCTCGCTGTTGCTCTTCGAGGACATCAGCTTCTCGGTGGCCGAGGGGCAGCACGTAGGGCTGATTGCCAAGAACGGCACGGGCAAGTCGACACTGCTCTCCATCCTGACGGGCAAGGAGGGCTACGACGCGGGCGAGATTATCTACCGTCGCGACATCCGCGTGGGAATGCTGGAGCAGTCGCCGCAGTTCGACCCTAATGAGTCGGTGCTCGACGCCTGTTTCAATCACGAGGGCGACCCTGAGAAGGTGTTGAAGGCAAAGCAGATCCTGACGAAGCTGAAGATACGCGACCTGCAGCAGCCGATGGGACAGCTCTCGGGCGGACAGCAGAAGCGGGTGGCACTGGCCAACGTGCTCATCACCGAGCCAGACTTCCTGATACTCGACGAGCCAACGAACCACCTTGACCTTGAAATGATTGAATGGCTCGAGGGATTCCTGCAGCGGGGCAACCGTACGCTGCTCATGGTGACCCACGACCGCTTCTTCCTGGACCGCGTCTGCTCGGTCATCCTGGAACTGGACGACCGTACTGTCTACACCTACCGCGGCAACTACTCCTACTATTTGGAGAAACGGCAGGAGCGCCTCGACAACAGACGGGCGGAAATAATGCGTGCCAACAACCTCTATCGCACAGAACTGGAGTGGATGCGCCGTATGCCGCAGGCCCGGGGCCATAAGGCCAAGTACCGCGAGGATGCGTTCTACGAACTGGAGCGCGTTGCCAAGCAGCGCATTGAGGAGCGCCAGGTGCGGCTGAAGTCGCGCAACGTCTACATCGGCTCGAAAATCTTTGAGTGCCAGTACGTGTCGAAGGCGTTTGACGACACCGTCATCCTCCGCGATTTCTATTATAACTTCTCGCGCTTCGAGAAGATGGGCATCGTGGGCAACAACGGTACGGGCAAGTCGACGTTCATCAAGATGCTGCTGGGGCTGGTGCCCGTCGACTCCGGCCGCTTCGACATCGGCGATACCGTCACCTTCGGCTATTTCTCGCAGGAGGGCCTGCAGTTCAGTGAGGGACAGAAGGTGATCGACATCGTCAGGGACATTGCCGAGTACATCGACATGGGCGGCGGCCGGCACTTCACGGCCTCGCAGCTGCTGCAGCACTTCCTCTTTACGCCTGAGCAGCAGCACAACTACGTGAGCAATCTCTCGGGCGGCGAGCGGCGGAAGCTCTACTTGTGTACGGTGCTGATGAAGAATCCCAACTTCCTCGTACTCGACGAGCCTACCAACGACCTCGACATCGTGACCCTCCAGATATTGGAGGAATATCTGCAGGACTTCCCCGGATGTGTCATCGTCGTCAGCCACGACCGCTACTTCATGGACAAGATTGTCGACCACCTCCTGGTGTTCGAGGGCGACGGGAAGGTCAGCGACTTCCCCGGCAACTACACACAGTACCGGCAGTGGCAGTCGCTCCAGCCTAAGAGTCCGAAGACTACGACCGCTCAGGACACTCCCAAGAAGAACTATCGGAATGACACCCGCCGCCGAATGTCGTTCAAAGAGAAGATGGAGTTCGAGCGGCTTACCAACGAGATAGAGCAGTTGGAGACCGAGCAGCGCCAGATAGAGGATGCCCTCTGCAGCGGCACGCTCTCCATCGACGAGCTGACTGAAAAATCGAAGCGGCTCCCCATGCTCAAGGACGAGTTGGACGAGAAGTCGCTACGCTGGCTCGAACTCTCGGAAATTGAGAAGTGAGAAGTTAAGAGTGAAGATGACACAACAAGAATACCCATCAAGACTGTTAGAGAATGCTGTGTCGCAGTTCTCCCGCCTGCCCGGAATAGGCCGCAAGACAGCACTCCGGCTGGTGCTCCACCTGCTGCGCCAGGATACGGAGGACGTGGAGCTGTTGGCAACGGCCCTCACCACGATGAAGCGTGAGGTGAAGCGTTGCCGCGTGTGCCATAACATCAGCGACCAGGATGTGTGCCCCGTCTGTAGCGACCCGCGCCGCGACCGCCGCACCGTCTGCGTCGTGGAGAACATCCAGGACGTGATGGCCATCGAGAATACCCAGCAGTACCACGGACTCTACCACGTGTTGGGCGGCGTCATTTCGCCGATGGACGGCGTTGGCCCGAGCGACCTCGAGATACGGTCGCTGGTCGATAGGGTGGGGCAGGGCGACGTCGGCGAAGTCATCCTGGCACTCAGTCCGACGATGGAGGGCGACACCACCAACTTCTACATCTTCCGCAAGCTGTCGCCGTTTCAGGACTTGCGCATCACGGTCATCGCCCGTGGCGTCAGCGTCGGCGACGAACTGGAATATACCGACGAGGTGACGCTGGGCCGTTCAATACTTAACAGAACCATATTTGAAGGAAAATGAAGAAAGTAAGACTTACGCTGACCGCCCTGCTCTGGGGCACGGTCGCCCTGGCACTTGTTGCGGTAGTGCTCTTCGAGACTGGTGTCTTGGAGTTCGGCTATTATGCCGGTTCCGGCGAACAGGCCGAATTTCTGCTGACCATGCTGATGGAACTGCTGACGCTGGCCATGATTCCGCTGGCACTGAAGCTGTTCAAGTTCAAAAGCGTCCACGCCGACCTCGTCAGCCGCAAGGCCGACGCGCTCCGCAAATGGGGACTTCTCAGGCTGCTCATGCTGCTGGTGCCGCTGCTGGTAAACACATTATTATATTACGCATACGCGAAGGTGGCCTTCGCCTATATGGCCATCATCCTGGTCATCGTGCTGCCTTTCGTCTATCCGTCGGCAGAACGTTGTGCCGACGAAACCACCGATGAAGAAGAACAGACGTCATGAAACTCTCCGTCGTCATAGTAAGCTATAATGTCAGGCACTTTCTGGAAGGGTGCCTCCAGAGCGTCGAAAAGGCGGCCGAGGGCATCGACTGCGAGGTGTTCGTGGTCGATAATGCCTCGTCGGACGACACGATGACGGTGCTGCCGGCAAGATTCCCGTGGGTACACTTTTCGGCCAACGACGAGAACCTGGGGTTTGCGCGTGCCAACAATATGGCCATACGTCAATCCGCGGGTGAGTATGTCCTGCTGCTGAATCCCGACACGGTGATTGCTCCCGACACACTGAGCCAGGCACTGGACTTCATGGATGCCCACCCACGGGCTGGCGGCGCCGGCGTGAAGATGCTGGGCGAGGACGGCACACCAGCCCCGGAGTCGCGACGGGCTATTCCTACCCCCTGGGTGTCGGCACTGAAGATGCTCGGCTTCGACCGCCGCTACTACATGAGCCACCTGCCCTGGGACCAGCCCTGCCGCATCGAGGTGGTCAGCGGCGCTTTCTGCCTGCTGCGCCGTGAGGCTCTCGAACAGATAGGACTGCTCGACGAGGACTTCTTCATGTACGGCGAGGACATCGACCTCTCCTACCGGCTGCTGAAGGGCGGCTGGGAGAACTGGTACCTGCCGCTGCCCATCACCCACTATAAGGGCAAGTCGACGCGCAAGTCGGAATTCCGCTACGTCCACGTCTTCTACCAGGCTATGCTCATCTTCTTCCGCAAGCACTACAGCCACCTCAGCATCTTCTATACACTGCCCGTTAAGGCGGCCATCTACTTCCGGGCGCTCATAGCACTTATTGACCTCTTACGCCAGAAACTACATCTATGAACAGTGACAAAGTAACCTTGCGGGCGATGGAACCCGAAGACCTCGACCTGCTCTACCGCATCGAGAACGACCGGCAACTCTGGGACGTAGGCAGTACCAATGTGCCCTATTCGCGCTACGTGCTGCACGACTATATTGCCAACAGCTCGGGTGACGTCTATACTGACCGTCAGGTGAGACTCATCGTCGAGGACGGCATGGGCACCACGGTGGGTGTGGCCGACATCGTCAACTTCGACGCCAAGAACCTGCGGGCTGAGGTGGGCATCGTGATTGCCCGTGAACACAGACGGCGGGGCTATGCCCTCTCGGCAATGACACAGATGAACACGTATGCGCGCCGGGTGCTCCATCTCCATCAGCTCTATGCCGTCGTCAACACGCAGAATGCCGCCGCTATCTCGCTGTTCAGGAAATGCGGCTACGACGAGTCTACACACCTCCGCGACTGGCTCTACGACGGGAAAAAGCATTGCGATGCGGTTCTCATGCAGATATTTTTATAAAAAAGTGCCGAAAAGTTTTGCAGGTTCGGAAATATTTATTACCTTTGCACCCGCAAAACAGGAAAAAGCTGTTTGAGGTGCGTTAGTTCAGTAGGTTAGAATGCCTGCCTGTCACGCAGGAGGTCACGA
>CAMHIS010000033.1 GCA_946185285.1 uncultured Prevotellaceae bacterium
GATTCCACTGAAAGAGCCACTTCCAAGTGTCATTTCATCATCGTGACACACCGTTAGCGGGTGCAAAGATACGCATTATTGGCGAAACAAGCAAACTTTTCCGCCATTTTTTCCAACGATTCCTACATATTCCACACAGGCCGGACAGGGAGCCAGAAATCGCTCCACTCTGCCGTGACACGGCCTTCGGAAAGCACCGTCCCGGGGAATCGCTCCTCGTATTGGGACTCTGTGTCGCCAGCCAGCCAATAATAGGCATAACCCACGTTGCTGCGTAGATTGTCATAATCATACTTACCGGCTGAAGGCAGGAAGATAGCATTCCCATTAGGGCCTGTGATCTTGTAGCCGGGCATACCATCCAAAGTGATGTAATCCCACTTGCACTTGCTCAGCAGGGCGTAGGCCTGCTCCTTGTTGGGAATGCGCCAATGATTGCCCATGTACACCCTGACGATGTCGCTCTCCGTTCCAGACACCAATTCCATACGATTGGCGCGCGTAGTCGTAGGATTGGCCCAGTGAACGAATTTCCCTATTTCCGAGGGGTCTGACGCCCCGAAGTTCGAGCCCGCCCATAAGGTGCCGATGCCCAAGTCCACTTTGGTCGCCGTGCTGATGCGTGAAGGCTGTTTCTTCTCGACTGCACGTATGTAGAACCCGTTGTCCTTTGGGTCTTCATACTTGTCGGTTCTTATGTATGTCCATTTGCACGTCCCTATAGTACGACTCGTCTTTGTCAAATCCAAAGTGTAGCAGCCAGCGTCCTTGCCGATGTTGTAGAACTGCGTAGCCGACAGGTATCTGCCAATAGGCATATAAATTCTATTCCCATTAGGTCCGGTGACCAGATAGCAGTCTATTGATATGCCGGGATACTTTGTCAACGTCCATTTGCATTTTGACAGCAATTCCTCGAACTCTGCTTTTGTCGGCTCCGACCAATAGCCCCCGTAGTAGTAACGGGCTTCGTCCAAATGGGTGCCCTGCAGGTCGTTCCAGGAGACAAACGAATAGCTGAGGGTAAAGCGGTGATTCATTTTGCCTCTTATGTCCTGCTGATCACCCCCCACATTCATATCCGCCCAAGGCACACTGAGACCGAGGTCAACCAAGTTGGCCTCGCCACCATAAGTGGTATTGGGGTTCACGAACCCGACATCAGAGAGCAGCTGCCCGTCGTCAGACGCAGTCTGACCCACGGAAGACGGCGTGAGCAGGTAGTAGAACGTGTAGCGACTGTCGGTTGTCGAGACGACTGTCCGCCCGTCAACCTGCGGCACAATGGTATAAGGGCGCTGTCCGATGACAAACTCGCTTTCATTGCTTGGAGAATATGACCACCGCACACTTTCATCGCTGGTGTGGTTGGTGAACGTCCCGTTCTTCCCGAAGGTCACTTGGCATTTGTCAAACAGATAGGCATTGAAGTCACGAACGCTACGAGCCGACTGGTTGTCGTGGACACTGCGAATGGTGACCTTCCAAGTCCCCACGATACCGTCGTTGCCGCCAACAGCAGGCGTCTCCGTATTTCCGCCGCCACCAATTTTGGCGACATCATCATTATCGTCATCATCGTCACCACAGGCTGTTACGGCGAAGAGAATGGCCAGCGGCATGACAATCAGCCCCCAAAACCGCATACTGCTCCTAAACATCACCATCTCAACTCATAATCAATGAAACCGGAATCATCAAAGGTAGAGACCTGGTTCCCCTCTTTGTCGAGCGACACTACAGTTTGCCTGATCTTGGTCAGCTTTCCGTTTTGCTGCTGGTAAGAGAAGCTGGGGCCCTTCATGACGTCAGCCTTCACATAGTCCTGAAGTTTGGCGCTATAGACGCTTTGGCTTTTCCACTCTTTGAGCACCCGGCCAACCAGGTTCTGCGGCTGTTTACCGAAAAAGCGCACCAAGGGGAAAGCCCATCTCATACTGTAGAGGCTGAGGTTGTCTTTCCACAATGCATAGACGAGAGGATTGTAGCGTCCGTCGTGGGCGACGGACGCAGACATCTCGGAAGGCACAAACACAAAAGTGTAGCCTTGGGCCTTCGTCTCAACGATGTCGCCGCCCTTCCATGTCACGCCCCATTCGCCACTCTTCCTACCCGTACTCATATATTCTATGACTCGTTCAAGATATCCGTTGGCGTCGTACTCGTAGTCAAAGAGCAGAACACCTGCCCTGTGCTGCTTCGTGACGCGACCGTCCTGAAGCGTCAGGGTAATCTCGTTATTGAGCGTAGACCCAGTGTTGTAGATGATTCTTATCTGGTCAGAAAAATACGAATAGGTGTACACATCGTTCTGGGCGTTGGTCTCGTAGCTCACGAACGTCGATTGCCTGACAGTGCCGTCGCTGTTGAACTCATAAAGCGTGAAGGGCTTGCCTCCATTATAGAGGCCCATGGAGGATTGTGTGGTTGGAGCCACACTACCCCCATTGCCAGCAGTAGAGTTCGACGTGCTGTCGCCATCGTCACCATCAGACGGACAAGCGGTGAACAGGCACATGCTCATCATAAGCATGGCGCAGGCGAAAACTTTTTTCATTGTTCGTGCCACCATATACTATTTCACGCAGACAGGCCAGGGCTTGAGCTGCTTGAAGAAGTCGTTGCCCTTGTCATCAACGAGGATGAAGGCGGGGAAGTCGACGACGTCAATCTTCCAGATGGCCTCCATGCCGAGCTCGGGATACTCCACGCACTCAATTGACTTGATACTCGACTGCGAAAGGACGGCAGCCACACCGCCGATGCTTCCGAGATAGAAGCCGCCGTGCTTCTGGCAGGCATCGGTGACAACCTGCGAGCGGTTGCCCTTGGCAATCATCACGAGCGAGGCTCCGAGCGACTGGAACTCATCGACATACGGGTCCATACGGTTGGCCGTGGTCGGTCCCATCGAACCGCAGGGGTAGCCCTCCGGCGTCTTGGCAGGTCCGGCGTAGAGCACGGGGTATTTCTTGAAGTAGTCGGGCATCGGCTCACCGGCATCGATGCGGGCCTTCAGCTTGGCATGGGCAATGTCGCGGGCCACGATGATGGTGCCCTTCAGGTTGACACGGGTCGAGACGGGATACTTCGAAAGTTCCTTGCGGACGGCATCGATACCCTCGTTCAGGTCAATCTCGATGGTGTTCTGTCCCTCGCCAGCCTTGGCAAACTCGGCAGGAATCAGCTCAGAGGGGTTCGAGTCCATCTTCTCAAGCCAGATACCGTCCTTGTTAATCTTTGCCTTGATATTACGGTCGGCAGAGCAGCTGACGCCCATACCGATGGGGCACGAAGCACCATGACGCGGCAGACGGATGACACGGATGTCGTGAGCCAGATGCTTACCGCCGAACTGTGCACCGAGACCGATCTTCTGAGCCTCAACGAGCAGCTTCTGCTCGAGGTCGATGTCACGGAAGGCACGTCCCGTCTCGTCGCCCGTCGTGGGCAGCGAGTCGTAGTACTTAATCGAGGCAAGCTTCACGGTCAGAAGGTTCTTCTCTGCCGAGGTGCCACCGATGACGAAGGCGATGTGATAAGGCGGGCAGGCAGCCGTGCCGAGGCTCTTCATCTTCTCGACGAGGAACGGAATGAGCGTGCCCTCGTTCTGGATGGTGGCCTTGGTCATGGGGTAGAAGTAGGTCTTGTTGGCCGAGCCGCCACCCTTGGCCACCATCACGAAGCGATACTCAGCGCCCTCGGTGGCCTCGATGTCAATCTGTGCGGGCAGGTTGCAGCGGGTGTTCACCTCGTCGTACATCGTCAGCGGGGCGTTCTGCGAGTAGCGCAGGTTGTCCTGGGTAAAGGTGTTGTAGACACCGAGCGAGAGTGCCTCCTCGTCCTCGAAGCCCGTCCACACCTGCTGACCTTTTTCGCCGTGGATGATGGCGGTGCCGGTATCCTGGCAGAAGGGCAGGATGCCACGGGCAGCCACCTCGGCATTGCGCAGGAACTGCAGGGCCACATACTTATCGTTCTCAGAAGCCTCAGAATCGTTCAAGATGGCAGCAACCTGCAAGTTATGCTCGCGGCGCAGCATGAACTCCACATCGTGGAAGGCCTGCTGTGCCAAAAGCGTCAGTGCCTCTTTGGACACCTTCACTATTTTCTTTCCTTCAAATTCGGCGGTACTCACACCGTCCCTACTCAACAGACGGTACTCCGTCTTGTCTTCGCCCAGTTGGAACATCGGGGCGTACTTAAAATCTACTACGTTTGCCATATTTATTTTTGATTGTCTTTCTTGGCGGAGGACTTGCGTTTGGCGGCAGGCTTCTCCGTCTCGTACTTTTCGAGCTTGGCCTTCAGGCGGGCAATCTCCTTGTCCTTCATCTCAATCTCGTCGCCCTGGTTCTTGATGGTGGTGAGCAGTCCCTCGAGCTCGTCGTTGTCGATGTCGAGCGGATAGAGGGCGTTGACGCGGTTGATGAAGTCGCCCAGGATGTTCATGTAGTTGGTGAAGGCGTCGAACGGTCCGCTGTAGATGCCGCGGTCTAATCCGACGTTGGAGGGTTTGGTGGTCATGAAGCGGAAGTTGTTGGAGGCCTGCAGATAGTCCCAGTCCTGGTTGATGCGCGGGTCGTTGGCAATGCGCAGGCGGTCGGCCACGGAGTAGAGCTTCTGGAAGGCCTCGCGCTGCATGGCGTTGCCGAGCCAGCATGAGCAGTCGCGCTCCTCGTCCACCCACGACAGGGTGTCGGGCACGTCGACGGCGCCTACTGAGGGCACCTTCATGCAGATTTCGGTCGGCGTGGCGAAGTCGATGCCCTTCTCCTTGGCGCAGGCGGGCAGTGCCTTGAGGAACTCGAGGATGTTGCTGGAGAGCGGCTGGGCGATGCCGAGGGCCGATAGCTCCATGAAGATGTTGATGATCTTCTCCTCTTCGGGGAAGCGGGCGATGCGGTCGACATAGGCATCGGCGAACAGGGGATAGCCCTCCCACTCGGCATTGTTGAAGCGCAGCGAGATGTCGTCGCTGAGCTCGACGTCGCGCAGCAGCAGCTTCAGGTTGGGGGCGATGTTGCAGTTGTAGACATAGTGGGGCGACTTCCAGCCGAGCACGTGCTTGGCACCCTCGGTGAGCATGCCCTTGAAGCCCATGGCGGCTATCTGGGCACCGATGTCGTCGCTGTAGATGAGCGACGAGTTGCGGGCCACCTGCGGCTTCTGTCCGAAGAGCTCCTCGATCTTGGCGCACTGCTTCTTGACGTCGAGTGCGAAGGTCTCCTCGTTGGCCAGCGACGACAGTCCGTGGCTGTAAGGCTCGGCCAGGAACTCCACACAGCCCGTCTGTGCCAGCTGCTGCAGTTTCTCGATGACCTGCGGGGCGTGCATCTCTAACTGCTCGATGCCGGTGCCCGAGAGGCTGAAAGCCACTTTGAAGTACTTGCCGTTGTCAGCTATCATCTGCTGCAGCGTGTTCAGCGCGGGCATGTAGCTGCGCTCGGCAATATCGGTGATGCTACGCTCGTTCTCGTAGTCATCGTAATAGTAATGGTCGGTACCGATGTCGAAGAAACGGTAGCGCTTCAGATGGATAATCTGATGTATTTCGAAATATAAGCAAATTGTTTTCATAATAACAGCCCACCCCCAGCCCCTCCCCAAGGGAGGGGAGCTTGATTACTCTTGCCAGGATATTGTGGTCTCCATTTTTTAATTGTTATACTAAATAAATAATTTGAAATTTAAAGGTCTTTTTATCTCCCCTCCCTTGGGGAGGGGTTAGGGGGTGGGCTTACTCCCACCCTAAGGTTCTTCTGTAGAGTGTGCGGATCCAGGCGCCAACCTTCTCCCAGGTTATCTGGTCAACCTCGCGCTTGCCCTCCTCCTTGAGGTAGTTGAAGAGCGACTCGTTGTGGCAGATGCTGTAGATGGCGTCGGCCAGGGCATGGATGTCCCAATAGTCGACCTTGATGCAGTTCTCGAGAATCTCGGCACAGCCTGACTGCTTCGAGATGATCGACGGCGTACCGCACTGCATGGCCTCGAGCGGCGAGATGCCGAAGGGCTCGCTGACCGACGGCATGACGTAGACGTCTGAATCCTTCAGGCACTCGTACACCTGCTTGCCGCGCATGAAGCCCGGGAAGTGGAAGCGATCGGCAATGCCACGCTCGGCTGCCAGGTGGATCATGGCGTCCATCATGTCGCCGGAGCCTGCCATGCAGAAACGCACGTTGCGGGTGCGATGAAGCACCATCGTGGCGGCCTCGACGAAGTACTCGGGGCCCTTCTGCATGGTGATGCGGCCGAGGAACGTGACGACCTTCTCCTTGCCGGTGTGGTCGGGACGCGGAATGTCCTGATACTCCTGGGGCAGGGGGTAGACGGCGTTGTGGACGGTGAAGCACTTGCGCGGGTCCTGATGATACTGATTGATGACCGTCTGGCGTGTCAGCTCCGATACGCACATGATGCAGTCGGCCCAGTCCATGCCGTTCTTCTCGATGGAGTAGACGGTGGGGTTCACCTTGCCGCGCGAGCGGTCGAAGTCGGTGGCGTGGACGTGGATGCACAGCGGCTTGCCGCTGACCTGCTTGGCGTGGATGCCGGCAGGGAAGGTCAGCCAGTCGTGAGCGTGAATAATGTCAAACTCCTCAGCGCGAGCCACTTGCCCGGCTATAATCGAGTAATTGTTTATCTCCTCATGCAGGTTGCCGGGATAGCCTCCGGCGAACTCCAGGGCGCCGAGGTCGTTGACGTTCATGTAGTTGAAGTCGGCGTAGATATGCTCGCGGAGCTTGAAGTAGTAGTCGGGGTCCATGATGTTGCCCACGCGCTGTTTCACGTAGTCATAGTCAACGTCGCGCCAGGCAATAGGCACGGCGTTCATAGCTACGATGCGGCAGGCGTGCTGGCTCTCGTCGCCGAAGGGGTGCGGCAGACAGAGCACGGTCTCGATGTCGCCCTGCGCCTTCAGGCCCTCTGAGATTCCATAGTTAGCGGTGGCCAGTCCACCGAACACGTGAGGAGGATACTCCCATCCAAACATTAATACTTTCATACAGCGTTCCTCCTATTTTACTTTTGATACGAATACTTCTCGAGGAGCTTCAGCGTGCGCAGGATCTCGGCCACGTTCATGGCAAAGGCCATGGCGCCACGTCCGTGGAACGGCGGGTTGCCGTCGAACAGCTCGGAGATGGTACCGATAGCGTGATAGTCAATCTCGTCCTCATAGCCCACCATCTGCCGCTCGATGAACGACAGGCGCGAGCGCTTGTAGAGTTTCAGGCAGGCCTCCATGTAGAAGCCGCCGAGCCACGGCCACGCCGTTCCCTGATGGTAGGCATAGTCGCGCTGGGTCTGCGGTCCGACGTACATCGGGTTGTAGCCGCCGCTCTTCGGCGACAGCGAGCGCAGGCCCTTCGGTGTCAGCAGTTCGCGGGTACATATATCTACCACGCTCTTCATCTGCTGCTGCGAGAGCGGCGAGTAGTCGAGTGCCACGGCGAAAATCATGTTCGGGCGCACCGACCAGTCCATATTGGTGCCGTCGACGTAGTCGAGCAGGTAGCCGTAGTCGTTGACGAAGGTCTCGACGAACGACTCCTTAGCCAGCGCAGCGCGCTTCTCGAGGGCTTCGGCCTTGGCCTGGTTGCCCTCGTCGGCCATCATGGCGGCACAGAACTTCAGGGCGTTATACCATAGGGCATTGAACTCGACGATATAACCCGAACGCGGAACGACGGGGCGACCGTTGGCCGTGGAGTTCATCCACGTCACGGCCTTATCATGACCGTCAGAGTAGACCAGCCCGTTCTCGTCGAGACGCAGGTTGGGGTGTCCACCTTTTATAATATAGTCTACGATGTCCTCGACCAGCTTGCCGTAGAGCTTGTAGCCCTCGTCCTTGCCGGCGTCCTTGACATACTGCTGTATGGCCCAGATGGCCCAGAGCGGAACGTCGGGCTGCTCAATCTCGTAGATCTTCACCGACAACGGCTTTTCCTCCATAAACTCGCGCAGTCCCTTCTCGGCGGTCTTCATCACCAGCTCGAAGTAGTCGCGCTCACCGATGCTCAGCGTCAGACCGGGCATGGCGATGAACGTGTCGCGGGCACGGGCCTTGAACCACGGATAACCAGCCAGCAGGTAGCGGTCGTCGTTCTTCTGACGGTTGTGGAACTGGTGGGCGGCCGTCACCAGGATATTATAGAAATTGTCGCGCGGCAGGCGCAGGGCCACCTCGTCGTCGAAGAGCTTCTTCAGCTGACTCGACTTGGCTGCCGACGTGGAGGCGGCGAAGACGATGCTCTCGCCCTTGCGGATGGGCATCTCGAAGTAGCCAGGCACGTAGAGGTCTTCGTTCGAGGCATAGCCGCGCTCCTGCTCCTTCGGGTACTCGATGCCCCGATACCAGTCGGGCATGAAGATGAACTCGTTCTTCTTAGAGAACTGCATGTAGAGGTCGGGATAGCCGGCATACATGCATGTCTTGATGCCGTTGTCAACAATCTGGTACTCCCGGCTGGCGGTCATGTTCTCATGCGTGAACTGGCGCACCGAGCGGAAGGCCAGGAAGGGACGGAAGCGCAACGTCGTTGCCGAGTGGGCATCCACCAGCGTGTAGCGGATGAGGATACGGTCCTCGTAGGCCTGGAAGATGGCTTCCTTTTTCAGAATAACGCCACCCACACGATAGGTGGTTGTCGGCACGACGCTGGCGTCGAACTCACGAATGTACTTGTGCCCGTTGGGGCTGAAGGTGTTGCCCTGATACTTGTGGAGGCCCAGGTTGAACTCTGCTCCATGCTGGACGACCGTACAGTCTAACGACGAGAGCAGCACATGGTTCTCGTCGTCGAGCTCGGGTACGGGAACAACCAGCAATCCGTGGTACTTGCGCGTATTGCAGTCTACGAGCGTAGACGAGCTGTATGCGCCAGAACGGTTGGTGCGGAGCAATTCACGACGCAGACTCTCCTGTAGGTTAGTCATCACGGCTTTTTCGAATCGTAAATAACTCATAGTTCCTATTTTAAGGTCATTAATATTTAGTTGTTTCAGATTTCTTAGCCCCAAAGGTAAGCATTTTTTGTCAGCCGACAAAAGAAATAAGGTTATTTAACACAAAGCAGCGAGTCTTCGTGAATGCTTTCGGCCATCAGACGGTAAATCTGACGGGTACGCTCGTCGGGCAGCAGACTCACCTGGGCGGCCATCACCCCCAGGTCGTAACGCACCATGGGGCCGGTCTGCGCCTCGCGGGGCGACATAGTCGTCACCTTGCGCGCCGTCTCCATAATGAGCGGCAGGTACAGGCTGAAATCTATTTGTTCCTCTTCGAGCACACGCTCGGCCAGCCGGTAGCAGTGGTTGGCAAGGTTGCACGCCAGGACGGCGGCGAGGTGCAGCTTGCGCCGCTTCTCGGAGTCGGCTTCTACCACACGGTCTGAGATGCCGCTGGCGATGCGGCGGACGAGCGCCAGCGTCGGCTCGTCGGAGGCCTCGATGAAGCAGGGAATGGTGCGGAAGTCGACGGGGCGGTTCTTCGAGAACGTCTGCATGGGGTAAAGCACGCCGTGGCGCACGCCGTAGGGGCGGAAGACGCTCATGGGGACACTGCCTGCCGTATGAAGGAAAACGGCCTGCGGACGGGCCTTGCACAGGCGGACAGCCACGCCGCTGATGGCATCGTCGTTGACGGAGATGATGTAGAGGCCGGCGTCGGTGAGCACCTCGTCGACCTGCGCCGTGAACGGACAGCCCAGCCTGGCTGCCAGCTCTGCGGCGTGCTCAGCCGTCCGGCTGTACACCTGGGCAATGGTCATGCCGCTGGCCTTCAGTGCCAGCGACAGGTGGGTGGCGAGGTTGCCGGAGCCAATGATGACGGTTTTCATTGGGCGTCAGGTATTGGGTGGTGGATGATGGCGTCGAGTATCAGGTCGGCCGTCTCTTCCTTCGAGCAGAGCGGCAGCTCGCTTACGGCATCCTGAGTGATGAGCGTCACGCGGTTGGTGTCGACGCCGAAGCCCGTACGGCTGTCGGCAATGGAGTTGGCACAGATCATGTCGGCCTTCTTCTTCGTCAGCTTGGCGCGCGAGTTCTCGATGAGGTTCTCGGTCTCCATCGAGAAGCCTACGAGCACCTGCTCTTTTGGCTTATGGTCGCCCAAGTACTGCAGGATGTCGGGCGTACGGGTGAGCGGTATGCAGAGGTCGCCGTCGTGCTTCTTCACCTTCTGGTCGGAATAGGTGGAGGGCATGTAGTCGGCCACGGCGCTGCACATGATGATGATGTCGCTCTCAGCACTGCGCTGGGTGACGGCGTCGAACATATCACGGGCACTCGTCACGGGGACCAGCCCGATGCCGGTAAAGGGCTTGATGCTGACCGGACCGCTGACGAGCGTCACCTCAGCCCCGCGGAGCGCAGCCATCTTGGCAATGGCGTAGCCCATCTTGCCCGACGAGTGGTTGGTGATGAAGCGCACGGGGTCGATGGCCTCCTGCGTAGGACCGGCCGTGACCAGCAGCCGACGCCCCTGCAGGTCCTTCGTGCGGGCTACGGCGAGCAGGATATGCTCGACGAGCAGCTCCTCGGGCGGCATCTTGCCGCTGCCCGTGTCGCCACAGGCCAGACGCCCCACGGCGGGCTGCACAATGTGGTAGCCGTAGCCCTGGAGCAGCTGGAGGTTGTGCTGCAGGATGGGGTTCTCCCACATGCCCGTATTCATGGCCGGGGCCAGCAGCTTCGGTGCCTTCGTGGCCAGCAGCGTCGTAGTCAGCATGTCGTCGCAGATGCCTGCGGCCAGTTTGCCGATGACGTTCGCCGTGCAGGGGGCCACCATAAACAGGTCGCCCCGCTTGGCCAGCGAGACGTGCTTCACGTCGAACGAGAAGTTGCGGTCGAAGGTGTCGACAATGCACTTGTTCGAGGTCAGCGTCTCGAAGGTCATCGGGGTGATGAACTGCGTGGCATTGCGCGTCATGATGACGTGGACGTCGGCCCCCAGCTTCACCAGCATCGAGGCGAGGTTGGCCGTCTTGTAGGCGGCAATGCTGCCCGTCACGCCGAGGACAATGGTTTTTCCTGTCAGCATAGGCTTGAAAGTTTTTTTATTGTTCGCTGAGCAGTCCGTGATGCTCGTAGCTGGCCTTGCGGATAATCTTGTTGTGCTCGTCGACGAAGAGGACGGCGGGCTTGAACGTCCGGGCCTCCTCGGGGGTCATGTCGGCATAGGCCATGATGATGACCTTGTCGCCGGCACTGACGCAGCGGGCTGCGGCGCCGTTCAAGCAGATGATGCCGGAGTCTTCCTCGCCGGTGATGACGTAGGTCTCGAAGCGGTTGCCGTTGTCGATGTCGGCAATGGCCACTTTCTCGTACTCCACGATACCGGCCTCACGCATCAGCCGGGCATCAATGGTGACGCTGCCCACGTAGTTGAGGTCAGACTGAGTCACCACGGCACGGTGAATCTTTGATTTCAGCAGCGTTATGTTCATCTTCTATACCTTATTATATATTAAACAGTCGCAAGCTCCGCTTGCTGGGAGTTCTCGCCTTGCTAGCGACCAAAGGTCGAGCGAACGGGAGTTAACGGGAGTTAACGAGCCTATGGCTCGAGTAGTTAGCGGACATTACTCTTGCGGAAGAACATTCGTCCGTTAACTCCACAGGCTGAAAGCCTGTTAACTCCCGATAACTCCTGATAACTCCACATATACGGAACTTGTTTTAAATATTGACGATGAAGTTATCAATCAGGCGCGTCTTGCCAATGTAGACGGCAATGGCAACGAGCACCTCGCCTTCAATCCTGGCAGTGCGCTGGATGTTCTCGAAGTCGACAACCTCAACATAGTCGATGCGGGCCAGGGGCTCGGTCTTCAGACTCTCGGTGATGATGCCGATGACGGTCTGGGCGTCGCGCTCGCCGGCTTCGATGGCCTCCCTACCCTTCTTCAGGCTCTTCGACAGGATGAGGGCAGCCTGGCGCTCCTCGGCGTTGAGGTAGGTGTTGCGGCTCGACTTGGCCAGACCGTCAGCCTCGCGGACAATGGGGCACGCCACAATCTCGAGCGGGAAGTTCAGGTCGCGCACGAAGCGGCGGATGGTGGCCAGCTGCTGGGCATCCTTCTGACCGAAGTAGGCACGGTCGGGGCAGACGATATTAAAGAGCTTACCTACCACGGTGCAGACGCCGCGGAAGTGAACGGGGCGCACGGCACCGCAGAGCAGCTCCGTGGTCTCCGTCGTGTCGATGAACGACGTGAAGTGGCCGGGGTACATCTCTGCCGGCTCGGGGTTGAAGATCAGGTCGCCACCAGCCTCCTCCACCTTCTGGATGTCGCGGTCGAGGTCGCGCGGATAAGCCTCCAGGTCTTCGTTAGGCCCGAACTGAATGGGGTTCACAAACACCGAGACCACCGTGCGGTCGTTCTGTTCGGCCGACTTGATGATCAGGCTCTGATGACCCTCATGCAAATAACCCATGGTGGGAACCAGACCGACGGTCAGGCCCTCTTTTCTCCATGCTGAAACAATCTCTCTGACTTCTTTTACAGTCTTGACTACCTTCATTTCAAGTTTATATTAAAATGGTAAATCTATTTCTGCTCTAACTCTTTCAGCACGTCCTCGTCAATGCCGAACGAAAGGCTGTCATCAGGGAACGTGCGCTGCTCGCAGTCCTCCTTGTACTGGCGGAAAGCCTCGAGCATGACGCTGTGAACGTCGGCATACTTCTTCACAAACTTCGGCGTGAAGCCGTCGGTGAAGCCCAGCATGTCCTGATAGACCAGCACCTGACCGTCACAGCCGTTGCCGGCACCGATGCCGATGGTCAGCGCCTTCGAGCGCTCTGTGATCAGCGTGGCCAGATCGGCAGGCACACACTCCAGCGTGATGGCAAAGGCACCGGCCTGCTCAACAGCCTTCGCGTCATTGAGAATCTTGCGGGCCTTCTCAAACGTCTTTCCCTGAACCTTGTAGCCGCCAAAGGCGTTGACCGACTGCGGCGTCAGTCCGATGTGGGCCACCACGGGAATGCCCGCCTCGACGATGGCCTTGATGCGGTCGGCATACTCTCTACCGCCCTCCAGCTTCACGGCATGACAGCCCGTCTCCTTCATGATGCGGCCGGCGTTGCGCACGGCATCCTCGACAGAGGGCTGATACGACATGAACGGCATGTCGATGACCACAAATGCCTCCTTGGCGCCGCGACAGACGGCCTTGCCGTGATGAATCATATCGTCGACGGTGACGGCCAGCGTGTTCTCGTAGCCTAACATCACATTGCCAAGCGAGTCGCCCACCAGAATCATGTCAACACCGGCCTCGTCGATGGTGCGGGCGGTGTTGTAGTCGTAGCATGTGAGCATACTTACAGGCGTCTGGCCTTTACGGCCAAGCAAGTCGAAAATTGTCTTCCTCATTCTCTTCGTTTCTTGTTTGAGCCTGCAAAGTTAGGGCATTATTTTAACATTGGCAAATATTTTAGGGAAAATAAACATTACTAAAGACTTACCATAGGGATTATCAAAAATCAAGAAGCAGTCATTGTGTTATTATTGGATGAAGAACCTTGTACATTCGAAGTGTGTCTTTATACCCCATAGGAGGCATCCAGACAGAGCGTATCTTCACCTAATGACAACATCGCTACGATATCATCTCGGCACAGGTAGGGTTTCCGTCGAGACTAAAAAAAAACGTCACATCCGTCACCGTAGCGAAAGTGACTGATAGACAACATGATACGTGGTAACGGATAATGATGACGGATGACGGATGCACGGCGGTTGCGGCTGGCGTCACCAGTATATGTGTACATCGCTACACGAAGTCGATGTTCATGACCTATGTTCACGGCCAGTGAATGTTTGTTCACGAGCGGTGAGTCACTGCGAAAGGCAAAGATGATCGGCCTGTTCCTCACCGTGCATTCAGTCATCCGTCATCCCTCACCATCATCCGTCATCCCGTAACCAACTGACTACAAATATGATAGACCAAAAGTGACGGAATGACGGATTCATTTTTTCCAACAAATGAGTGTGCTTCTTGTATCTGTTACCGTTGCCGGACAAAAAGTAAAGAACAAGCATCCTTCGAGGAATGGGACATAACTTTCTCGTAGATTCCAACCTCACAGCACGCTATTTCCTAAGCTTGTCGCCGTCAGGCGTCACGGAGAACGTAGCGGGCAGCTGGATGGTGGTCTTCTCGCCACCGGCGAGGTGGAAATGTATCAAGCCGGAATCAGGAAATTGACGACTTCCTGCTCAATGTTCACGCGGAATGCTCCGACGGGCGTCTTCATCAGCCGGCCGTCGACGCCGACCATAGCCTTGCGGGCCTCGTCGACAAAAACCTCCGTCGTGCGGAAGGGATGGACATTGCGGTGGTTCAGGAAGCGGCCGGAGATCAGCAGCCACAGCCCTTCGATGAGCTGCACGACCTCAGGATGGTAGACCACCGACACGTCGAGCATACCGTTGTAGGGCACGGCGTTCGGCGTCTGACCGTAGCCCGGCCCCGAGCCGATGCAGACGGTCATCACCTTGCGGTCGATGACGTCGCTGTTGATGCGCAGCTTCATCTTGTACTCCATGCGGTGGAAGAGCATCACGAAGAGCGACGATATAAAAGATAAGGTACGCGAGCCGAAGAGACGGCGCGTCTGGCGGCGAAGGTTCATGATGTCGGCCGTCATGCCGATGTTCAGACAGTTCAGGAAGTAGCGGTGGCAGTGTTCCTGATTGCTGTTCGTGTAGCGCACGCAGCCAAGGTCAATGCGACGTATGCGACGCTCGGCAAGCCAGCCGACGGTCTGCTCGACGTCGTCCTCGACAAAGCCCCAGAAACGGGCAAAGTCGTTCATCACACCATTCGGTATGACGCCCAGGGCTATCTCGTCGCGCACGCGCTTCTCCTCCTTCATCAGACAGTTGACGGCATCGTTCAGGGCCGAGTCGCCACCCACCACGACAATCGTCTTGTAGCCGTTGTTGATGAGCATGGTCATCAGGCGCTCCACGGAATCGCTTGATTCGCTCTGCACCATATCATACACAAGGCCGCGCTCCTTGAGCACTGCCTCTATCTTCTCCCAGCGTTTCTGTTTGCTGCCGATGCCCGTCTTAGGACAGTACAGCACACCCCATGTTGTCGTTTCTACTGCCATAACTGCAGGCAAAGGTACAAATAAATTTCTGTTCCACCAAACAATCGGCAAAAATTTAATCTATAGGACAACTCACTTCAGCTCCAACTCCTGCTGAAGGCGTAGGATTTCGTCGCGGTACTGCGCGGCCTGGAGGAAATCGAGGCGCTTGGCAGCCTCCTTCATCAGGCGGGTGGTCTCGGCGATGCTCTTCTCCAACTGCGGGCGGGTCATGCGCTCCACTATCGGGTCGGCAGCCATGTCTAAGGTTGACTGTTTTCCGTTGAACATCGAGGCAGCGCGTTGCAACTCCTTGACATCCGACGGAGCATCCCTTCGTAAAGTACTCTGTGCCAACGTCTTGACAACTTGCGTTGGAGTAATACCGTGGACTTCGTTATAGTGCAGCTGCTTGGTGCGGCGGCGGTTGGTCTCGTCGATGGTAAGCTGCATCGACTGGGTGATGGTGTCGGCATACATGATGACGCGGCCGTTGACGTTTCGGGCAGCTCGGCCGGCGGTCTGAGTCAGACTGCGATGACTGCGGAGGAAGCCCTCCTTGTCGGCATCGAGGATGGCCACGAGCGACACTTCGGGCAGGTCGAGACCCTCGCGCAGCAGGTTGACGCCCACCAGCACGTCGTAGACACCCTGGCGGAGGTCGTCGAGTATCTTCACGCGGTCTAGGGTGGCCACGTCGCTGTGGATATAGGCGGTCGGCACGGAGTGGTTCAGCAGATACTCCGACAGTTCCTCGGCCATGCGCTTGGTAAGGGTGGTGACCAGCACACGTTCATGGCGCTCGCTGCGCTGGCGAATCTCTTCCATCAGATCGTCAATCTGGTTCTCGGTCGGGCGCACCTCAATCTCGGGATCGAGCAGTCCCGTGGGACGAATGACCTGTTCAACAACCACGCCCTCGGCCTCCTGCAGCTCGTAGTCGGCGGGGGTGGCACTGACGTAGATGACCTGGTGGACCATCTGCTGGAATTCGTCAAAGGTCAGCGGGCGGTTGTCGAAGGCGGCGGGCAGCCGGAAGCCGTACTCGACGAGGTTACGCTTGCGGGAACGGTCGCCGCCGTACATAGCACTTATTTGGGGCACCGAGACGTGGCTCTCGTCGACAATGAGAAGGAAGTCGTCGGGAAAGAAGTCGAGCAGACAATAGGGCCGCTCGCCTGCCTGACGGCCGTCGAAGTAGCGCGAGTAGTTCTCGATACCCGAGCAGTGGCCCAGTTCCTTTATCATCTCCATATCATACTCTACGCGCTCCTTAATGCGCTGAGCCTTAATGGGGTCGCCAATCTCGTTAAAGTAATCTACTTGGGCCATCAGGTCATCTTGAATCTGGCGGATGGCGATATTGGTCTGCTCCTGCGACGTCGTGAAAAGGTTGGCCGGGTAGAGCTTATACTCCTCAAAGGCGGCCATACGGGTGAAGGTGACGCTGTCGAGCTCCTCTATCTGGTCAATCTCATCATCCCAGAAGGTGACGCGCAGCACGACCTCGCTATAGGCCATCGCAATGTCGACGGTGTCGCCCTTGACGCGGAAGTTGCCTCGCTGCAGGTCGATATCGTTGCGCACATAAAGGGCCGACACCAGTCGTCTGAGCAGGGCATTACGGTCGAGGCGCTGCCCGCGACGGAGTTCGATGACGTTCTCCTGCAGGGCTACGGGGCTGCCCATACCGTAGATGCAGCTGACGGACGAGACGACGACGACATCCTTGCGGCCTGAAAGCAGGCTGGAGACAGCCGACAGCCGCAGACGGTCGATTTCCTCGTTGATGTCGAGGTCTTTTTCTATATAAGTGTCGGTAGAGGGCAGGTAGGCCTCAGGCTGGTAGTAGTCGTAGTAGCTGACGTAGTACTCGACGGCATTCTCGGGAAAGAAGCCGCGCATCTCCTCGTAGAGTTGTGCGGCCAAAGTCTTGTTGTGGCTCAGGATGAGCGTGGGCTTGCCGGCATTGGCAATGACGTTGGCCACAGTGAACGTCTTGCCCGAGCCGGTAACACCGAGCAGCACCTGTGCACGGTCGCCCCGACGCAGTCCGTCGGTCAGTTGCTGTATAGCCTCGGGCTGGTCGCCGGTAGGCTGATATTGAGAAGTAAGCTTGAATGCTGACATATTTCCGTTTTGGCTGCAAAGTTACGGTAAAATGCGCATAATCGGGCATGATAAGTGCAAAAAATCTTCAATTTTCAATCTTTAAACTCCAAATTTCCCTAATTCCCTTTGCAATTCGGCAGAAAAGCAGTAATTTTGCAGCTTAAATGAAGAAGAATGTGATTATCATCGCCTGTATGGCATTCCTAATGGCGGGTTGTGCGGGCGAATTCAACAAGGTCTACAAGTCGTATGATTACGATTACCGCTACGAGTATGCCAAGCAGTGCTTTGCTGAAGGCCGCTACGTGCATGCCGTCACGCTGTTACAGGAATTGGTAACGGCACTGAAGGGCGGTGACTATGCACAGGAGAGTCTCTATATGCTCGGGATGGCACAATACATGAGCCGCGACTACGAGAGTTCTTCGCAGACATTCAAGAAATACGGGACTTCCTACCCCAGGGGCATCTATGCCGAGAAGGCATCGTTCTATGTCGGAGAATCACTCTACGAAAGTGCTCCGGAGCCACGTCTTGACCAGACGCCCACCATCGGTGCCATCAATGCCTACCAGCAGTTCCTCGACCAGTTCCCCGAGTCGGAGCTGCGCCCCGAGGCCCAGCGCAAGCTCTTCGAACTACAGGACAAGCTGATTATGAAGGAGTACCTCTCGGCCAAGCTCTATTATAACCTTGGCGGCTACTTCGGCAATATCAACTCCAACAACGAGAGCAACTATTCGGCCTGCATCATCACGGCCCAAAACGCCCTGAAACTGTATCCCTTTACAGACCTCCGCGAAGATTTCTCGCTGCTCATTATGAAAAGTAAGTTCCAATTGGCTGAGAACAGCTCCGACGAGCGCCGCCTGGAACGCTACAGCGACGCCGAGGACGAATGCTACGGATTCCTGAACGAGTTTCCGGAATCAAAGGAGAAGGCGACCGCCGAGCGCTACATCGCCAAATGCAAGAAGGTAACCAAAAATTAGTAAAATCGCAAATTGAAAATATCGTAAATCGTAAATAAGATGGATTACAAGAAATCAAAAGCACCGGTAAACACTGTTACCCGCAACGTTATGGATCTGTGTAAAGACACTGGCAACATCTACGAGAGTGTGGCCATCATCGCCAAGCGCGCCAACCAGATCTCAATGCAGATTAAGGATGACCTCAGCAAGAAGTTAGCTGAGTTTGCCAGCTACAACGACTCGCTGGAGGAGGTCTTCGAGAACCGCGAACAGATTGAGATTTCGCGCTACTACGAGAAGCTGCCCAAGCCCAGTCTGCTGGCTACTCAGGAGTTCATTGACAATCAGGTGTACTGGCGCGACCCGCAGAAAGAGCAGCAACAGCAGCGTGAGAAGGAGCTGGAAGCAGCAGAAGCATAGGCAAGTAGCAGTAGAATTGTTATGATACAACGCAAACAGACCCTCTTTCTGCTGCTGGCTGCCATTTTGGTATTAGTGTGCTTCTTCCTGCGACTGTTCCACTGGATTGACATCGTGCTGGTGGTATCGGCAGTCCTATCTGCCTATACCATTTTCCAGTACCGCCGCCGCATCCCGCAGGCCCGCCTTTGTCTGGCAGGATTATTCATACTCCTTGCATGGTACATCGGCGTTGCCGCTCTCGAAGGTGAGGCAAGCATCGTAGAGTCGCTGCCTATGGTCAGCGTCATCCTGATATTCCTGGCCCGAAAGGGCATACTTGACGACGAGAAGCTCGTCCGGGCCGCCGACCGAATAAGATAACCCTCAAACACAATACTTATGAAAAGAATCCTCATTTCCTTCATTGCCTTGGCGATGACGGCAGTTAGTGTATTGGCTGGGCAGAAGCTCAGCCTGAACGACGTCGTGGGCGGCACGTTCCGCAGCGAGTCGATGACGGCCGTGACGCCACTGGCCGATGGTGAGACTTACGCCCAGATCAGCGACGACGGCAAGCGCATCGTCAGCTATTCGTTCCGCACGGGCAAGCAGACGGCAGTGCTCTTCGACGCCGAGACGGCCCGTGGTCCCAGAATCAGCCGCGTGGACGGCTACATCATGAGTCCCGACGGCAGGCGCATTCTCATCCAGACGCAGACGAAGCCCATCTACCGCCGCTCGTTCACCGCCACCTATTATATATATATGATCCAGAACAACAAGCTGGAGCCGCTCAGCGACGGCGGTCCTCAGCAGACGCCCGTCTTCTCGCCCGACGGCAATGTCATTGCCTTCGTGCGCGACAACAACATCCATCTGGTCAAGCTGCTCTACGACAATGCCGAGAGCCAGATTACCAAGGACGGCAAGTTCAACGAGGTCATCAACGGCATTCCCGACTGGGTCTATGAGGAGGAGTTCAGCTATAACTCGGCGCTCGTCTTCACCGCCAACTCCGAGCAGGTTGTGTGGGTGCGCTTCGACGAGAGTCAGGTCAGGCAGTACTCCATGCAGCTGTTCAAGGGCATGGCTCCCGAGCGCGAGGAGTATGCCGACTATCCTGGATTCTACACCTACAAGTACCCCGTGGCCGGCGAGCAGAACTCTAAGGTCTGCGTCATGTCGTATGACATCAAGAGCCACCAGACGCGCAAGATGGACCTGCCGCTCGACGCCGACGGCTATATCCCCCGCATCAAGGCTACCAGCGACCCCACGAAGGTGGCCGTGTTCACCATGAACCGCCATCAGGACTGCCTGCGCATCTATATGTGCAACCCGCTCTCGACGCTCTGCCAGCTTGTGGTCGAGGACAAGGTCGACAAGTACATCAAGGAGGAGGTGCTGGCGCAGACGCTGATTACCGACAAGCACATTGTGCTGACCAGCGAGCGCGACGGCTATAACCACATCTACGTCTACAACCTCAACGGCCAACTGATGCGCAGTGTGGGCGACATGGAGAAGCCCGGCCAGCGGCTCGGCGGGCAGGCACACACCATCGTTACCGACGTCTACGGCTACGACGAGCAGACGGGCGACGTCTACTTTGCCGCCCTCAACGAAGGCCCCACCGAGCAGAAGGTATTCGTCGCCCACAGCAACGGCAAGACCGACTGTCTGACGCCGAAGCAGGGCTGGAACTCGGCCATCTTCTCGAAGGGCTTCAAGTACTTCGTCCACACTTGGTCAGACATCAACAATCCAGCCGTCTACTCGCTCTGCAGCAATCAGGGCAAGACGCTCACCACGCTCATCGACAACAAGGCACTGGCCGACAAATACGCCTCTTACGACATGGGCACGAAGGAGTTCTTCGTATTCACCACGCCCGAGACCAAGCTCATCGGCTGGATGGTGAAGCCCAAGGACTTCGACCCGCAGAAGAAGTACCCCGTCATCATGTACCAGTATGGCGGTCCCGGAGCCCAGCAGGTACAGAACAAGTGGGGCATCGGCATGAGCGGCAACGGTGCCGTCATGGAGCAGCTCATGGCCCAGCAGGGCTATATCGTGGTCTGTGTCGACAATCGCGGCACGGGCGGACGTGGTGCTGAGTTCGAGAAGTGTACTTACCTGCGACTCGGCGAGCTCGAGGCCCGCGACCAGGTGGAGACCGCCCTGTGGCTCGGTCAGCAGCCGTATGTCGACAAGGACCGCATCGCCATCTGGGGCTGGTCGTATGGTGGCTGGAACACGCTGATGTCGATGTCCGAAGGCCGTCCCGTCTTCCGCTGCGGCATTGCTATCGCACCGCCAACGTGCTGGCGCTACTACGATACCGTCTATACCGAGCGCTACATGCGCACGCCCAACGAGAACAAGCAGGGCTATGACGAGGTGAACCCGATAGCCCGCGCCTCGAAGCTCAGCGGCGCGCTGCTGCTCTGTCACGGACTGGCCGACGACAACGTACACTACCGCAACACGGCCGAGTATGTAGAGGCTCTCGTGCAGGCCGACAAGGACTTCCGCCAGCTCGTCTACACCAACCGCAACCACAGCATCTACGGCGGCAACACCCGCAACCACCTGTTCCGCCAGTGTCTGAACTTCTTTAACACAGAAATGAAATGAACAGACTGCTCCTTTCACTTTTCACTCTTCACTTCTCACTTCTCACTTCTACAGCCCAGTCGCTGACCGTTGAAGTGAAGAACCCCACCGCCGACTTCCGCCACGAGGTGGTGGCCGTAGCCGACGTAGCCGACGTGAAAGGCAGGATAGGCGAGACTTTCCGCGTGCTCGAAGGAGCCGCCCTCGACGTGCCCTATCAGCTCACCCACGACGGCCAGCTGCTCATCGAGGCTGCAGTCCGTCCTCATGGTACGGCGCGTTTCGTCATCGTCCCCGGCCAGCCGCCTAAGTTCCAGACCGTCTGTCACGGTGCCCTCCACCCTGAGCGCAAGGACGACTTCGCCTGGGAGAACGACCGAGGCGCCTATCGCGTCTACGGCCCTGCCCTTGGCCGCACCGGCGAGCGCTCCTACGGTATCGACGTGTGGACGAAGAACACGCCTGAGCTGGTTGTCGACGACCGCTACTATATCGAGGACGTGGTGATGATGCCGCGCGTCGACTCCCTGCGGCGCGTCAACCGTCAGCGCGGTGACTCGCTCTACCGCATCAACAGCTACCATCACGACCACGGGCGCGGACTCGACCCCTATAAGGTCGGCGCAACCTTAGGCTGCGGCGCTCCGGCTCTGATGGTCGGCGACAGCATCGTGATGCCCTACGTCTTCAACCGCTATGAGATTCTCGACGACGGTCCGCTGCGCTTCACCGTCCATCTGGTGCAGAACAAGACGCGGGTCGACGGCTGCGAGGTTGAGGAGCACCGCATCATTCAGCTCGACAAGCAGTCGAACTTCAACCGCATGACCGTCTGGTATGAGGGACTCGACCATGCCGTCAGTTTCTGTTCGGGTGTCGTCATTCAGCGCGAAGCCCCTGAGCCCGTCGTCCTCGGCTCCAACTACGTCTATTATACCGACCCCACCGACCAGCCCCGCGTTCATCAGGCGCCGCTCTATGTTGCCGCCCTCTTCCCCAACGGCACCGTCGAGACCCGCCGCCATCGCGGTCATGCCCTCGGTATCGTGCACGACTATCGTGGCGACCGCTACACCTACTATTTCGGCTCTGCCTGGTCGAAGTACGACGTGCGCACGCCGCAGGAGTGGCAGGCTCGCATAGAGTGGTTCCTCCACGGACTCGATGCCCCATTGCAGGTTTCTGTCAGATAACAAACATAATAAAACAAAAACAATGAAGGAGAGATTATTACTGACATTCGATTACCTACCCTGTCTGAACTACTCGATGTCGGCAAACGGTGTGGCCTGTTGCAACACGTTTGTCATAGAGAACAACGACGACAAGGACTGGCACCAGATTGTGGTGACGCTAAGCGGCGAGTACATCGATACCTACACAGCCCATGTGGACAGCCTGGGACGAGGCAGCACCATCCAGCTGCGGCAGGTGAGGATTTCGCCTGACGTGAACGTGCTGAGTACGACGACGGAAGCCATTGACACGACGTTCAAGCTACGTATCGAGCAGAGCCAGGAGCTGCTGTTGGAGAAGGACTACCCCATCAGTCTGCTGGCCTACGACCAGTGGGGCGGCACGGCCATTATGCCCGAGCTGATAGCGGCTTTCGTGGTGCCCAACCACCCACGGCTGTCGCCTGTGTTGGTGAAGACGGCGGGAATCCTGGAACGGCTCACCGGATCATCGGCACTGGACGAGTACCAGACGCAGAACCGCAACCGCGTGCGCCAGCAGGTGGCCGCCCTCTACGAGGCTCTGCGCTCCGAGGGCATCGTCTACAGCACGCCGTCCGCCAACTTCGAGAAGTTCGGACAGCGGCTGCGCCTGGCCGACCAGGTACTGACCGGGAAGCTCGGCACGTGTATCGACACCACGCTGCTCATGGCCTCGTGCCTCGAGCAGATAGGCATCAACCCCATCATCGTAATGTTCAACGACCACGCCCTGGTCGGGGCGTGGCTCACGCCGACGGTCTACCCGCAGATGGTGTGCGACGATGCGTCGTACCTGCTGAAGGAGATGGCCGACGGTAACAATAACGTGGTGCTTGTCGAGACGACGGCCATCACGCAGTCGGCCCCAGTGTCGTTCGAGGACGCTGTCGAGTCGGCCGCCCGTAAGGTGAGGGACGAAAACAGCTTCATCCATTTTGTCGACGTACGCCGCTGCCGCTTGGGCAACATCAAGCCCATACCGCAGCGGGTGCAGAAGAACGGTGCGTGGACCTTCGAAAGCGAGGGCGTGAAGCATGATGAGGCGACTGGTCACATCAACGCATTGAACCATTACGACTTGCGGCTGGACGATTCAAAGGTCACGATGACAAAGCAACTGCTCTGGGAGCGTAAACTGCTTGACTTCTCACTGCGTAACAATCTGCTTAACACACGGTTAGGCAAGCGCGTTGTACCTTTTATTTCATTTGGCATAGAGCATCTGGAAGACCATCTCCAGAACGGTGAGGACTACCAGGTGGTGCCCTGCCCCGGCACCCGCATGGAGCCTTCGCAGCACGGTATGTTCGACTCGGCTCATCAGGCCTGCCAGCACCAGCCGCTGGTACAGCAGTTAATTGAGGAGAACAAGATTGTGTCGTACCTGACGGAGAAGGAACTGCAGGACACCTTGAAATATGTCTACCGCACAGCCCGCACATCCATCGAGGAGAATGGTGCCAACAGCCTGTTCCTGGCACTGGGTATGCTGAAGTGGTACGAGACGCAGAAGAGCGAGCAGCCGCGCTTCGCCCCCATCCTGCTGCTGCCGGTCGACATCATCCGCCGCTCAGGCAACAACTACGTCCTCCGCAAGCGCGACGAGGACATCATGCTCAACATCACGCTTGCCGAACTGCTGAAACAGAACTTCAGCATCAATCTGGACGCCCTCAAGGAACTGCCCAAGGACGCGAGCGGCGTCGACGTGAAGCTCATCTTCACCATCGTCCGCCGCGCCATCCTCGAACAGAAGAAGTGGGACGTCCTGGAGGAGTCAATGCTCGGACTGTTCTCGTT
The DNA here is from genome assembly GCA_946185285.1 of uncultured Prevotellaceae bacterium. GTDB lineage: Bacteria > Bacteroidota > Bacteroidia > Bacteroidales > Bacteroidaceae > Prevotella. Next base: position 24,243 of record CAMHIS010000033.1, read on the forward strand.
CAATAAGTTCGTGATGTGGAACGATATCCACTCGAACGCAGCCCGACTGGAGGAGAACGCCGTCATAAGCGCCCTGACGGGGAAACCCACGACACCGGACACGAACGGGGATACCGTCGACGCGCGAAAGATAGACAAAGAGAACACACCCGGCGACTTCGCCATACCCCTCGACGTCGATTCGTCGCAGATGGAGGCCGTCGTCGAGTCGGGACGCGGCAAGTCGTTCATCCTGCACGGTCCCCCGGGAACGGGAAAGTCGCAGACCATCACCAATATGATTGCTAATGCCCTGTTCCAGGGCAAGCGGGTGTTGTTTGTAGCCGAGAAGATGGCGGCCCTGTCAGTGGTGCAGTCGCGCCTGGAGAAGATAGGGCTGGCACCCTTCTGCCTGGAGCTGCACTCCAACAAGGTGACCAAGAAGCACTTCCTCGAACAGATGGAGATGGCGCTGAACGCACGCAAGCTGAAGTCGCCGGAGGCTTATCAGGGCACGTCCGACGAGCTGTTCCAGGAGCGTCAGGAGCTGATAGCCTATATGGAGGCACTGCACACACGGGACAGCAACGGACTGAGCCTGTACGACTGCATATCGGAGTATCTGCAGATGACCGGCGACGAGTTGGAGGGCTATACATTCCCGAAGGAGCAGCAGAGCGCCTCCTTCATAGCCCAATGCCTGAGTCAGGCCGAGACAACGGAGACCGTCGTCAGTCTGGTCGGCAAGCCCGGCAGCCACCCGCTGGCCGGCCTGGAGCCGATAGACAACAAGACGGCCACACTGGAGGACATCAGACAATCACTGGACGGCTTTACCAAGCTGTGGCCGAAGTACGGTGAGCAGAAAGAGCGCTTTGCCGCCGCCACACCCTTCAGTCTGACCGACGAGGACGACGTGAGGTGGCTCGAGAAGCTGGCGGCCTGCGTAGACCGCAGCACGGCGTTGGAGTGTCCGCTCAGCGGCATTATGAATATCGACGTCGACAGCGAGCGCCGTCGCTGGAGCGACATTCAGCAGAAGTGGTTCCTGCCCCGCTTCTTCGCCAAGCGCAGTTACCAGAAAGAGCTCCGCCAGTATGGCAACATCGCCGCCGACAATGTCGAGCAGCTCTTCACACTGGTTGACGACGTAGACGGACTCTTGGCAAGCTACGCCAAGAAGAAGGGCGAGCGCTACAGCGACTGCCGCCAGCACTTCATCAGCAGTATGGGCGGCGGGTGGAAGGCATTCCGTCAGGATTTCAAGGACGGCTCCGACGAACTGCTGGGCACGTTCCACCAGCTGGAGACCCTTGTCGGCCGCCTCGGCCAACTGACCGCTACGCACCACCCCGTCAACGACGATAGCGTCCAGCGGTTCTCACGCTGGCTCACCAGCTACGCCACCACCAAGGACTGGTGCCACTGGGTAGACAAGAAGCGCGAGCTGACAAGCCTGGGCCTGGCCCCCGTCGTGCAGATGATAGAGACTGGAGGCCAGTCGCCGACAGCCGCCGTCAATGCCTATGTCAAGGGCCTGTACCACCAGATGATTACCGCCTCCATCGACGACAGCCAGCAGCTGCGCAAGTTCAACGGTCTGCTCTTCCGCCAGCAGATAGACAAGTATAAGGAGAATACACAACGCTTCCAGGAACTGAGCAAGGCCGAACTGTACAGCCGCCTCGCCGGTCGCATCCCCTCGGCAGCCACGGCCTCAGCCGACGGTTCGGAGGTAAGCATCCTGAAGCGCAACATTGCCAACGGCGGTCGCGGCACGTCCATCCGCACCATCATCGACAGCATCCCCACCCTGCTGCCCCGCCTGTGTCCCTGTATGCTGATGAGCCCGCTGTCTGTGGCGCAGTTCCTCGACCTCGCTAGCGAGAAGTTCGACCTCGTCATCTTCGACGAGGCGTCGCAGATGCCTACCAGCGAGGCCGTCGGCGCCATAGCCCGAGGCAAGGCCCTTATCGTCGTCGGCGACAGCAAGCAGATGCCCCCCACCAGCTTCTTCACATCGTCGCAGGTCGACGAGGACGAGGCCGACATCGACGATATGGAGAGCATCCTCGACGACTGCCGCACACTGTCGATGCGTGAGTACTACCTCAGCTGGCACTATCGCAGCAAGCACGAGAGCCTCATTGCCTTCAGCAATTCGCAGTACTACGACAACCGACTGCTCACCTTCCCGTCGGTCGACGACCGTGACGTGAAAGTGCGACTGGTGAAGGTCGACGGCAAGTACGACAAGGGGCGCACGCGCAGCAACCCCGAGGAGGCGCAGGCCATTGCCCGGGAGGTGATGCGCCGCCTGGCCGACAAGGAGCTGCAGCGCCTGAGCATCGGCATCGTGTCGTTCAGCAAGGTACAGCAGAACCTCATCGAAGATATTCTGAGCGAGGAACTCGACCGCCATCCCGACCTGAAGGACATCGCCCTTGGCGGGCAGGAGCCGCTGTTCATCAAGAACCTCGAGAACGTGCAGGGCGACGAGCGCGACGTTATCCTCTTCTCCGTGGGCTACGGACCCGACAAGTTCGGCAAGGTGAGCATGAACTTCGGACCGCTCAACAATGCCGGCGGCGAGCGGCGCCTGAATGTGGCCGTCTCGCGTGCCCGCTACGAGATGGTGGTCTACTCTACCCTCACTTCCGGCCAGATTGACCTCAAGCGCTCCAATGCCAAGGGCGTCGAGGGACTGAAGGCCTTCCTGGAGTATGCCGAGAACGGCCGCCTGCCGTTGCTCAACACGCAGGGCGACGGTGCTAAAGGCAGCAACGTGCTGATTGAACAGATCAGCCAGGCTATCAGCGAGCACGGCTATACGGTGACACCCTGCGTGGGACGGTCGAACTTCAAGGTCGACATCGCCGTATCGGCCAAGGACGCTCCCGACCGCTACATCTTAGGCATCCTCTGCGACGGCCGTAGCTACTACGAGACCAAGACTACCCGCGACCGCGAGATAGTACAGCCCGGTGTGCTGCAGATGCTCCACTGGCGCACGATGCGCATCTACTCCATTGACTGGTACGAGAACCGTGAGCGCGTCATCAGCCAGATTCTTGACGAGCTGAAGCAGGCAGAGACGGCACAGCCCGCCCCTGTGAAGATAGAGACGCAGCAACCCGTCTACGCATTCTCCGTGGAGAACGCCAAGCCCTCGGAGACCGTCGAGGACGCTGAGCGGAACGAGCATCAGCGGCCCTACGAGGAAGCCCAGCTCCCGCCGCCAACCGTCGACAAGCAGAACTACAACCCCGAGCGCGTTTACAACCGCGACACCATCCGCCGCATTCTGAAGACCGAACAGCCCGTCAACGACAACTACCTCTGCAAGCTGCTGGCCCGTCACTTCGGTTTCGGCCACGCCGGTGCCAACATCCAGCGGGCCGTCGAGTTGGCAGCCCCCAACTTCTACCGCGAGCCGATGAAGAACGGCAGCGGCTTCACCTTCTGGCTCGACCGCGAGAGTGCTGAAGCCTACGGCACCTACCGTTCGCCCTCGCAGCGCACCATTGCCGAGATTCCCGACCGCGAGATGATGAACGTCATCCGCGAAATCGTCGCCGAGGAATTCTCCCTACCCCGTGAGCGCATCGCCAGCCTCGCCGCCAAGAAACTCGGTTTCGCCAGTGCCGGTGCCAAAATCAGCGAGACCATCAACGCCCTCCTCACCGTCCTCGAACAGCAGGGCATCGTCAAGGTCAATGGCGGCCTGGTCACGATGCTTTAGTGTTAACATTTCGACCTCAACCTCTACACCCGCACTGGCTATGCCGACACTCGTCTGAACACCACCGACCTCGTATGGAATGCCCGGCTGACGCGCCCCTTCCTCAAAGGCCGCCTGCTGCTGATGGTCGACGGTTTCGACCTCCTCGGACAGCTCGACAATGTCACCCGCATCGTCAACGCC